>CAXTMD010000311.1:0-5728 GCA_964245035.1 uncultured Chthoniobacterales bacterium
GCGGCGACTTAGCCGCACGGCGGACGAGGACCGGACCAGGTCGCGCCGGGCGTCCGACTGCTCAGCGGCGTAGACGGCGCGCGGTGTTTGCCGGGCCAGGGAGCCGCCGCAAGCTCGCCGCGCAGATCAGTCAGACGGTCCGGTGGCGGGCCTGCCTGGAGAGTTGCCGCGCCGCCGGGGCGGACACCGCGCTGGAACTCGGCCCCGGGCGGGCCCTGACGAGCATGGCTGCCCAAAGCCTGCCCGGCGCGCGGGTCCGCTGCGTGGACGATTTCCGCACGCCGGCCGGGGTGGCAGCCTGGCTGGGCGCCAGCCCCCGGCCCTGACTCCAACCTCGCGCCCTGCGAGGGGTGGGCGCAGCCGTTCTATCCGAGAAGGGAGAGGAAATTGGGCTGCCCGTTGGATGCGCCGAGACCGCCGTCCACCGGCAGGATCACCCCGTTGACGAAGCGGGCGTCCTCGCTGGCCAGAAAGGCGATCACCGCCGCAACATCGTCGGGCGTGGCGGCGCGGCCAAGCGGCAGACGGTCACGGAAGGCCTCCAGCATTTTCGCGTTCTTCTCGAACTCGGCCGTGGCGTCGGTGGAGGTAAAACTCGGGGCCACGGCGTTGACGCGCACGCCGCGCGAACCATACTCCAGCGCCAGGGCGCGGGTGAAGTTGGTCACCGCCCCCTTGGCCGCGTTGTAGGCGCTCAAGCCCCAGTCTCCTCCCAGGCCGGAGGCGGAGGAAAGGTTCACGATGCAACCTTGCGTCTCCAGGAGGTGCGGCAACGCCTCTCGCGCGCCGAAGAACACACCGTCCAGGTCTGTGGCCATGATCTTGCGCCAGTCCTCGGTGGTGGTCTGCGCGAAGGGGCCGAAGGTGGCGAAACCGGCGTTGCTGACCAGCACGTCGAGCTGGCCAAACTTGGCGACCGTGTCCGCGACGAGGCGCTTGACGTACGCTTCATCCGACACGTCGCCGGGGTGGACCAACGCCCTCGCCGCGTCCAGGCCCCGGAGGGTTTCGCTCAGCTTGGCTTCCCGCCGCCCGTTGAGCACGACGGACGCGCCCTCCCGCAAGAAGCGGCGCGCGGTGCCCGCGCCGATGCCGGTGCCCGCTCCCGTGACGATCACGACCTTGCCTTCAAATCTGTCCATAAAGTTTCCTCTCGTAAGTTGTCTGGTGAGTGTTGGCGGCGGTGCAGAGTTCTTTTGCCCCTGCGCACGATGGATTCGCCGGGCGTTGCAGGCAAATCATCCCCGAGCGTCAGACCTGGGCGACGCCGCCGTCAGCCATCAGGTCGGACCCCGTCACGTAGCTGCTCTGGTCGCTCGCTAGGAACACGGCCGCGTTGGCGACTTCCTCGGCTTGGCCGAGCCGGCCCAGCGGGATCATGCTCAGGTAGTTCTTGATCACGGCGTCGCGGTCGCCCATGCCCGCTCCCTGGTCGGCGAGCATCGGGGTGTCGGTCACCCCGGGGCTGAGCGTGTTGACGCGGATGCCGCGGTCCTTGAACTCGGCCGCCCAGGTGCGCGCGTAGGAGCGCAGCGCCGCCTTGGTGGCCGCGTAGGCCGTGTGGCCGGGAATGCCCATCAGGTGCATGCCCGAGCCGACCAGGACGATGGAACCTTTGCCCGTCATCAGCGGCAGGAGCTTGTTGACCAGGAACACGGGCGCGCGGCCGTTAAGGTTGAACACCTTGTCGAAGTGCTCGGGCGTCAGCGTGTCGATGTAGCCCTGCTCGGTGATGCCAGCACTGGCCACGATGATGTCCACGCGGCCTTGCTCGCTCTTCACGGTGGCGGCCAACCGGTCGAGGTCCTCGGTCTTGGTGACATCGCCCTGGACGGCCGTGACGTTTTTGCCGATGAGCTGAACCGCCTTGTCCAGCTCCGCCTGCCGGCGGCCGGTGATGAAGACGTAGGCACCTTCTTCGACGAAGCGCCGGGCTGCCGCCAGGCCGATGCCGCTGTTGCCGCCGGTGATGACGGCGATCTTGTGGTCGAGTGCGTTCATAACTTTTTTCTCTGGTTGGTGATGGGTGTCGGCGATGCTCAGTCGAGTTTGGCCAGGTTCTGGAACAGCAACCCGCCGGGCTGCCCGTGCGAGGAGTGCAGGGCCGCGCCGCCTTGGGCGAGCGGACCGAGTTCGACGGGCGCGAAGCCAAGCTGCTCGGCCAGGGCCGCGACCGTGGCGCTCGCCTCGGCGTCGTCGCTGGAGACGAATATGGCCTGCCGCTGTCCTGCCACCAGCGGGTTCGCGCCGAGCAGACGCGCCGGCAAATGGTTGAACGCCTTGACGACGCGCGCGCCGACGAAGGCCCGGGCCACGATCTCGGAGGAAACCAGGCCCGCGACTTCTTCCTCGGGGTTGTCGAGGGTGTTGGTGGCGTCCACCACGATCCTTCCGCTCCAGTCCTGGGACGCTTTCGCCACTGCGCGGTGCGCAGGAAAGGGCACGGCGAGGATGATGGTCTCGGCCCGGGCGGCGTCTTGCAGGGAGGCGGGAACAACGGTCAGGCCAAGTTCCTTTCGCAAAGGTTCGAGCGACTCGGGCCCGCGGGAGTTGGCGATGGTGACTTCGAGGTTCCGGCGGGCGAAGAGGCGGGCGAGGGCCGTGCCGACGTCGCCGGAGCCGATGATGGCGGTTTTCATTGAAGGGGGTCTCCGATGCACTCAACCGAAGCCGGGCTTCGCTAAGTGTCGGTCAACCGTCCGCTTGTTCCGTCAAAGAGGGTAATACCATGTTTTTTGTCTCGTTATGCCGATCGGTTATGCTCGCTCGTTTGACCCGAGGCGGGTTGTACTTGCGTAAGTCTCCCGCCGCGTCAGCGGCGTTCCAAACCGATGGCTGGCTGCCACATGGCCTATTCCGGTCACCGCTTGGTCTGCTTGGGGAGAACGGCGGCGGCGACAAACGTCCGCACCGCTTCGGCCTCGGCGTCCTTGCGCCAGAGGGCGACGATGGTCCACGGCGGCAGGGCGGGGCGCAGCTTGAGAAACCGCAAGCGCCCGCCGGCCGCGTCCCCCACGCAACTCGGCAGCAGGGCCCACTCCCGGCCGGCGGCCAGCGCCGTGATCAGGCTCGTGCCGCTGTCGTGCTCGCTGCTGATCCGCGGCTTGCGGCCGACCCTAGCGAGGGTTTGCGCGAGGTGCCGGTTGTAGCCCGGGTAATCCTTGCGGGTGTAAGTGGCCACCGGCTCGGACGCCATCTGCTCCAGGCGGACGGACCTGGTTTTCGCCAGCGGATGCGCGGCGGCGACCGCCGCGCAGGTCTCGTAGCGGGCCAGTTCCCGGAGGGCGAGTTCGCGCGGCAGCTTGTGGCGCAGCACGGTCAACGCCACGTCCAGTTCCTTGCGCAGGAGCAGCGGCAGCATTTCCTCGCCGGACAGATCGTGCAGGGTCACGCGCAGCCCGGGGAACTGCTGCCCCATGACCCCCAGAGCGCGCGGCAGGATCTCCGTCGTGGCCGACGGCAGGTAGCCGACGTGGAGTTCGGCCGGAGAGGCGAGGCCGGCGCGAGCGCGTTCCACCGCCGCCGCGGCGCGCGCCAGGAGATCGCGCGCTTCGGCGAAGAAAATCCTGCCCGCCGCCGTCAGGCGCACGGACTTGCCGGTGCGCGTGAACAGCAGGAAGCCGAGTTCGTCCTCCAGGTCACGGAGCTGGCGGCTGACGCCCGGCTGGGAGACACGCAGCTTGGCCGCGGCGCGCGAGACGTTCTCCTGCTCCGCCACGGCCACGAAGTAGCGCAGGTGGCGCAGTTCCATGCGACCGAGCATAAACAAAGGTTATAGCCAGTCAAGAGGCCTGGCGGTGTTCCCCGCATCGGGGGCGTTCGACGCTGACCCGCGCAAATTGATTACCTCGGAGGTCATTGTGCGGCGCTGTCACCTGCCGATAACTGGAGGCATGACGAACACAACCACCCCATTCACCAAAACCACGGCTCCCGACTGGCTGCTGGCCTTTTGGAAGGAGATCGATGACAAAACCTTCGGCGCCGGCTTCGACTGCTTCGCCGAGGACGCCGTCTGCAACCTGGGCGTGGCCGACTGGCACGGGCGCGAAGCCATCCGCGAGAGCCTGCGTGCCTTCATCGACACGGGCTTCACCGCCCTCCACGACGTGGCCGAGTACTGGGACGGCGGCAGCCTGAAGGTTTTCCGGGGCACCGTCACCATGACGCTCGATGACCGCAGCCAGCCCGTCGTCCGCCCGACGATGACGCACTTCTTTTACATGGACGAGCAAGACCCGTCCAAAGTGAAGCGCTGGTGCGGCGCGGTCGGACCCACGGCGTTCTGAAGCCTTGCTTCATCCGGGCATCCAGGAGAGACTGCTCTCCACAGAACATGCCGGCATCCGAACTGGGCAGGCAGTTGCGCCACTGGCGCGCGGCGCGCGGCCAGAGCCAACTCGCCCTCGCCTTGGAGGCCGGTCTCTCGCAGCGGCACGTCAGCTTCGTGGAAAGCGGGCGCAGCAGTCCGAGCCGGGAGACCCTGCTCAAGCTGGCCCGCGCGCTCGACGTGCCCCTGCGCGAGCGCAACGCCCTGCTGCTGGCCGCCGGCTACGCGCCGGTGTACCCCGAAGGTGGGTGGGGCGCGGCGGAGATGAGCCTTGTCACGGAGGCAGTCCGGCTCCTGCTGTGCCGGCACGAGCCCTTCCCGGCCCTGGTGCTGGACCGGTACTGGAACGTGCTGCACGCCAACGAGGCCGCGCCGCGCCTCTTCGGCTGCTTTGTCGATCTGGCGGCGTGGCCCAAGCCGCGCAACCTGCTCCGCCTCCTGTTCGACCCGGCGGGGTTGCAGCCCTTCATCGTCGGCTGGGAGGAACTGGCCGCCAGCCTCGTCGAGCGCGTGCGCCGGGAGGCGGTGGGCCGCGTGCCCGACGAGCAGACCCGGCGGCTCCTGGCGGAGTTGTCGGCCTATCCCGGCGTGAAAAGTGATCGGCACTCGACCGAACGACCGACGGCCGACCTGCCGGTGGTGCCGATCCGCCTGCGCAAAGATGGTGTGACCCTCAGCTACTTCTCGCTGGTGGCCACCGTGGGCGCGCCCCGGAACGTGGCCGCACAGGAACTGCGCCTGGAGTGCATGTTCCCGGCCGACGATGCGACCGAAGCCCGGCACCTGGCCCTCGTCCAAGCGGACCCGGCGCGTCGGCCGGACGCAAAGCCACGCGGCCGGAGCACCGATTTGGCATCGCCTCCGCCGTGATTTCGGGCTGGCACCCAACGGCAAACACTCCAACCTGACATGATGCGGCGGGCGCTTTGCTCCCGTAGGATGATCCGATGAAGCTAAAAGCCGGCGAACTATTTTTCAACGTCCTGGAAGCGGGTGCCGGCGAACCGGCGCTGCTGTTTCTGCACTACTGGGGCGGGTCGGCACAGACGTGGCACGCGGTTCTCCCGCCGCTTGCGACGAACTTCCGCTGCATCGCCTACGACCAGCGTGGCTGGGGGAAGTCCGACGCCCCGCCCGCAGGCTACTCGGTCCAGGATCTCGCGCACGATGCGCAGGAGATCATCCGCGCGCTGGGTCTCCGGCGCTACGTGCTGGTGGGTCACTCCATGGGAGGAAAAGTCGCGCAACTGCTGGCCTCGCAACGGCCGGCCGGCCTGGAGAAGCTCATCCTGGTGGCCCCAGCCACCCCGACGCCTCAAAACATCCCCGAGCCTGCCCGGGAGGCGCAACTGCACGCCTACGATAATCGGGAGAATGCTCTGGCGGCGATGGCATTCC
>CAXTMD010000312.1:0-5714 GCA_964245035.1 uncultured Chthoniobacterales bacterium
GCCTAAACTTGCCGCGCCGCCGCCAAATGCAAGGCGCGCGCCGATTTCTCTGTTGATCCAGCCGCACCCCGGCAGGTATCGTGCAAACCCCGAGAAAACTCGGGGTCCGCTCCCGTCTTTCCGGCGGCCCGGTCAGCCTCCCTCCTCTTCCGTTTTCATGAGCGATTTTGATCTGATCATCCGCGGTGCCTCCGTGGTTCTGCCCGACCGCGTCGAGAAGCTGGACCTCGGCATCAAGGACGGTCTGATCGCCGCGCTGGGCACGGCGGTGTTCGGCAGCACGGACGCGGACTTGGACGCGAGCGAGTTCCACGTGCTGCCGGGTCTGGTCGACCCGCACGTGCACTTCAACGAACCCGGCCGCACCGATTGGGAGGGCTTCGAGCACGGCAGCCGCGCGCTGGCCGCCGGCGGGGTGACGACCTACCTGGACATGCCGCTGCACTGTTCGCCGCCCGTGGTGGACCGGGGCGGGTTCCTGGCGAAGTGGAACTTCGGCAAGGCGAGTTCGCTGGTGGACTTCGGGCTGTGGGGCGGGCTGACGCCCGAGAGCCTCGTGCACATGCAGGACCTGACACACTGCGGGGTGATCGGCTTCAAGGCGGCGCTGTGCAGCAGCGCCGTCGACGAGTTCCCCATGGCCGACGACGCCACGCTGCTCGAAGGCATGCGCCGCGCCTGCGACCTGGAGCAGATCGTCGCCGTGCACGCCGAGAACGAGGCCATCACCGCGCGCCTCGCCCGCCGCGCGGTGGCGGAGGGTAGGCTCTCGGCGGCGGATTACCTGGCGTCGCGGCCCGTCATCGCGGAACTGGAGGCGATCCAGCGCGCGATCTTCTTCGCGTGGGAATCGGACTGCGCGCTGCACATCAACAGCGTGAGCACGGCGCGCGGCATCGAACTGGTCAACCAGGCCAAGGCGCAGGGGTTGAACATTTCTTGCGAGACGAGCCCGCACTACCTCGTGCTCACCGAGGCCGACACGGAGCGGCTGCAATCGTACGCCAAAACCTCGCCGCCCCTGCGCACCGCCGCCGACCAGCTCGCACTCTGGGAACAGCTGTCTGCCGGCGCGGTGGACATGATCGCCTCCGGGCACAACCCCGCCTCGCCGGACCGCAAGCTGCACGCGGAAAACCTCTTTGCCGCCCACGCGGGCATCGCGGGCTGCCAGTCCACGCTGGGGCTCATGCTCACAGCGGCGGCGGAGGACAGCCATCCCGTGCCCCTGGAGCGGATCGTCGAACTGCTTGCCACGAGCGCCGCGCGCCGTTTCCGCCTGCATCCGCGCAAGGGCGAGATCGCCGTCGGGGCCGACGCCGACCTGGTGATCGTCGGCCTGAACAGCGGCGACGAAATCCGCCAGGACGCGCTCCTGTACCGCTACCCGGCGCACTCGCCCTACGTCGGCCGCCACGTGAAGGGCAAGGTGCTGCGCACGCTCCTGCGTGGCCAGACGATCTACAAGGACGGCCGGATCACCGCACGGCCGGCGGCGCAGTTCTTGCGTCCGTCGGAGAACCCGGACGAACCCGGCGACACGCTGCCGCACGAAGAGGCCGCGTGAGACCCGGAAGCCGCCCAGGCGGCTTACTTGGTGATGACCTTGCCCGAGGCGAAGTCGTAGAAGTAGCGTACGCCGCCCGTGTTGTACCTGCCCGGGTTGTTCGGGTCCGGGTAGTAGTACAACACCGTCTTCAGGCTAAAGTCATAAAGGTACGGGAACGGAAACGTGGGCGACGTGTAGAAAAACGTTCGGCTGGCGAAGTCGTACAGGTACACCCCGCTGTGACCGTCATTGGCGTTGATTACGTATTCGTAGCCCAGATCATAATGGTAGAGATAACGTGGATCCGTCAGGAAGCTGAAGTAGCCAAAAGGGTTGCCCTGCGGAAACGCCAGGTAGTACACGTCGTTGTCAAGCGCGCCCGCACCCGCGAAGAAATCCGGCTGGATCGTCAGTTTGAAGATGGTTCCTGCTCCTTTGCCGCCCTCAAGGGCTGTGCCGAGAAAGCTGCCGTCGCCGTCTGGCAGCAAGGCAGCCCCCGAGGCCGAACCCGCCCCGCTGTCGTCCGGGAAGGTCCCGTCGTTGCCGTCGAAGGTGTAGAGGCTGGTGTAGGTCCCGTTTGGGGTGACCCGGAAGATCGCGCCGTCCTCGTAGCTCCCGTCCTGCGGGCTCGCGCCGTAAAAGTTGCCGTCGGCGCCTTGGGTAAGCTGGGAGCTTGGCACGGGGTAGGTGTAGCCGCTGCCGGTGAAGTGATGCAGAAAGGTGAACGTGCCGGTCGGACTGAATCGGAACACCGCGCCGTACGTGTCGGTGTCGGCGTAGCCGGGGATCGTCCCGTAGAAGTTTCCGTCGCTGCCCTCGGTCAACTTGCTGGCCGGCCCGGTGCTGCCGGAGGGGAACGTGCCGAGGATCGTCACCTTGCCGGACGGCGTGACCCGAAAGAATGAGCTTGCCGTATTGCTGAACTCGCTGGTGGTGTTGGTGCCGTAGAAGTTGCCGTCGCGTCCCAGAATCAGGCCGCCCTTGATCGCGTTGAGACCCTTGGCCACGACGGCGAAATTCCCCGCCGGACTCACCCGGTAGATCGTCCCGCTCGCGGTCACGCCGTACAGGTTGCCGTCGAGGCCTTCGACCACGCCCGCCACGGTGCCGCCGTCGTCGTCGCTGAAGTTGTACAAGACCCGGTACTGGCCCGACGGGGTGACCTGGAAGACGAGGCCGTTGTGAGGTCCGTCCGGAACGGTGGTGCCGTACAGGTTGCCGTCGCTCCCCTGGATCAATCCCGGGCTGGGAGAAATACCATCACCGGACGCGAACCGGTGCAGCACGGTCAGCACTCCGTCCGCCGTGAGCTGGAACACCGTGCCACCGCTGTAGGTGTTCACCCCCGACAGGGTCGTCCCGTAGAAGTTGCCGTCGCTGCCCCGGATCAGCGTGTTGGGAGAGAAGATGCCCTGGCTCGCCTCGAAGGAATAAACCGTAGCGAGTGAGGCCGCGTCCTGTGCCTGCATGGCTGGCGGCGTGATCAACAAGGTGGCTGCCATTCCCAGCAGGATTGCCGGCCGCCGCCAGAAGCAGCCGTACCTGAAAAAACGGGCAAGCAAACGGGAGGGGCGTGTGTTCATGCAAGGCGAGTTGGTAGTCAAAGAGGAAACAAAGCAAGGGTGGTACAACGCAGTGTCATAGTTCAACTGAACGGGAACGAGCAAGCCGGAACTTGGCGCTCGTTGCCGTGCCTCGTTTGAGGCAAACCGGCACGGTATGAGCCGACCATTCAACCCAACATCGTGCCGGCCTTCTTGAGCATCGTGTCCACCTTGCCCGGCTCCCTGCCCGCGCCACGCGCCTGGTCGGGCTTGCCGCCGCCCTTGCCGCCGATGATGGAGGCGAGTTGCTGCACCAGCTTGCCCGCGTTGAAGCGGCCCACGAACTCTGGCGATACCCCCACCGCCAGGTGCGCGGTGCCCTCCGCCACGCCCGCGAGCACGGCCACGCCCTTGAATCCGCGGCCCTTGAGCGCGTTGAGGATCGTCGGCAGCAACTCCGCGCCGCCCGCGCCGAGCGGCACGTTTTCGAGGAGACGCGGCACGTTGGCGGACGTGTCCACCTTCGGCAGAGCCTTCTCCACGAACGCCTCGGCGTCGCGCTTGGTCTGGCTGGCCTTGTCTTTTTCCTGCGCCTTGTTCAACTCGGCGAGCTTCGCTTCGAGTTCCTCCACGCGCTTGGCCTGGCTGGCAGCCTGTTCGCGGAAGAAGGCGAGAGATGCGTAACCGGCCACCGCCTCGATGCGCCGCACGCCGGCCGAGATCGCGCCCTCGCTGAGGATCTTGAACGCGCCCAACTGGCCCGTCGCGCGCACGTGCGTGCCCGCGCATAGTTCCATGGAGTATCCATCCATCCCGCCGGGCCGGCCGCCGATTTGCACGACGCGCACGGTGTCGCCGTACTTGTCGCCGAAGAACTGCATGATGTCCGGCCGGCCGCGCACCTCGCGGTACGGCACCTCCTGCCAACCCACGGGGGAGTTGAGCAGGGTGTGCGTGTTGACGAGGTGTTCGATGTCGTTGACCTGCGCCTGGGTCAGGGCGGCGCTGTTGAAGTCAAAGCGCAGCCGGTCGGGACCGACGTAGCTGCCCTTCTGCGTGGCGTCGGGTCCGACGATCTCGTGCAGCGCCCAGTGCAGCAAGTGCGTGGCGGTGTGGTGCGTCTCGATGGCGCGGCGGCGCGGGGCGTCAATCTCCAGGGAGACGAGCCGGTCCAGGGGCAGGTTTGCCTTGTCGGCGGGGTTGGCGAGGCGCAGGAAATAGCTCGGGCCGCGCCGCACGGTGTTGGCGATCACCACCTCGGGTTTGCCGCTGGCCTGCACGATGCCGATGTCGCCGACCTGGCCGCCCATCTCGGCGTAAAACGGCGAGCGGTTGACCACGGCGTAAACCTGTTCGCCGTCCTCCTTGATCTCCTCGACGTTGGCGATGCAGGCGTCGCGCACATAGCCGACGAAGTCGGTCTTGACCATGTCCGCTTCCGGGTCAGGCGCGACGGTGATGATCTCCTTCACCTGCGCGGCGCGGGCCTTGGCGCGCTGTTCCTCCAGCAGGGTTTCAAACCCGGCGGTGTCCACGCTCAGGCCGCGCTCGCGCGCCATGACTTCCGTCAGGTCGAGCGGGAAGCCCTGTTCATCCGAAAGCCGGAACGCCAACGCACCGCTGATCTGCCCGCCGGCGGGCAGTTGCGCCGCCGCCTCTTCAAAAAGCGCGATGCCGCGGTCCAGCGTGCGGTTGAAACTTTCCTCCTCGGTCTTGATGGTCGCGGCGACTTTGTCCGCGTGCTCGGCGAGTTCCGGGAACACGTCGCCCATCTGCGTGACGAGCGTCGGCACGAGCTTGTAAAAAAACGGTTCGGTGAACCCGAGCGTGCGCCCATAGCGCACCGCCCGGCGCAGGATGCGGCGCAGGACGTAGTGGCGATCCGTGTTGCCCGGCAGGATGCCGTCGGCGATGGCGAAACTCAGCGTGCGCAGGTGGTCGGCGATCACGCGGAAGGCGATGTCGACGCGTTCCTGCTCGCTGGCGCCCGTCGTGCCTGCGGCGGGCAGCGTGGAGTGGTACTTGTGCGGGCAGAGCGCCTCGACCGCGTCGAAGATCGGCCGGAAAACGTCCGTGTCGTAGTTGGAGATGTAGTAGTTGAAGTCCGAGAAGTTGCCCGTGCCCTGGATGATACTCACCACCCGCTCGAAACCCATGCCGGTGTCAACGTGGCGCGCGGGCAGCGGCGAGAACGTGCCGTCCGCGTTGGCGTTGAACTGGATGAAGACGAGGTTCCAGATCTCGATGGTGCGCGCATCGCCCTGGTTGACCAGTGCGCCGTTGGTGTCACCGGCTTGGGTCAGGTCGACGTGGACCTCCGAACACGGACCGCACGGGCCGGTGTCGCCCATCATCCAGAAGTTGTCCTTCTTGTTGCCGTCGACGATGTGCACGGCCGGGTCGAGGCCCGCGGAGCGGAACCAGTACGCCCAGTTGTCGTACGCCTCCTGGTCGAACTCGCCCGGATCGCCCTCGCCGGGCCGGTACACGGTGGCGTAGAGCCGCTGCGGCGGAAATTTCCAGCGATCCACGAGGAGTTCCCACGCCCAGCCGATGGCCTCGGCCTTGAAGTAGTCGCCGAACGACCAGTTGCCGAGCATCTCGAAGAACGTGTGGTGGTA
>CAXTMD010000313.1:0-5711 GCA_964245035.1 uncultured Chthoniobacterales bacterium
AGCAAAAGGCATCCCCGAAAGATGAGTGCGAGTCGCATGGGAGGTTCGGAAAGGCGGGAGGGTAACGGCGGTTTGCCTGCGGAGCAAGTTCCGGCCCACCGGAGAGCCGTCCGCCGTTCACTGCCGCTTGCGCGGGCCGCCGCTCGCGGCCGGCGGCCCGACCGGGGCTGGCTGGACCGCCGGTGCCTTGGGCGGGTCGATGACCAGGACCGTCTCCCCATCCCTCATCATGTTCATCTTGTCGCGCGCGTAGATCTCCAGGTATTGGGGATCGTTTTGCAGCAGGCTGGCCTGCATCTGGAGGTGGCTGTTGATCGCCTTTTGCTGTTCGATGGAACGCTGTAAATCCTCGTTCTTGCGCCGCTCCTCGCGCTGCTTGTCCAACTCGGGCAAAAACGCGCCGATGATGAGAACCACGACCGTCAGGACGATCACCACCCACAGCAGACGGTTGATCCGCTGCCAGATCGTGACCGTCGGCGGCTCGTACTCCTCAACGTAATAGTTCGAGTTCAACCTTTGGAGCGCATCTTACCACCATAGATTGCGCTGTCACCAAGTATTGCCTCGATCCGCAACAATTGGTTGTACTTGGCGACCCGGTCCGTGCGGCAGAGCGAACCCGTCTTGATCTGGCCCGCGTTGGTGGCTACGGCGATGTCGGCAATCGTGGTGTCCTCCGTCTCGCCCGAGCGGTGGCTGATGACGGCGGTGTAGGCGTTTTCCTTGGCCAGTTCGATGGCGTCGAAGGTCTCGGTCAGCGTGCCGATCTGGTTGACCTTGACCAGGATGGAGTTGGCCACGCCCAGGTCGATGCCCTTTTTGAGGAACTCGACGTTGGTCACGAACACGTCGTCGCCGACGAGCTGGACCTTGTCGCCGAGCGCCTGGGTGAGCAGCTTCCAGCCATCCCAGTCACTCTCCGCGCAGCCATCCTCGACCGAGATGATCGGGAAGCGGCTGCACAGGTCCTTGTAGTAGGCGACCAACCCGGCGGCGTCGCGCTCGCTTTTGTCGGACTTCTTGAAGGTGTAGAGCTTCTTCTCCTCGTCGTAGAACTCGCTGGAGGCGGCGTCGAGCGCGAGGAAGATGTCCTCGCCCAGCTTGTAGCCGGCATTCTCGATGGCTTTGGCGAGCGTCTCCAACGCGTCCTCCGCCCCCGTGAACTTCGGCGCGAAGCCTCCCTCGTCGCCCACCGCGGTGGACAGGCCACGGTCATGCAGCACGGCTTTGAGCGAATGGAAAACCTCCACGCCCGCGCGCAACGCCCGGGAGAACGAGGAGAACCCCTTGGGCATGATCATGAACTCCTGGAAGTCGATGGGCGCATCCGAGTGCGCGCCGCCGTTGATGACGTTCATCATCGGCACGGGTAGGACCTTGGCGTTGGGCCCGCCGAGGTACTTGAAAAGCGGCACGTCGAGCGCGTCGGCGGCGGCGTGGGCGGCGGCGAGCGAGACGCCGAGGAGCGCGTTGGCGCCGAGCTTCTTTTTGTTGGGGGTGCCGTCGAGTTCGATCAGGGCCTTGTCGAGCGCGACCTGATCGGCGGCGTCCATGCCGCGCAGGGCGGGGGCGATGTCGTCGTGCACGGCCTCGACCGCTTTGCTCACTCCCTTGCCGCCGTACTTCTTTTTGTCACCATCGCGCAGTTCCCAGGCTTCGTGCTGGCCGGTGGACGCACCGCTGGGCACGGCGGCGCGGCCTTTGGAACCGCTTTCGAGAAGGACTTCCACCTCGATGGTCGGGTTGCCCCGGGAGTCGAGGATTTGCAGGGCGCGGATGTCGGCGATGGTGGTGAACTCGGACATAAGACGAAGGGTTTACGTGAACCGCGGACGGTAGACCACGCGCGGCGGCGCGTTAAGTAAAAAGTTGGCGGCACTTGCCCCGCGCCGTGCCTCAGTTGAAATCCCGGGTGCCCGGCCAAGTGTCCCGCAAAGACACGCGCGGTTGGCGGCAGACGTAGATACCCGCGCCACGTTCGTCGTTGTCGATGCCGAGCACGTTGTCGATGATAGCGGCTTTTTCGATTTGTCCGAAGAAGGCTTGGAAGCGCTCCGGATGACGGATGCCAACGATGATCAACGTCTGCGGATCGCGCGGACCGGGTCCCCAGAACCAGTAGTTGTTGTGCTTGCTGACAACGGGCATCTGCGTGGCCGGCACCGTGCGGAAGTGTTCGATGGCGGCAGCCTCGCCGTAGTTCATGGTCAGCACCGCCGTGTTCGCCTGTTCGTCCGAGGGCAAGCTGCGAAAAACGCTTTCGACCTGCGTGGTGAGTTCCTGCCAGCCGAACATTTCGCCGAAGTCGTGCTGCAAACTCGCTTCCCACGACCCCGGCAACTCCGCACGCGGAACCAGTGGCAGTGCCACCGGGGCGAGTAGCAGCGACAGCAGGATCAGGCCTGCTTCCATTGCTGTGCGTAGCCAGCGATCACGGCCTTGCGCCAACCGCGCAGCAGTCCAGCTTTCGGCTGCCACGGCCCCCGACGCCAGGAGCGCGGGGTAAGCCGAACCAAGGTAATACGGCTTGCCTTGGGTCACGAGCAGGATGAGTAGGGACACGAGGAAAATCCAGCTCAGCGCCTTCCCGGCGTCATCTCGCCGGGACAAGATTCTCCATAAACCTGCGGTGGCGAGAGCAAGCCCGACCGGGTTGAGGTACTCGAGTTGGGACAACGCGAACTTGCCGAGTGACCAGCTCCGACGGTTCCAGGCGTTGTTGTGGTGGATGAACTCGGCCGTCGGCCAACCGTGGGTGTGCTGCCACCAAAGATTGGGCGCGAGCAAGACGAGGGCGATGACACCACCCAACCACGGCCAGACCGTGCGCAGGTGCCGGCGGCCGGTAGTGTCCAGCGTCAACGCTGCCGCCGATCCCAGGCCGAGCATGCCCATCGTGAACTTGGTTTCCGACCCGATTCCCGCCGCCAGACCGACCAGCAGCCAGCCCGGTCCGGGGGCACTCCGCCAAGCTTTCAGCACGAGCCAGGCGGTCAGCGTCCAGCACAGTTCGTCGAACGCCACCGTCTCGAACAGGTCACCAGTAGCGAGGAAAAACGGTCCGCAGAACACCGCCAACGCGGCCAAGCCTTGCGCGTAGCGTCCGCCGCCGAGTTCGCGTGCGATCAACCCGGCGAGGACGATCACACCCGACGCGGCGAGAGCGCTGAACGTTCGCAGTTCACCTGCCGTGATCGTGTGGTAGCCCCAGATTGCTGCCGCCAAACGCGCCAGCATCGGCACGAGCGGCGGTTGGTCCACGTAGCCCCAGTCTGGCCGTGCCCCGCAGGCAAGATAATAGAACTCGTCGCGGAAGAGTCCGTACCCGCTACCGAGGACGAAGTGCAACGCCATCCGCGCGGCCGCCATCCCGAGGAGGGCAAACCACGCAACGGGCAAAGGGTGGCGCGTACCGGGCGGCAGGTAAGCGCCAGTGGACGGAGACTGGCCAGGCAGATTGGTCGACGCTGTCATCGGCGACCCGTTTAGCAGAATGGGTACCACCGAAAATGACTAGCACTTAAATTGCTCTCAGAGAGCCATTAATATGTCTGGCCCATCCAGATGTTCTTCCAGGCACGCAACCATTCGGTGTGAAAACACCCGTTTCGTGGCGTGATTCGCCAAGGCAGACCGAGCCGCTACGCCGCCGGAGCAGCGTACGCGACGATGGACTCGATCCGCACCGGCCGCGCGTTGCTGCCGCTCTCGTCCGGCAGGTTGATCGTCTCACCCACCCGGTGGCCGAGCAGCCCCTGACCGATGACCGTGAGGTACGACAGAATACCCTTCTCCGGGTTGCCATCCCACGCGCCCAGGAACGTGTATCTCTCCTGCTTGCTCGTCGCCTCGTCCTTGAGCCCGACCGTCGTGCCGATGGACACCATCGTCAGGTCGGGGTTCTCGAAGTTCGTCCCGCGTGCCCGTCCGAGGTCGTACTCCAGTTCGGTCCGCCGCCGCGCCAGCACGCTCTGCATCTCCTTGGCGGCCTTGAACTCGAAGTTTTCCCGCAAATCCCCGTAAGAGCGTGCGATGGAGATTTCCTCGATGTTCTTGGGAATCTGCTTGTTGACGAGATCGTCCAGCTCGGCCTTTTTGCGTTCCAGGCTGGGCCACGAGACGATCAGCGCCTGCGGCTTTTCCTCCGCGCCGCCGGTCAGCAGCGTGTGCAGGTCGGGGTGCAGCTTGATGAGCCGCGCCATCAGCGAACGCTTGTCGAGTTCCTCCAGCGCCGGGGTCGCCAGCAGCGCGCGGGCGGCGGTGCGCAGTTCCGCCTGGCTGGCTCCGGCCAGCAGTTCGCCGACGAGTTCGCGGTCGCTGGAAAGCAGGTCGCGCAGCTTGGTGCTGCGCTTGATCTCGCTGAGCGAATCGCGCTCCAACGCCGACAGGATCGCCGAGAACAGCCGCTGGTTGATGAACTCTTTGTACTTGGGATCTTCCCGCTCCTTGCAGAGCCACAGCAGCATCTCGCACGTCACCGAATAGTCGCGGATGGAACGATCCAGGTACACGCGCATCTCGTCGCCGCGGTCCCGGCCTTCGAACAGCCGGGCCACCTCGCCGACCACGCGGGCGTTGTGGGTCTGCGGCAACAGCGACAACGCGCGGTTGACCCAGCGATCCTCGCCGAGCGCGGCCGGCATCTGGCCGAGGGCGAAACGCTGCTTGGCAGCCGGCAGGTTGCCGATGATCTCGCCAAGGCGCGACTCCTCGTCGCGCATGAAATTGACCAGTGACGGCGTCTCGGTCACACCCCCCTCCGGCAACCCGGCGGCGGAGGCGATCTCGTCACGGGTGACGAGCAGCTCGAAGGCGGCGTCCACGTCCAGACGCTGGTTGCGCGTGGCCGAGCGGCCGGCTTCCTCCAGCACGGCGGTCAGTGGGGCAGGCTCGGCCTTGTACTCCTCGATGCTCTTGGAGATCTGGTCCAGCACGGCGAGTTGGTCCTTGAGCCGGCGGACCTGCCCGAAGCGGGCCAGGAGCGTTTCGTTCTGTCCGGCCGCGCCTTCGCGCATCTCCGCGAACTCGGTCTTCTTGGCCGGGATGACGAAGCGGCCATCGCCCTTGAGCTTTTTCTTGGCGGCGTCCCACCAGCGTTTGAACTCGTTTTCGCCCGAGAGCACCTCGGGCATGAGCAGGGTGCCCATCTGCGCCGGGGTCATGCGGTGGCCGTCGGCGTGTTCGAGGATCAGGCGCACGACGCCGGCCGGGTCCTCCTGGACCATCTTCTTGACGCCGGGCAAGTCGCTCGCCTTGCGGGCGAGGAGGTGCTCGGCCGGGACGGGGCGTAGGTTGTCGCCCGCGTACTGGAGCTGCATCGGATGGTTCTTCTTTGGCCCGAAGTCGATGAGGATCTGGTTGCCGTCGAGGTTCCAGGAGGCGACGCGGCCGAAGCCCCAGCTTTTGTGCTGGGTGAAGGCCCCCGGCTCCAGGGCGCTGAGGATGCGGGCGGCGGCGGCGTTGAGCTTGCCTTCGTCCACGACCTTCTGGAGGTCGGGGTGAATGGGAGAGGATTCGAGGGTGGAGGAGGGCATGGGACAGGGAAAAACTGATTGAACCCTCCAAGATAGAGGCGGGATCGGGCGGGGCCAAGGAAAAGATGCAAGTGGTGGGTAGTTGCGTTCGGAGCGCTTGCCCCGAAAACCTCTGTCCTCCTAGAGCATAGTTCAGTTCGATAAGCTACGGTAGCCGCAGTGGGCGAAGTAGGC
>CAXTMD010000314.1:0-447 GCA_964245035.1 uncultured Chthoniobacterales bacterium
AACCGTGCCCTCGGGCACGGCGTCCACGTCGCAGGCCCATTCCCAGGCGGCGAGCGTGGCGAGAAACGCGTCGTCGAAGAGGGCGGTGCCGTCGTTGCCGCGCAGGCCGCGCAGGTAGGCGATCTCCTCGGGGGCGTAGTGCCAGGACTCCAGCGCCTCGATGGCTTCGCCCAACCCGGCGGCGCCGGTGAACCCACCGTCGAAGGGGGGCGTGCGGGAGCACAGGTGAAACACCGCCTCCTGCGCCGACATGCCTGTCTTGTGGTAGCCGCAGGCCATCGTGAGCTGGTACAGGTCGGTTAGGAGGGCGGGCGAGGTTGGTTGCATCGGGATGGTTGCGGATTACGAGGTGTGGGTGGAGCAAGGCGGACGCTCCACTCCAAAACTTCTGTCATCCTGAGGCGACTGGAAACACCCCAACGACCAAGCCCCCAAGGTGCCCGTGGG
>CAXTMD010000314.1:457-5698 GCA_964245035.1 uncultured Chthoniobacterales bacterium
CGCTCAACTCAAAAACTTGTGTAACCCTGTGGCTTGGGAAACGCGCGTATGGACCTCGCCGCAAGGTACCCGTGTGATTGCCTGCTCGTGGCCAGAGCAGAAAAATAAAGGCGGGGATGGTCGGCCAAAGGCGAATGGCGGGCGAGTACCCCGTATCGAGGTCTTTCGGCTCGTTGCACTCCCCTCAGGATGACAGCGGGACTTTCGGGCCGCGCGTTGCGCGAACCGCCGTCCGTCACTCTTCCAGCTTGCCGTCCCGCAGCCGGACGCGCCGGCCAGTCGCCGCGGCGACCTCCGCGCTGTGGGTGACGATCACCAGGGTCGTCAGCTTGCCGGCGGCGATGTCGCGAAACACCTCCAGCACCCGCGCGGCGCCGGAAGAATCGAGGTTGCCCGTCGGTTCGTCGGCCAGCAGCAAGCGCGGTTTGTGGATGAGCGCCCGCGCGATGGCCACGCGCTGCTGCTCGCCGCCGCTGAGCTGGTGGCCGAACTGGTTGGCGCGCGGCGTCATGCCCCCGCGGTCGAGCCCCCCCATCGCTTCCGGGGGGATCTTGCCCGGCGACTGGCCGGCGAGCATCAGCGGCAGGCAGACGTTTTCCAGCACGCTCATGGTCGGCAGCAGGTTGAACGCCTGGAACACGATGCCCAGGTCTTTGCGCCGGTATTGCGTGAGCGCCTTTTCGTCGGCGCGGTGCAGCGGCAGGTCGCCGACGTAGATTTCGCCCTCGTCGGGCGTGTCCAGGCCGCCGAGCAGGTGCATGAGCGTGCTCTTGCCGCAGCCGCTCGGCCCCGTGATGGCGACAAACTCCTTGTCGGCGATCTCCAGCGTGATCCCGTCGAGCGCCCGCACGCGGCTCTCCGGCGGACCGTAGTAGCGGTGGACGTTGAGCAGGCGGATGGCGGCGGGCATGGACAAAGACGGCGCGGACAGCGGATCTAGCTCCCGCCCGCGAAACGGTACGTCGTGATCGAGTGCGCGGGTGCCTCCGTCGTCGCCTCTTGCCCGCGGTGCTTGAGCGCGAAGGGCAACGCCTTGTCCGAACGGTTGAGCACCACGACCGCCAAGCGGCCGTCCGGGTTCAGGAACGCCGTCGTTTCCAGGCTGTCGCTCGTGCTGGACGCCGTCACGCGCACCGCGCCGGGGCGGATGAAGCGCGAGAAATGCCCCAGGTAATAATAACTGCTCTGGCGCACGATCTCGCCGCCGGGCACGCGCGTGTCCACCATGATCGGGGCCGAACAAAAATTGTTGACGTGGTTGGGGCCGCCGCGTTCGTCGAGGATCAGGTTCCAATCGCACCACGCGACCGTCCAGTGGTTGAGGTCGTTGAGCACGCTGCGGGCGTACTTCTCGCCGAACTCCCACGGGCCGGCCAGGTCGCCGGCGAAGCGCTCGAAGCAGCCTTCGGTGAAAATGAGCGCCTTGTCCGGGTAGGCGTCGTGCACGCGCTGGACGTTTTCAAAGCAGTCCGCCATGTACCAGTGGAAGCCCGCCCCCCAGACGTACTTGGAGGCTTCGGGATCGTCGAAGACGACCTTCGCACGCTCGAAAAGCAGATCGCGGTTGTGGTCCCAGATGATGACCTTGATGTGCTCCCAGCCTTCGCGGTGGAGCGTCGGCCCGAGGTGGTCGCGCACGAAGTCGCGTTCCTCCTCGCCGCTGTAGATGCACGAATCCCACGACTGCGTGGCGGCGGGTTCGTTCTGGATTGACAGGCCCCAGAAGTCGATGCCCTCTTCCTTGAACGCGGCGAGGTACTTGGCGTAGTGGAGCGCCCAGGCGTCGCGGTACTCGGGCCGCAGCTTGCCGCCGCCGTTCATCTGGCCGTTGGTCTTCATCCACGCGGGCGGGCTCCAGGGCGAGCAGAAAAGTTGCAGCGGGCGGCCGGCGGTTGCCGCGGCGGCCTTGACCAGGGGGATGATCTGCTCGCGGTCGTGCGCGACCGAGAAGGTCTTTAGCTCCACGTCGCCGGGCGTGTCGCAGCAGGCCCAGTTGCCCAGCGCGAAGTCGCACGAGTTGATGTGCGTGCGCCCGAGCGTGTAGCCGTTGCCCTGCTCGGGATCGAAGTAGTCGCGCAGGAGCTGGCGCTGGTTTTCCGGGGAGAGCTTGTAAAACGTGTGGGCCGCCGCCTCGGTGAATGCGCCGCCGAAGCCCTCGACCGTCTGGAAGCGGTGGGCGTCATCCACCAGGACCGAGGCCGGGGAGTCGTCGGCAGCCGGCCCGAAGGCGAGCGGCGGCAGGGAAGCGAGGCGTTCGGCGGGGACGGCTTGGGTGGTGCGGTGGACTTCGATCATGACGGGTGCGGGTGCGGAATGGCAGAAGTACGGAGGGGAGAACGCAAATGCAAGCGTGACCGGTATCGCGGGGAGAAATCTTGATCTATCCTGCGTCCTCTGGCTTTGATCCCTCCGCAATCCCGTCCCATTCCGCTCCTGGCCGAGGGGGCGGACTGGCTGGTGGTCAGCAAGCCGGCGGGCCTGCTCGTGCACCCGACGCGGCACGGTGGCCCGGTGACGCTGCTGGACGGTTTGCGCGCACTGTTGGCCTACGAGTGCGTCTGCGGCGGGCAGGTGTCGCTCGTTCATCGGCTCGACCGCGAGACCAGCGGCGCGCTGCTCGTCGCCAAGACGGCGGCGGCGGCACGCCGCTTCTCCCTGGACCTGATGCGCGGCCACGTCGGCAAGGAATACCTCGCCCTGGTGTACGGCTGGCCGGAATGGGAGGCTGTGACGGTCGATGCGCCGCTGCTGCGCCAGGGCGAACGGCAGCCGTCGGCGATCTGGCTCAAGCGCACGGTCCATCCCAACGGTGCGGCGGCGCGGACACGCTTCGAGGTGCGGCGGCGTGGCGTGCGGCCGGAGGACGGTGCGCGCTGGAGCCTCGTACGGGCGGTGCCTGAGACCGGGCGGCTGCACCAGATCCGCGTGCACCTCGCCCATCTGGGGCACCCGGTGGTCGGAGACAAGATTTACGGTCCCAACGAAGCGTGTTACCTGCGTTTCATCGAAACGGGCTGGACACCCGAACTCGCCCGGGTCCTGTGGCTGGACCGCCACGCGCTGCACGCGCACCGGCTGACGTTCGATCCCGGCGATGGCCGCGGTCCGCGCACGGTCGAAGCGCCGCTGCCGGGCGATGTGGCTGCATTTTTGTAGGGCAGGCGCTCCGCCTGCCCTACAACCGAGGGCTAACCTACCCGCACAACGCACAACTCACTCTTTGTTCCCCGGCAGCAACCTGCGCATCTCCGCTAGTTCTGCCTCCAGCTTCTTGACGCGTTCCAACAGCTTCGGCAGCCGCCGGAGGTGGGCGATCTGCTCCTTGGACTCCGCCAGCGGCGCGGCCGGGTAGCCGAACCACACCTCTTTCGCGGGCACGTCCTTGCTGACCCCCGACTTGGCGCCCAGGATCGCCCCGTCGCCGATCTCGATGTGCCCGACGGTTCCCACCTGACCGGCCAGCGTCACGTATTTGCCCAAGCGCGTGCTGCCCGAGATGCCCACCTGTGCCACCAACAGGCAATGCGCGCCGACGACGACGTTGTGCGCGATGTGCACGAGGTTATCGATCTTGGTGCCCTCGCCGATGTGCGTGCGCCCGAAGCGCGCGCGGTCGATGGTCACGTTCGCGCCGATCTCCACGTCGTCGTCAATCTGCACGATCCCGGTCTGCGGGATTTTGGCGTGGCGGCCGTCCTTCAACTCGAAGCCAAAGCCGTCCGCGCCGATCACCGTCCCGCTGTGGATGATCACCCGCGCGCCGATCCGGGTGTGTTCGCGGATCGTGACGTGCGGATAAATCCGGCTGTTCGCCCCGACGACGCAGCCCGCGCCGATGAACACCCCCGCGCCGACCGACACGCCGTCGCCGATCTCCGCCCCGTCTTCGATCACCGCGTACGCCCGCACGCACACGTCGCGGCCCAGGCGCACGTCGCGGCCGAGGACCGCGGTCGGGTCGATCCCCGGCACGTCCGGCACCGGCGGCGGGGAAAAACGCTCCACGAGCTTGGCGAACTCCAGGGACGGGTTGTCCACGGCGACCAGCGCGGGCGTGTCCCCGCCGGGCGTCCAGCCGAACGCCTCCGGCGGATACCCGCGCGGCACGAGCACCGCCGCCGCGCGCGAACGGCGCAGGACCGCGAGGTACTTCGGGTTGCCGAAAAACGAAATCTCTCCCTCGCCTGCTTCCGCCAGCGAGGCGACGCCGAGGATGGGCGTTGCGGCCGGGCCGGCGAGCAGTTCGCCGCCGACGGTGGGGAGGAGTTCAGCGAGGGAGATCATGCGGGTAAAAAAGGAGCAGGCGGGCAGCCCGTCTCGGAGCTTGCCCGCCTGAGGAAAATCGGAACCTGCGCTCCGGGGAAGTTAAGGCTTCGCGCGAGAAGGGGCCGGCGTCGCCGCGGGCGCGGCCGTCGCTGCCGCCGCCGTGGGCCGGGTCTTGTTCAGCGTGGTGATGACAGAGTCGCTGAAGTCCATCCGGTCCTGCGAGTACAGCACGAACGGCACGCCGTTGAGGCTCTGGCCGCTCTTGTCGAGCACCACGTCGTAGTTCTTCTCCTTCACCTCGTCGGTGATGACCTTCGTGATCTCCTCGACGATCTGGTTGCGCATCCGCACGGCCTGTTCCTGGAGCTGCTTCTCGCGGCTGCCCTTGAACTCCTGGATCTCCTGCTCCAGCGAGCGCACCTGCCCGATCTTGTCGTCGCGCTTCTTGTTGCGGTCCTTCTTGGCCTGGTCGCTCAACGCCGGGTTGTCGATGTCCTTGTTGAGTTGGTTGATCTCGTCGAGCATCTGCTTGTGGCTCTCCATGCGCTCGTCGAGTTCCTTCTTGGCCACCTCGCGCGCGTCGTTGATCTTGTTCTCGGCGTCCTTGGTCTTGTAGTAGCCGCTGAAGACCTTGTTCATGTCCACGGTGGCGACCTTGAGCTGCGCGTGGGCGGCGGGCGCGGCCGCGCAGAACGCGACGGCGGCGAGAAGACTGGAGAGGGTGAAACGGATTTTCATGATTGGGGCTGCGTTTGACTGCATGTTCGGTTGGTTGTTCAAAATTGGCAATCGACTTTGAGAGGCAATTTGCCGTCGGTGGAACGCACCGGAAACAACCCGGCCGCGGCCACGGAATCTCCGTCCAAGCGCCACGCTGCCGGCAGCATGCCCGGCGCGACGCCCGTGTCAATGTTCATCGTCAGGCTTTCGCCGAGCACCCAACGGGACTCAGCGGACTCTTCCGGAACGGCCCGC
>CAXTMD010000315.1:0-317 GCA_964245035.1 uncultured Chthoniobacterales bacterium
AACTTCCTGGGCCTGGCGCGCTGGAAGGAACTCGATCTGCCCGCCCTCCTCGACGCCGCGCCCGCACCGCCGGCCGAAAGCCCGACGCCGCCGGCCGAGACTACCGACGACCCGGGCCCGCCCTACTTTGAGGAGAACCGCCGCCGGTTGAGCCGGGCGGCGACGATCTCACGGCAGATCCCGCAGCGTGTCCTGCCTTCCGGCCTCGTGCACAACCACGCCGCACCGGAACCGGGCACCCCGGTCGACGTGCGCGCGTTGGACTCGCACGGCCAGAGTCTCGACGGCGAGGACGACCGCCTGCTGTCGAGCGAGGG
>CAXTMD010000315.1:327-5689 GCA_964245035.1 uncultured Chthoniobacterales bacterium
CCGACGAACCGGCCCGCCAGGAGTATCTGCGTCGCCAGCGGGCGGGGATCGCCGCGTCCGTGGCCTGGACCGCGCGCGCGGCCGACGAGTTGGGGCGGTTCACCGCGAGCGCCGCCCGGCGAGAATTTCTGGCGGACGGTGAAGTTTTCCTGCCGGAAATGCCGTTTTCCCACCCGCGGCGAACCGGCGAGTGGATGGAAGGCATTATGGACCTCGTGATCCTGACGCGCGGAGGGGCCAAGCTGTGGATCGTCGATTGGAAGACCGACCGCCGGCGGCCTTCCGACGCCGACGACGCGAGTTTCCTGCGGCGCTTGGCCGAAAAATACGCCCCGCAACTCAAAGCCTACGCCGAGGTGTTCGCCCACGGGCTCGGCCGGCCGGTCGACCGGCTGCTGCTGTATTCCACCGCCCTCGGCGAGACGGTGCAGATCTGAATTGTAGGGCAGGCGCCCCGCCTGCCCTACAATCACGCCGCCCGCGTGGAACGATCCATCCCGCTTGCCGTGGAACCCGACTCGTCGGCCGCCAACGATTTTACCAGGACCAGCTCCGTGCCTTTCGGGCGACGCAGGTAGTACGCGTTGTCGAACGCCTGCCGGATCAAATGCAGACCCAGACCGCCGGGACGGACCACCTCCAGGCAGCGACCGTTCATCTTCGCCGGATCGCATGCTTGGCCGTAGTCGCGCAGCCGGCAGCGGATGACGCCGCCCACACATTCCAGCTTGAGCCGGATCAATTCGTCAGGGGCGTTGCGGTAGGCGTAGCGGATCACGTTGGTGCAGGCCTCGTCGATGCCCAGCACCATGAGATCCATCAAATTGGCGCACGTTCCCTGCTCGGTGAGAAAAGCGCGCACGAAGCGTCGCACCAGCGACAGGTTCCCGGCGTGACTGCAAAATTCGATCTCGCGGTGCGTCATGCGAAGGGCCGCCCGGAGCACGGGAGGAGGGGCGGGGGAAGGTTCATGCGCGGAAGCCGAACGCCAGCAGGGTGAGGTCGTCCTGCGGAGGGGAGTCGCCGCGGTAAGCGGCTTCCCCGTGGGAGAGTGTTGCCACAACGTGCTGGGCGCTGGCAAATGTTTTCTCTAGCAGCCGGCGTGCCCCCGCCTGCCCGAGATGCGCGCCTTCCCCACCCGAATCGCGGCTGTCGGTCAATCCGTCGGTGTAAATCGTCAGCCACTCGCCGGGCTGCGGCGTCACGGTGCTGGCCGTGTACCGGCTGGCCGGGAGGATGGCCATGGGCGGACCGCTGGCGACGGCGAGTTCCTCGGCCGCGCCGCCGCGCACGAGCCACGGCGGGCAGTGCCCCGCGCTGGCCAGTTCCACTCGCCGCAGCGACGGCACGATGCGGCCGACCAGGGCGGTCACGAACAACCCGCGCAGCGAACGGCGGCACAGGTTTTCGTTCCAGCGCACGAGCACGTCGGCCGGGCTGACGCCGGGCGCGAGGATCAGCCGCAAGATGCTCAGGGATTGCGCCATCAGCAGGGCCGCCGGCACGCCCTTGCCCGCCACGTCGCCGACCACGAAGTACAACTCGTCCGGCCCGACCTCGTAGACGTCGTAAAAGTCTCCGCCGACGTCCAGCGCCGGACGGTAGAGCGCGGCAAACGCCAGGTCTGGCCGCACGGGCAGTTCGGCGGGCAGGAAGTTTTTCTGGATCTCGGTGGCGATGAGCATCTCCTGCTCGAAGCGCGCGCGGCGGCGCTGGTCTTCGAGGAAGCGCAGCTTCTCGATGGCGGTCGCGGCCAGGTTGGCGAAGGACTCCAGCGCGTCCTGGTCGGCCGCGTCGAAGCTGGGACGGTCGGGCTCCAGCGGGTTGATGACCTGGAGGGCGCCGATGGGCTTGCCCCGACGGCACAGCGGTACGCACAGGATCGCGCGTGTGCGGTAACCGGTGCGGCGGTCCAACCCTGGATAGAAGCGCGGGTCGGCGTACGCGTCGGGGATCAGCGCGCTCTCGCCGTGCTCGAACACCCAACCAGCCACCGAACCCTGCCGCGGCACGGCCTGATGCGCGGAGACCACCTCGCCGTCGGCCGAGCGGGCGATGACGAGGCGCAGTTCGCCGGAGGGTTCGTCGAGCAGGAACAGCGCGCTGCCTTCGGCGTGCATGACGCGCCGCGCCACGTCCATGATCTCGCTGAGCAGTTCGTTGAAGTCCGTGATCGCGTTGATCAGCGTGCTGACCTCCACGAGCCCCCGGTAGAGGGCCAGCAGTTTCTCCGCGGGCCGTCCGTCGCTCGCGGCGGGCGGGAGAACTTCGGCGGTGGACATGGGAATGGTGGGCCGCGAGAAGTTGGTTAACCGAAAGACGCCCCACTGGCAAGCCAAACGCCCGCGGGCGCAGGCAACCGGTGGACAGCGCGGCGCGGGGCGCTAAAATCCCGGTGTTCTATGACCAAGTCTCTGTCGTCCATGCTGGTCGTCGGCCTGCTGGCCTGCCACGCCGGTGCGTCCCACGCCGAGCAAGCGGCTCCCGCGACGGCTTACACCGCGTTGCGTTCCATGGGCAAGTCGCTCGGCTCCAATGCGCTGAACCGGGTGGTCGAGGTCACCGGGCGCAACGGCACCCCGCAGCCGGCGGTGTGGCGTATCGTGCTCACCGAGGGCGGCCGGGGCACGAGCGAGATCAAGGTCGAGGGAGCGCGGATCGTCTCGCAGAAAACGTCCGGCCAGCCCACGACGCTCAAGCCGATCCAGCTGCCGGACCTGAACCTGGATTCCAGCGGGGCGTTCGACGCGGCCAACGAGCAGGCGCGCAAGGCGAAGGTGCCGTTCTCGGTGCTGGATTACACGTTGCGGGTCAGCGCCACCACCGGCAAACCGGTGTGGACCCTCGCCCTGCAGAACACGGCCGGCACCCGCGTCGGCGAGGTGCGGCTGGCGGCGCACGACGGCACCCTGATCGCCGTCAATGGCTTCAACCAAGCGGCATCGCCACCGCCCGTCGCCGCGCCGACGGCTGCGCCGCGCAACCTCGTCAGCGCGAACGCCGATCACGACGCGGTGCAGCCGACCCGGGTGTCGCCCTCCCGCAACACCACGATCACCACGACCACGACCACCTACAACAACGTGCAGCCCGTTCCTCCTCCGCAAGAAGGCGGCTTTTTCTCGCGCGCGGGCCGCACCCTCGACCACACGACGGACGCCGTCGGCGATTCGGTCACCCGCACGGGCCACGCCGTGAACGAGACGATGCGACACACGGGCACGAGGCTCCAGCGGTTCTTCACGGGCCGCGGCGACCAGGAGCCCACCAACGTGCAGCCAGACTAAAGGGGAGCATGCCGCTGCTCGACATCCTGCTCGGACGCCGCTTGGCGACCTCCGAGGAGACCGAAAACAAGATCGGTGTCTGGACCGGCGTGCCGACCCTCGGGCTCGATGCCCTGGGCTCCGCGTCGTACGGACCGGAGGCGGCGCTGACGATCCTGCTCCCGCTCGGCGCGGCCGGCTTGGCCTACGTCGAGGGCGTTTCGCTGGTCATCCTTGCTTTGTTGGCGGTGCTTTATTTTTCGTACCGCCAGACGCTCTCCGCCTATCCCAGCGGCGGCGGCTCCTACACGGTGGCCAGAGAAAATCTGGGCACTCGGGCGGGACTGCTGGCCGCGGCGTCGCTGCTGCTCGATTACGTCCTCAACGTGGCCGTGGGCATCTCCGCGGGCGTCGGCGCGCTGGTCTCGGCCGTCCCGGCTCTCCAGCCGCACATCCTGGCGATTTGTCTGGGGGTGCTGGGGATCATCACGCTGGTCAACCTGCGCGGGGCGCGGGAATCGGGTGTGCTGTTCAGCGTGCCGACCTACCTGTTCGTGGTGAGTTTGCTCGGCGTGCTCGCCGTGGGGATTTTTCGGGTGGCCGTCAGCGGCGGCCACCCGGTGCCCATTGCGCCGCCGTCCGCGCTGCCGCCGACGGTCGCGCCGGCGAGCTTTTGGCTGCTCCTGCGGGCGTTTGCCAGCGGGTGCACGGCGATGACGGGCGTGGAAGCCGTCTCCAACGGCATCGCCGCTTTCGAGGAGCCCAAGGTCGAGCGCGCCCGGCACACCCTGACCTTCATCGTCGTGGTGCTGGGCTTGCTGCTGGGTGGGATCGCCTTTCTGTCGCGCGTGTACGGCGTCGGCGCGATGAACCAGGAACAGCCGGGTTACCAGAGCGTCATTTCGCAACTCGTGGGAGCCGTCGCGGGCTGCGGCGTGCTGTACTACGTGACCATCGGCAGCGTGCTGGTGGTGCTGGCGCTCTCCGCCAACACCAGTTTTACGGGTTTCCCGCGCCTGTGCCGCATCGTGGCCGCCGACGGTTACCTGCCGCGCGTGCTGGGCGTGGTGGGGCACCGGCTGGTGTATTCGGCGGGCATCGTGGCGCGCGCGGGCGCGGCGGGATTGCTTTTGGGGGGGTGCGGCGGGAGCACCGACGGTTTGATCCCGGGGTTGGCCGTGGGGGCGTTTGGGGCGTTCACCTTCTCGCAAGCGGGCATGGTCGTGCACTGGCGGCGCGCCGGTGGGCGGGGGGCGCGTACCTCGCTGGTCATCAACGCGGTCGGCGTCGTGACCACCGCCACGGCCCTGGGGGTGATCATCGTGGCCAAATTCTCCGAGGGCGCCTGGGTGACGCTGGTGATCATTCCGGCGATCCTCGGGGTGTTTTACTGGGTGAAGCGCCACTACCTGCGCGTGGCCCGCCAGATCCACCGTCCCCGGGCGCTGAACCCGTACCGGCTTGGCGCACCGCTGGTGGTGGTGCCGATCAAAGGCTGGAATCGCTTGACCCAGGAGGCTTTGCGGTTCGGGATGCGGCTTTCCCGCGACGTGGTCGCCGTGCACGTGCTGACGGGCGAAGAGGACGACGCCGACACGGAAGCGGTCGATCCCTACCCGCGCTGGGCGCAGGACGTGGAGGAACCGGCCCGCAGCGTGGGCTTGAACCCGCCACGCCTGGAGGTGCTCGAATCGCCGTACCGACTGCTGTTCCAGCCGTTGATCGGCCGCCTGCAGGGTTTGAAGGGCGAACAGGAAGCCGGACGCTGGCTGGCGGTCATCATCCCGGAGTTGTACCAGACGCACTGGTACGAAAGTTTCCTGCACAACGACCGGTCGCGGGCCTTGCGCGCGGCCATCCTGGCCCTGCGCGATCCGCAGATCGTGGTGATCAGCGTGCCGTGGTATTTGGAAGAACCGCCAGAAAGACACCCGGTCCTCGGACGATCCTGACGCGCTTTTCTGCTTGCGGGTGAGGGGAACTAGTTGGAAACTCCCCGGCAGTCTACAAGCCGGCGTGGCGAAATTGGCAGACGCGCTAGACTCAAAATCTTGTTCCCGCAAGGGAGTGTCGGTTCGACCCCGACCGCCGGTATT
>CAXTMD010000316.1:0-1217 GCA_964245035.1 uncultured Chthoniobacterales bacterium
CTCCTGAGGGGAGTTTTACGAGTCGAAGGTCCTCGCCGGAAGGTACTCGCCTGCCCTCAGTGAACGCGCGAGCAGAACACTGCCGGATAGGTCAAAAAGACGAGAGGCCGGCAAGTACCCCTGCCAAGGTCCTCCGGCTCGTAAAACTCCCCTCAGGAGGAGGGAATGTTTTGTGGGGTGCGTTCTGGATCAGCCGAGCGCAATGTCGCGGCGAAAATAGCGACCCTCGAAGGTGATGCGTTCCGCCGCTTCGTAAGCACGACTCCGCGCGTCGGCTAGGTCACGGCCGAGCGCGGTGATCCCTAGCACGCGTCCGCCGGCGGTCACGACCCGGTCGCCTTCCAGCCGGGTGCCGGCGTGAAACACGAAGAGATCTTCGGCTTCGGGCGGCACCGTGTGCAGTCCGGAGATGGGTTTGCCGATCTCGTACGCGCCGGGGTAACCCGCGGACGCCAGGATCACGCACACCGCCGCGCGTTCGTCCCAACGCCATTCTACCTCGTGCAGACGGCCGTCGATCGTCGCTTCAAGCACCGGCAGCAGGTCGGTTTGCAGGCGGGGCAGGATGGCTTGCGTCTCCGGATCGCCGAAGCGTGCGTTGAACTCCAGCACGCGCGGCCCAGTCTGTGTGAGCATCAGCCCGGGGAAAAGCAGTCCCTGGAAGCACAGTTTCTCCGCGCGCAGCCCGGCCATGAACGGCCGCATGATCTCGGCCTCGACGCGTCCCGGCAGATCGTCCGCCAGGCGGACGGCCGGTGGACAGGCCGAGCCCATGCCGCCGGTGTTCTCGCCGGTATCGCCTTCGCCGACCCGCTTGTAGTCCTGCGCCGCGGGCAGCAGCCGGTGGCGCCTGCCGTCGACCAGCGCGTGGAGGGAGATTTCCCGGCCCGTCAAAAATTCCTCGATGAGCACCCGCCGCCCGGCCTCGCCGAAGCGGCCGCCGACCATCATCCCGTGCACCGCCCGCGCGGCGGCGTCGTAGTTTTCGGCGATGATGACACCTTTGCCGGTCGCCAGCCCATCCGCCTTGACGACGAGCGGGAAGGAACGCTCCCGGCAAAACGCCAGCGCGTCCTCCACGCGCTCGAAGCGTCCGGCCGCCGCCGTCGGGATGCCGTGGCGCAGCAGGAACTCCTTCGTGAAAATCTTCGACCATTCCAGCCGCGCCGCCTCACGCGTCGGCCCAAAAATCCGCCGCCCTTCCGCCTGGAAGCGGT
>CAXTMD010000316.1:1227-5664 GCA_964245035.1 uncultured Chthoniobacterales bacterium
CGCGTCGTCGGGGCCGACGACGGTCAGGTCGATCCGGCGCTCGCGCGCGAGGGCGAGCAGTCCGTCAATGTCGGTGATCTTGAGCGGGACATTTTCGCCGAGGCGCGCGGTGCCCGCGTTGCCGGGCGCGCAGTAGATCCGCTTCACGTCGGGCGAACGCGACAGTTTCCAGGCGAGCGCGTGTTCCCGGCCGCCGCCGCCGATGATGAGGACGTTCATAAAGGAAAGGGAGCGTCAACCGCGTGACGGAGGGCACCGGTTTGCCGCCCGTCGTCCGTCCAGCGGTGCGAACGCCCGATGGCAAAATCCATGTATTTTTTCGCGCGCGCGGTCGCGTCCGGCAAACGCAACCCCAACGCCAACCCTGCCACAATGGCTGCGGAGTAGGTGCAGCCCGTCCCGTGGGTCGACACGCCACGCAGGAAGGGCGACGTAAAATCGTGCGTCTCACCACCGGGCAGGCAGAGCACGTCTAGCGCCGTGTCCATGCCCAAGTGGCCGCCCTTCATCAGAAACGCCGTGCCGTGCCGCGCGGCCAACTCGCGGCCGGCGGCGCGCAGGGCGGTTTCGCCGGAGATCGCGCGGTCGGGGAGGAGGACGCGCGCCTCGTCGAGGTTCGGCGTGACGAGCGCCGCCAGCGGAAAAAGCCGCTCCTGGTAAACGGTGACGGCCTCCGGCTCCAGCAGGGCCGCGCCGCTGGTGGCCACCATCACCGGATCGACGACGAGCGGCGGCCGCGCCGCCGGGTCCAGCGCGCCGTACAGGTCGGCGACGAGTTCGACGACGGCGCGGGAGTGCAGCATCCCCGTCTTAATTGCACGCACCGGGAACGCCTCCAGCGACGACCGGACCTGGTCCCGGATCGTTCCCAAGATCACCGGCTGGACGGACAGCACGCGGCCGGGCACCTCGGCCACGACGCACGTCACCGCCGTCAGGCCGTACACGCCCAGGGCGGTGAACGTCTTCAGGTCCGCCTGGATGCCGGCACCCGCCGAGTTGTCGGAGCCCGCGATGGTCAGGGCGACCGGCGGAGAGGAGGCAGGCGACATAAATTGACAAAGCGGCCGGGCAGGACTTCCATAGACTCTGGCGCGGCCACCTGACAGCGATGAAAGCTCAACCGCCAGTTTATTTCACGGGCGCGACGCCGTTGCAAGAGAGGGAAGGTCTCAGCGCGCGGGTGGACCGCGTGGCGTACGCGCCGGATTTCGACGCGCCGCCGGATCGGCCGCACCCGTTCATGTACACGGTGACTGTCCTCAACGAGTCCACCCAGCCCGCGACGATCAAGGCCCGCAAATGGGTCCTCAAGGATCTCGTCACGGGCCGCTGCCACGTCGTGGAGGGCGACGGCGTCGCGGGACGCTCGCCGCGGCTGCTGCCGGGTGAGATGTTCAGCTACGACAGCTACCACGTGGTGGCCGCCGACAGCACGGCGGAGGGAGCGTTCCTGGCGTGCGACGATGCGGGCCGGCCGCTGCTCGTGCGGGTGCCGGCGTTTGGCATGTATCTAAATCGCTGAGATGGAGTATTTTGCGGATAGACATTCGCCGGGATTTCGGCGCGCGCGGACAAAATATCGGGTTGCGGCAGGTGCAATCTGTGGCAACACTTACTCTGGAAATCCGGCCGTGGCAGGCCACCCCCATCCCCCGGGCCGCCACGCCTGTTCCCATCCCCTGAAAAGTATGGATAACATCATTGCCGCGCAGGAGTTGCAGATCGAGCGCAAGCATTTTTACATCGAGTTTCGCGAGAACGACCGCGGACGTTTTCTGCGCATCACCGAGGAGGCTCATGGTCGACGCAACACGATCATCGTGCCCAGCACGGGGCTGGAGGAGTTCAGCACGACGCTCGGCGAGGTGCTCGACACGGTGCATAACAGTGCGCCGGCCCCGGCGGCGTAGTTCCACCCGTCAACGTCGGCGCGCCGTGGCCAACACCGTTTGCAGGTGCGGGCTTTGTTCCTCGCGCGCCACGACCGACACTTCCACCGTCTCGAACCCGGCGCGTTCGAGGAACTGGTGCAAATCCAGTTCACTGAAACCCAGCCACAGGTCCGCGTAGAGTTCCCGTGCCTGCTCAAACCCGTGGGCGAGCAGGTCAAGCACCACCAGCCGGCCGCCGGGTTTGAGAATGGCGTGCGCCGCGGCGATGGCCCGCTCGGGCTGGCTAGCATGGTGCAACGCTTGACTGAAGATCGCTAAGTCCACGCTGCCCGCCGCGATGGGTGGCGACTGCATGTCGCCCAAGCGGTACTCCAGATTGGCGAACCCGTGTTCGCGCGCCAGCATGGACCCGAACTCGACCATCTTCTCCGAATTATCCACCGCGATGACCTGCCGCGCCGTGCGCGCGAGCAGTTGGGAAAGCGTGCCCTCGCCCGCGCCCAAATCGGCGATCACCATCGCCGGCAGCAGTCCCAGCAGCATGTGCGCGAGTCCCTGCCATGATCGGCCGGGGCAGTAGCTGCGGCCAAATTTTCCCGCTAGGCGGTTGAAGTATTCGCGCGCGCGGTCCTCGCGTTTGCGCAGGACGAGCCCGAGCGCGGTGCGGTCCATGGCGCTTTCCGGAATCTCCTTCGCGCTGGCGGCGACGATCTCCCGCAGCCGCTCGCTCGCGTCGTCCGTGTCGGCTTGCGCGAGACCGTAGTAGATGTTTTTGCCTGCCCGGCGGTCGCGCACGAGGCCGGCGCGCTTGAGCTGCGCCAGATGCGTCGAGATGCGCGACTGACCCATGTTCAGGACCTCCTGGATTTCGGCCACGGTGAGTTCTGCCTGTTCGAGCAGCAGGAGCAGCCGCAGGCGCGTTGCATCCGCTAACAGCCGCAGGGATTTGATGATCGAAGGCATGAACAAAAGGTAATATATCTAAATATCATGATTTGTTTATAAATATTTGTTGAACCGGGTCTGAATCGCCGTTAGATACGGGCGCGATCACGCGCAACCCACTTCATTTTCAAACATCCTCGCATGGCCCGCCGCTTCATTTTTTCCTCCGAATCCGTCGGTGAAGGACACCCCGACAAAGTTTGCGACACGATCTCCGACGCCGTGCTGGACGCCTGCCTGACGCAGGACCCCAAAAGCCGCGTGGCCTGCGAGAGCTACGCCAAGAGTAACGTCGTCATCGTCGGCGGCGAGATCACCACGCACGCCAAGCTCGACTACGTGCAACTCGTCCGCGACGCCGTGCGCGAGATCGGCTACACGAACGACGACGACGTGTTCCATGCCGACAAGGTGTTCGTGACGAACATCATCACCGCGCAGAGCCCCGACATCGCGCAGGGCGTGGACGAGGTGAAAGTCGAGGGCAAAGCAACGGCCGAGCAGGGCGCGGGCGACCAAGGATTGATGTTCGGCTACGCGTGCAACGAGACGCCGGAACTGATGCCCGCGCCGATCATGTTCGCGCACCGCCTGGGCCGCGCGCTCACACGCATCCGCAAGTCCGGTAAGGTCGGCTGGCTGCGCCCCGACGCCAAGAGCCAGGTGTCGGTGATCTACGAGGACAACAAACCCGTGGGCATCTCCAACGTGGTGATCTCCACGCAGCACGCCGAGGGCGTGGACAACGACACGATCCGCGACTTCTTGATGGAAGAGGTCATCCGCGCTGAACTGCCCGCCGAGATGTTGACCAACAAGACCGAGTTTTTGATCAACCCGACGGGCCGTTTCGTCGTCGGCGGGCCGCAGGGCGACACCGGGCTGACCGGGCGCAAGATCATCGTGGACACCTACGGCGGCTGGGGCCGGCACGGCGGCGGGGCGTTCTCGGGCAAGGACCCGTCGAAGGTGGACCGTTCGGCCGCGTACATGGGGCGCTGGGTCGCCAAGAACGTGGTGGCCGCGGGCCTGGCCACGCATTGCGAGGTGCAGTTCGCCTACGCCATCGGCTGGCCCGACCCGGTCAGCGTCCACGTGGACACGTTCGACACCAACACCGTCGACGAGCAAAAGATCGAGGATGCCATCCAGCGGGTGTTTTCCTTCAAGCCGCGCCGGATCGTCGAACAGTTGAACCTGCTGCGGCCGATCTACTCGAAGACCACCAACTACGGCCACTTCGGCAAGGATGACCCGGATCTGACTTGGGAGACCACCAACAAGGCCGCCGAACTGAAGGACGCCGCCAAATAACCACTCACCGTTGTAGCTGTACCCCAACTCCAACCCATCCAATCATGACCACCTCCAACACAGAAACCGCTGCCCAGACGCAAGACTTCGCCGTGCGCGACCTTTCCCTGGCCGACTTCGGCCGCAAGGAAATCGAGATCGCCGAGAAGGAAATGCCCGGCCTCATCGCCATCCGCGAGAAATACGCCAAGGACCGTCCGCTGGCCGGCGTACGCGTGACCGGGTCGCTGCACATGACCATCCAGACCGCCGTGCTCATCGAGACGCTGGTCGACCTCGGCGC
>CAXTMD010000317.1:0-2698 GCA_964245035.1 uncultured Chthoniobacterales bacterium
CCACCGCGCGCATCTCCGCAGCCGAAGACCACCCGTCCCAGCCGCGCGTGCACGGCCGCACCGGCGCACATCGGGCAAGGCTCCTTGGTGACAAAGAGCGTGCAGTCGGTCAGCCGCCAGTCGCCGACGGCGTGTTCGGCCTGGGTGATGGCCAGCATCTCGGCGTGGGCGGTGGCGTCGGTGAGGGCTTCCACCTGGTTGAACGCCCGCGCGATGACGCGTCCGCCGCGCACGATCACCGCGCCGACGGGCACCTCGCCGGCCTCGTACGCACGGACTGCCTGACGCAGGGCGTCGCCCATGAAATGGGCGTCGCTGCCCAGGTCGATGATCGGCGGTTCGTCGTCCAACGAACCCGAAGATAAAGACAAACGGCCGCATGGGAAGAACGTTGTTTTACGCGTTTGCTTCCCGGTCCCGGTCCGTTCATCGTTTAGCCATGCCCGCATTCGAACGGCCCCTCGTCGCCCCTTCCCTGCTCGCCGGAGACTTCTCGCAGCTCGGCGAGGATGCCCGCCGCGTGGAGGCCGCCGGAGCGGACTGGCTGCACCTCGACATCATGGACGGGCACTTCGTGGACAACATCTCGTTTGGTCCGGCGGTGGTGGCGGCGATGCACAAGGCGGTCAAGCTCCCGCTCGACGTGCACCTGATGATCTCGCGGCCGGACCACTATTTAGCGCGCTTCGTGGAGGCCGGGGCGCACTCGATCTTGGTGCACCTGGAGGCCGAGCACGACGTCGCCAGGACCTTGCGCGACGTCCGCGCGGCGGGTTGCCTGGCCGGGCTGGCGATCAATCCCGCCACGCCGCTTTCGGCCGCGCAGGAGCATCTGCCGAACATTGACTTGCTGCTGGTGATGACGGTCAACCCCGGCTTCGGCGGTCAGGAGTTCATCGCCGCCACGATGGACAAGGTGGCCGACGCGGCCCGGCTGCGGACCGAAAACGGCTGGGGCTACCACATCGAGGTGGACGGCGGCATCAAGGCCGAGACGGCGCAGATCGCGCGCGGACGCGGTGCGAACGTGATGGTGGCCGGCACGTCCGTGTTCCGCGGGGGTTAGGTGGCGGAGGCGATCGGGGGTTTGCGGTAGGACGGCGGCGTTGCCGCGCGCTGATTGTAGGGCAGGCGCTCGGCCTGCCGCGGGACGGGAAGCCAGATACCTCTTGCATGCTTGGCCGTTTTGGTCGGTTCCCAATCCATGCGCCACCACGCGGCAGGCGAGGCGCCTGCCCTACAAAAAACAGAAAGGCCGCACCGACAGATTGTCGGCGCGGCCTCCTTGATTTTCGTGCCACTAAAAACAGCGGCTTCAGCACGCGAGCAGCCGACGGCGCTGAACGACGATCAACCCGCCCAAGCCGAGGAGCGCCATGCCCCAGGTGCCCGGCTCCGGCACAGTGGCGACGAAGGTATCCACGCCGGCAATGGTTTGGGCGTTGCCGTAGCCGAGATTGCCAGTGATCCCCACCGTGGCCTCGTTTGAACTGTAACCGGTCTCGGAAATCTGGATGCCTAGCAACTCAAGGCTCGCCGCAGTGTTCGCCGTCAGGCCGAGGTCCGCCGCGGGCACGGTGGCAGTGAGGATCGTGGAGGTAGACGTGCCGTTGCCAACCGTCACGGCGTACGTGACACCACCTTGGCTCGTGCCACCAACACCCTGACCGCCGTTGAAGCTGAACGTGCCGTTGTTCACCAGTCCGTAGACGTTCGCGTTGTTGATCGAAAGGCCCAGGGCGAATTGCGGATTCAGGAAACCGCCAAAATTTAGCGTGGAACGGTTCGTGCCGCTATACTCCGAAACCGCTTCCCGGCCGCCGTCGTTTGTGTCGGTCAGATTCGCGGTGCTGGTGCCGATGCCGCCCCCCTGTCCATTATCAATGTAAATGACGAGATCGTTGCCGCCGAAGTTGGTCTGCTGGCCCCCAAGCGTGAAGGAAAAAACGTACGCGCCGGAAGAGTCGTTCGTCACGCTGAGCGTGCCGGTGCCGACCACCCCGTTGAAGCCGGTGTTGCCGTTACCGGCGTAGTCGGTGGCGTGCGCGGTAGTTGCGAGTCCAGCCGCAAGCAGAAGGGGGAGAAGATGCTTTTTCAAAGTGTGCGAAGGTCTGGGTGGGGAGTGTCGGAGAGTACGACGCTGCCCATCCTAGTGCAGAGTCGATTTTTGCCAAGCCCGTCTTTGTTGGACTGTTCATTTCAGGGGATTCCCTGAACGAACCGATCCGCTAACCCCCCAGCCCCGTCCGCTCCGCCGCCTGCGTCTGGAAGGTGTTGCTGATGATGTCGAGCAGCCGCTGCGCGCCCTCCACATGGGTGGAGGTCATGTCCACGTGGCCGTCCGGGGCCAGCACGACGATGCCGAGGCCGTTGCCGGCCTGCACGCCGAAGTTCGCCGCCACCGCCGCGCCGTTTTGCGCGACGACGAAGGGCACGTCCGACGGCACCCGGCCCATCGTGCCCGTGTACGCCGCCACGAAGATCGTCTTCTTGGCCGCGAAATCCAGGTAGCGGTCCTCGATTCGTCCCGCCTGCTTGCGCAGGTCGCCCGCGTCGGGCGACGAGGCGATGAGGATCACCACCGGCTGGCCGCGAAAATTCTTGCCCGGGTACACCTTGCCGCCCGCGCCGATCCAGGTGAAGTCGGGCACGACACGCACAGCACCCTCCGCCGGCTTCGCGGACGCGGCGGTGGTTG
>CAXTMD010000317.1:2708-5660 GCA_964245035.1 uncultured Chthoniobacterales bacterium
GCATAGGACGGCTCAGACCTTCATGATATCCGCCTCTTTCGTGGACACGGCGGCGTCGATGTTCTTGATGTACTGGTCGGTCAGCTTCTGGATGCCGTCCTCGAAGTCGTTGAGCTGGTCCTCCGTCAGGTCACCGTCCTTCTTGCCCTTGCGAGCGGATTCGAGACCCTCACGCCGGTGTCCGCGCACCCGCACCCGAGCTTCCTCGGCCATCTGCTTGATGCCTTTGACCAAGTCGCGGCGGCGTTCCTCGCTCAACTCGGGGATCGGCAGGCGGATGATCTTGCCGTCCACCGCCGGGTTGATGCCCAGGCGGGATTCCTTCAACCCGCGCTCGATGTCCTTGACCGTGGAGGCGTCGAAGGGCTGGATGACGAGCAGGCGCGGCTCGGGCGTGGTGATGAGCGCGAGCTGCTTGAGCTTCATGTTGGAGCCGTAGGCTTCCACGTCGATGTTCTCGACGAGCGCGGGGGAGGCTTTGCCGGTGCGGACGCTGGAGAACTCGTGCGTCATGTAGTGCACGCTTTTTTCCATGCCTTCTTCGGCTTCGAGGAGGATGTCGTCGGGGGTCATCGGGGAGAAGAGAGTAAAGTGGAGGGATCGCCACCCGGGCCGTGACGGCCCCTAGCTATATCGCAGCTTGCCGCCCCGCTCAAGCCTCGCTGGTGACCAGCGTGCCGACCTGCCGGCCGAGCACGGCGTGGAGGATGTTGTCGGGCTCGTTCATGTCGAAAACCATGATGGGCACCTTGTTGTCCAGGCACAGGCTGAAGGCGGTGGAATCCATCACGGCGAGGCGTTTGGCGAGGGCTTCGGTGTAGGAAATCCGGTCGTAGCGCGTGGCCGAGGGGTCCTTCACGGGATCGGCGGTGTAGATGCCGTCGACCTTGGTGGCCTTGAGGATGATCTCCGCCTTGATTTCGCTGGCGCGCAGGGCGGCCGTCGTGTCGGTGGAGAAAAACGGGTTGCCCGTGCCCGCGACGAAGATGACCACGCGGCCTTTTTCCAAGTGGCCGATGGCCTGGCGGACGATGTAGGGCTCGGCGACGTTTTTGACCTCGATGGCGGTCTGCACGCGAGTTTCGACGCCCAGGTTCTCCAGCGCGCCCTGGAGGGCGATGCCGTTCATGATGGTGGCGAGCATGCCCATGTAGTCGGCCATCGTGCGGTCCATGCCGCGGGCGCTGGCGGCCGCGCCGCGCCAGATGTTGCCGCCACCGACGACAACGGCGACCTGCACGCCGAGGGCCTGGACCTGTTGGATGGATCGGGCGACGTTGTGGACGATCTCGGGGGAGATGTTGTCGGGGCTGTCGTTCTTGCGGAGGGCTTCGCCGCTGATCTTGAGCACGATGCGTTTGTAGCGGACCTCGCCGGGTGGGTTCATGTTAATAAATAGCTCGCAGATAATGGGATGCGTTCGTTAAAAACCGGGCATGCGGATGGCAGAAATGTTCGACCCGTCGACGCGCACGCCAGCAAAGACGGTCAGACGGGTGTTGTCACGCAAAAGTTCCGGCGCGACGATCAGGCCTTGAAGCCACGAACTTTGGTCGCCAGCCAGCTCGTGAAGGTGGCGCGGTCGGTCTCACCCGCCGCGACAGACGACATCACGGCTTCCTGTTCGTCAACGGACGCCACAATCTGCCTTCCATTGAGTACCAGGAACGTTTCCATCGCAGCGTGACCGACGCGTTTGTTGCCATCGACAAAAGCATGGTTGGCTGCCAGCGAGAAGCCGATGGCTGCGGCTTTTTCCACCAACCAGGGATAGAGGTCGCTTCCGCCAAAACTCATCTGCGGCTGCGCGACCGTCGACTCCAACAGCGCCACGTCCCGCAGACGAAGCGAACCGCCGGAGCGGAAGATGCCAAGGGCGTGCAATCGTAAAACCTCGTCAATGTCGAGGTAGCGGATCACGACGCCAGCCGGCGGTAGAGTTCCTGATTCTTATCCAGAACGTACTTGGCGGCTCGTTCAAAATCACTGGCGGGATCAAGCAGCATGGATTCGATCCTGCTTTGCAGCCACTCCTCCGGCGTCATGCCTGTTCCTTGCGCCAACGCGCGGATCTCGTGCAGGCGCTCGTCGCGCAAAGTCAGTGTGATCGTGCTCATGGCTTCGATCCTTACACCCGGGCATCCACCCGCTCAAGAACCGGAGCGATCCTGACCTAGGAACGTTCCTGGTGCCAGCGGGTGCCCGCGCAGGAAATCGGCCGCGCGCATCCGGCGTTTTCCCTCCAACTGCATCTCGGAAAGCACCATTCTCCCCTGCCCTGTCGCCACCACGGGACCGAAGCTTGTGGCCTTAACCACCTCGCCCGGCCTCCCACTGGTCGGACGTGACCAGGCGAACGCCCCAAACACCTTGAGCATCCGGGGCGGCCCGCCATCGGTCCCGGGCAGCCAGGTAAATGCCCCCGGCCACGGGTTCATGCCGTATACGAGGCGTTCGATGGCGCGCGCGGGAGCGGTCCAGTCGATCAGGCCGCTCTGGCGTTCGAGCTTCGGCGCGTACGTGGCGAGCGCGTTGTCCTGTGGGAGGCGTGGGGCGTTGCCAGCGGCGAGCAGATCGAGCGCCTCGAACAACGCCTCCGGCGCGAGTGCGGCCAGTCGGTCGTGCAGCGAACCGGCCGTCTCCCGTCGGCGCAGTTTCACCCGGCGTTCCAGCAGCACGTCGCCGGTGTCCAGACCCTCGGCCATGTACATGACCGCCAGGCCGCTCTCGCGGTCGCCCGCGAGCACGGCGGCGTGGATCGGCGCCGCCCCGCGCCAGCGCGGCAGCAGCGACGCGTGGAGGTTCAGGCACGCCACCGCCGGCAACGCGAGGGTCGCCGGCGACAGAATCTGCCCGTAGGCGAACACCACGACCCCGTCCGCCCCCAGCGCGCGCACCGCCTCCACCGCCTCCGGCCGCCGGCGCCGCTCGGGCTGGAGCACGGGCCCGCCG
>CAXTMD010000318.1:0-5649 GCA_964245035.1 uncultured Chthoniobacterales bacterium
GGCCCCCCCCGGCGGTCCAAGCGCCGGCCGGCGCGCGCCCGCGGCGCCCGGCCGCCGAGCCCGACGCCGCGCAGCCGCGCGCCGCCGGCCACGACCAACTGCGCACCGGAATCCGAAGGCAGCACGCGCAGGACGGCGAGCGGGGCGGGAGGGAGGACGTGCGCCCGGATCTGGTAGGCGGCCGCGCCTGCCGTCATGAGCAGCGTGCCCGCGAACGCGGTCGCCAGCCGGAAAGACGGGGCGATGCGTTCATGCACCCAGAAGCCCGCCGCGCCCAGCAGCCAGCAGGTCAGGTAGGTGCTGCCGAGCGTGCAACAGACCCACACGGCCAGGAGCGCGCCGGCCAGACCCACGAGACGCTGTGCGCCGCTCCCGCGGCGACAGGCAACGCCCACGCAGCCCGCCAGCACGTAGAACCAGATTTCGTAGCTCAGGCTCCACAGCGGTTGGTTGACGAGCGGTGCCCGGACGGAAAAGACGTTTTGCAGGCCGAACAGGCACACCACGTATTCGGACGGCTGCACGGTTCCGTCGAACCCACGCACGATGGCCAGCGTGAGCAAGAGGGCCGGCACGAGCGGCACGTACACGCGCGCCAGCCGGTCGGCAGCGTAGGCTCCCAAGTCGAACCTTCCGGCGCGAAGCTTCTGGATCGTGCGGCCGCCCACCAGCCAGCCGCTGAGCACGAAGAACACCACCACGGCCTGCCTACCGAGCGAGAACAGCGAGAGGAAAACCAGCCGGCCGTAGGGATGGGCATACCCCAGTCCAGTGCGGTAGTGATCCCAGTGGAAGCCTCGGACATGGTCGGCGACCACGACGAACGCGGCCAGGAACCGCAGCCAGTCCAACCAGCAGAGGTGGGAACGCGCGTCGGCGGAAGCTTCGGGGGTCACGGCGTCCCCAGCAAAGCAAGTTTGTTGCCCGACTCCGGGCACCGACGCCTTACTTCGTCCCGTTGAACGTCAGGTAGGTGTAGCCCTGCAAGCTGCGCTCGAACGTCGCCAGCATCCGCATGGCGTCGTTGGGCTTGAGCCGGTCGCTCTTGATCGCGGCGTCGATCTGCGCCTTCATCAGCCGCGCCAGTTCGGCCTGTTGCCATTGGGTTAGCGCCAACACGCCGGCAATCGTGCTGCCCTCAATGGTTTCCTCGATGTACCAGCCGCTGTCCTCGTCCTCGTCGAGGAAGACGTGCACCTCCGTCACGCGCCCGAAGAGGTTGTGCAGGTCCCCCATGATGTCTTGGTACGCGCCGACCAGAAACAACCCCAAGTAGTACGGCTCGCCGGGATTGAGCGCGTGCAAGGGCAGCGTGTCCTTCACGTCCTGGAGGTCGATGAACTTGTTGATCTTGCCGTCCGAGTCGCACGTGATGTCCACCAGCGTCGTGTTGCGGTCCGGCGATTCGTTGAGCCGGTGGATGGGCATGATCGGGAACAACTGCCCGAGCGCCCAGTGGTCCAGCAGCGACTGGAACACCGAGAAGTTGCAAAGGTACTGGTCAGCGAGCGAGATCGACAGGTCGCGCACCTCCTCCGGGATGTAGCGCATCCCCTCGTGGAACTTCACGACGTTGCGCGCGATCTGCCAGTAGATGCCCTCGACCTTCGCCTTCGTTTCCAGGTCGAGCAGCCCGAGGTCAAACATCGCCTGCGCCTGCTCCTTGTACTGCTGCGCGTCGTGCAACGCCTCCAGGCGGTTCTCGCGCGCCAGACCCTTTTGTGTATCGGAGATGTCCTGCACGAGCTTGCCGTCCTTTTCGGTGACCTCGATGGGCCCATTCGCGCCGTCCTTGGCGATGGCGCCAAACGCCTCGATGACGAGCATCGAGTGGTGTGCCACCAGCGCCCGGCCGCTCTCGCTGACCAGCGTCGGGTGCGGCACCTTCTCGCCGTCGCAAATCTCCATGACGTTGTAGACGATGTCGCGCGCGTACTCGTGGAGCGTGTAGTTCGTGCTCGAATCAAACGCCGTGCGCGAGCCGTCGTAATCCACCCCGAGGCCGCCGCCCACGTCCATGAAACCGATGTCGTGGCCCATCTTGATCAGCTTGGCGTAGTAGCGCGCCGCCTCGCGCGCCGCGCGCTTGATCGTGCCGATGTCGGGCACCTGGCTGCCGACGTGGTAGTGCACGAGCTTGAGGCAGTGCGCCAGTCCGTTCTCCTTCAGGTAGTTGCTCGCCCACACGAGGTCCGCCGTGGACAGGCCGAACTTCGCGTTCTCGCCGCCGCTGGCCGCCCACTTGCCCGACGAGCGCGTCTGCAGGCGCACCCGCAGACCCACCAGCGGCTCGACGCCCATCTCCTTGGAAATCTCGACGATCTGGCGCAGTTCCTCGATCTTCTCGACGACCATGATGATCTGCTTGCCCAGCTTGCGCCCCATCAGAGCGTTTTGGATGAACACGGCGTCCTTGTAGCCGTTGCAGATGATGACGCTCTCCAGGTCGCGGTGCACCGCCAGCGCGGCGAAAAGTTCCGGCTTGGAGCCGCACTCCAGTCCGAAGTGAAACTCCGCGCCCGCGTCGAGGATTTCCTCCACGACCTCGCGCAACTGGTTGACCTTGATCGGGAAAACCCCGCGGTACGGCTTCTGGTAGCCGGACTCCGCGATGGCGCTCTCGAACGCCCGGCAGACCGTCTGCACGCGGTGGCGCAGGAGGTCCTGGAAACGGATGACCAGCGGGAAGCCGAGGCCCTGCTCGCGCGCCTCCTGCACGACGGCCATCACGTCGATGGCCGCGCCCTGGTTTTGCAGGGGCGTGACCTGGCAGTTGCCCTGCGTGTTGATGGAGAAATACCCCGCTCCCCACCGGTCGATGTTGTAGGCGCTCGTCGCCGAGGGAATGTCCCAGTCGCCGTCCTGTTTGATCATGGAGTCGCGTAGGGTAGTACCGAGGGGGCGGATTGCAACGCGGTGTTTGTGAAAAATTGCAGGCGAAAGACGGGGCGAGGAAGGCCGCGGGAGGGGGCGCGGACGGGCCGCTTGCTTTCGCCTTGTCGGTCGCGTCGTAAACCGCTTAGGATGAGGTTCTATGAAAACATCCAAGTCCCTCCGTTTCCTCCTCCCGATCCTGGCTCTCGGCACGCTGGCGGCCGGGCGCACGCCCGCCCAGGAAGTCGCGCCGGTGCCCGCGCCGACGATCATCACCAGCGCGCCCTACACGATCACCACCGGCGGCTATTACCAGCTTGGCGCTAACCTGTCTTACGCGGGCAATGGGGCTGACAACGATGCCATCATCACCGTCAACGCCAGCAATGTCACCCTGGACCTCGGCGGCCATTATCTCTCCGGGCCGGTGAACACCCCGGCCACCAAGGTCTTCGGGGTGTTCGCCTACGAGCGCAGCAACCTGACGATCAAGAATGGCACGATCAGCCACTGCCTGATCGGCGTGGCCCTGGCGGGCATCAACCAAAGCAACTCGCTGAACATCAACCACAGCCTGCACGATCTGCTCATCACCAACGGCTACTACGCGGGTGCCATCCTCCAGGGGGCGACTGACAGCCGAGCGAGCGCCAACCGGGTCAGCAACATTGGCGGCAGCACGGTTCCCAGCGCGCTGTTCGGAACCTCCACTTTCCATCCCAGCGGGGCCGCGATCGGCCTTTACATGGCAGGCGGCGCAGGCAACACGGCCTCGAACAATACCGTCGCCAATCTGACCGCGTCTTCTTCCAACGCTGGCATTTTTGGGGCTGGAAGTAAAGGGTTCGTGGCGTCAGGCAACACGATCAGCAAACTTGCCGCGACCAGCTACGGCCTCTATCTCGTCGACTTTGCCGTGAACAACACGGTTTCCAACTGCACCTACGGGGTCTCCGCCACCAAGTACGCCAACAATCTGACGAGCGACTGCGGGACGCCTTTCACCGGCGGCACAGCCGAAGGCTACAACAACTGAACGTCTGGGGTTCGGCCCTGGAGCCTACCATGGGCGGGGGCGAGTCTGCCGCCGATGCGTTCCTTGCGGCGCCGCCCTCTTCCTTTTGCCTTTTGCCTTTTTTTGAGGGTTCGGCTACAACTGCGCCGTGCCTGCCCCCGCTGACCCGACATCCCCACCGCCGCGCCGCCGCTGGCCGTGGTGGAAACGCTTACTCACGGGTGCGGGAATTCTCCTGTTGTTGCTGGTACTCTTCTACCGGCCGATCATTTTCACGGCCGTCAAAATCGTCGCGCCCAAGCTCGCGGCGAAGGAGCACCTGAAGGTCGACTTCGACATCGGCGGGTCGATCTTCACGAACCTGCACATCGACAACCTTCACGTCACGCCGACCGCGCCCGGCCCCATCGAAAAGGCCAACGTCGGCCACCTCGAACTCCACTACAGCCTGCTGACCTTCGCGCGTCACGGCCTGAACTCGGCGTTCATTGAGAGCGCGACGCTGCACGACGCTGACATCATCTACGACCCGAGCAAGTCGCCGCCCTCGCCGCCGAAAAAGAAGGAGCCGTTCTCCCTGCCGCCCTTGCCGCTGCCGGGCCGTCTGAGCCTGCGCAACGTCAACTTCCTCATGCGCCCCGACACGCCCGAGGGTGCGCATGCCACCGGCCAGAACGCCGCCGCGTCGTCCGTCGTGCCCGCGCCGGCCTCGCCGGCCGTTGCCGCCGCCACGGAGTCGGCCGCCAGCCAGGGACTGCTCGTCAGCGGCCTCACGCTCGAACTCGACCCCGACCACGCGGGCGAACTCCGCCTCGGTGAACTCCGTATCCCCGGCGGTCCCGACCTGACGAACGTCTCCGCCGCCACGAGTTACCGCGACCGCGACCTGCGCCTGACCGACGTGAACCTCGCGCCGGAAATCCACCTGCGCCTGCTGGAGATCAATGGCTCGAAGCTGTAACAACAGATCCTCGATGCCGCCATCGACGCCGACCGTCTGCTCGGCGGCACCGCCAACATCGCGCTGGACGTGCACGGTCTCGGCACGCCGCCCGACGTGAAGCTCGGGCTCGACATCGACGCGCTCTCGCTGCCGACGCTGCTGCGCTTCCTCAAGCTCGACCTGCCGCTGGCGGGCAGCCTCGACAAATTCCACGTCGATTTCACCGGCAACACCAACCAACCCAAGAGTTGGGCGGGCGGCGCGGCGATCCGCGCGGGCGGCCTCGCGTTCGGCGACACGCTCACCACGCCGGTCGACGCGGTGACGATCAACGCGACCTCGACCGCGGCGTCGTGCGCCTGAAGGACACCGGCTTCGTGCAGGGCGGCAACCGCCTCGCCACGGACGCGCAGGTCGAGCTGGCCGAGAAGATGGAGAACCTGCCGCGTTCCACCGGCCGCGGCACGCTGACGCTCGATCTGCCCGACTTCACGAAGCTGCCCGTCAAGCTGCCGCAGGAGATCGACGGCTCGCTGCACACGGGCGGCGAGTTCACGCTGGCCGGCGGCAAGGTCACCAGCACGCTCAAGACCCAGGTGCGCAACCTTGGCCTGCCCGCGCAGAAAGCCGTCGTCTCCAGCGTCGACCTCGCCTTCGACGTGGCGAAGGTCCTGCCCGAAGACGCCACCGCCGCCCCGGCCGCACCGAACGCACCGCCCCCGCCGCACCTGCCGTTCTACGACCGGCTGCAATCGCACATCACCGCCACCGTCGAAAGTATCGCCTACGCAGACTACCGCGTGGACAACGTCAAACT
>CAXTMD010000319.1:0-1068 GCA_964245035.1 uncultured Chthoniobacterales bacterium
TACACGGCGGTTGAACGCCATGTTGGCTCCGACGAGGCAGCCCGGGTCCTGTGGGTCGGTCCGCTCCGTCGTTGCTAGCCATCCGCGGCGAGATTGGAACGGCTCCTGCGAGAGTTTTTCCTCGTACTCGGGCGGGAAGTGCACGCCGCCGGCCACGGCATTGGCTTCCCCCGCGACGAGGAGTCTGCACATCCCACCGATCCAGTTCGGCGGCACGCGCACGTCGTCGTCCGTGAACAAGTAAAAATCGCCCCGGCCTCGGCGCAGTCCCGCGTTGCGCGCGCGCGACAAACCCGGGGCGTTTTCCCGCACGTACTCCGGCGTCAATCCGTTCGGCAACCGGGCTTCGCTGACCACCTGGGCCGTTTTGTCGGTCGAGCCGTTGTCGATGACCAGCAGTTCGGCGCGCAGGTCGGTGGGCACGTCACACCGCCCGAGGGACCGCAGGGTTTGCCGGAGACTGTCGGCGCGGTTCCGCGTGCAGAGGATGATCGACACGCCGTTCATGCGCTCGGCACCCGGTTTGCCTCCGCCGAACGCGCGCGCCAGCTTGCCCGCCGCAAGGAGGCGGGCACCAGATCACGCCCGAGGGTTTTGCAAAAGGTCCAGTCGCGCACCGCGTACACCGCCAGGTACGTAAGCACCTTCAGCGCCGCGACCCGCGCCTTCCAGGATCCTCCGCGTGCCGCGTTCACCACCCGTGTCCCGGAATAGAGATAGAGATCCTGCAACGCCCTTGCGCGCGCCTCGGAACGTTTGGCCGCCGCCACGAGAGCAAGGTTCTTGCGAATGACCTGTACACCGCTCCAGAACATCCGCTCGGCCTGGTGCGAGGCATTGGTGGCGTGGAGACGGTAATAGAGGGCGCAGCGGTTCGTGACAGCCACCGGTCCGCGCGCGGCGAGCCGCATCCACAGGTCCCAGTCGTCGCTGCCCCAGATCTCCGGGTCGAGCCCGCCCACCGCTTGCAACGCCGCCCGGCGCACCAGCGCCTGACCGGGCGATTTCATCGGGTTGCCTCCGAAGATCATCTCCGGCGTCAGCCGCAGCGTTTCCGCCAGGTGCTCG
>CAXTMD010000319.1:1078-5639 GCA_964245035.1 uncultured Chthoniobacterales bacterium
TCGGTCGGCTCGCGGCGGGTGCCGTCCTCCCCGACCGAGCCGTCCAGGCCGCCGAGCGCCGTCCACTCGGGATGGGTGCGCAACGCCTCGACCTGCCAGGCGAGCTTGTCCGGTGGCCAGAGGTCGTCGTCGTCCAGAAACGCAACGAACTCACCGCAAGCCTCGGCCACGCCGCGGTTGCGGGCGGAAGACTGCCCGGCGTTGGGCTGTTCGAAGTACCGGATGCGGCCGGTCTCGGCCAGCGGGAGCAGGCGGGCGGCGGTGTCGTCGGGCGAGCCGTCGTTGACGACGATCACCTCGTAGTCGGAGAACGTCTGCGCGAAGACGGAGCCGAGCGTTTCCAGCACGTAGGCCGCGTGCCGGTACGTCGGGATGACGATGGAGACTACGGGGGGCATAACGGATGCTCGATGAGCGGGTTACCCAGCCACGAAAAGTAGAGCGCCCGGATCGGCCGCTTGCCGAGCAAACCGCGCACGAAAGCGTTGCGCGCCAGGCAGAAATCGGTGCAGGCCGTTTTCACGAAGCCCGCCAAGAAGTACCGGTTCCAGTGCGCGATCAGCCGCGCCCGCGCGTCGCGGAACGCCGGCGAGTCCGCGTTGCCGGCACTGAGATGGGTCAGCAAAAAGTCGATGACAAACGCCGTCCGGCCGCGCGCGATGGCGTGGAGGCAAACGTCCGTGCCGTAGAGGTGGAACCCGCGCAACCCCTCGCTGCAAAGCGCCCCCCCGCTCCGCCGCAGCAGGAGGAAATTCTCGTCGAGCGAGCGCGCGGCGGCGGGTAGGTTTGCCTCCCGGTACCTTCCCGTCGGCTCGTCCAAGTGCGCGAGCACCCGGTCCTCACAGCCGCCGCCCGCGTTGCCGGCGACAGCCCAGTCGGGATGCCGGTCGTTGAGGAGCGCGACCTGCGCGGCGAGTTGGTCGTAGCCATGGCTCAAGTCGAGCCGCACGTCCTGGTGGCAAAGGACGAGGTAAGGCTCGGGTCCCTCGCCGGACAACTGCCTCAACACGGCGTAGGGCTCGTGCCGGTTGTCTCTGGCGTTGTCAAAGAGTGTGTAGCGGGCCCGGTCGTCGCTGAAGCCGGCCGCCTCGAACGAACGCCGCATGGCCGCGTACTGCGCCGCGTCGTTGGCAACCGTCGCAACCTGGAACATGCGTGCCGCAGGAGTCATGCTGCCCGGACGCCGCGGGCGATCCGGTAGACGCCGTGGCTCTTGTTGTACGCCCAAGGCGCGCCCTCCACGCAGCGCGGCTCGACCGAAAAACGAATCGCGTTTTCCGCCGTCAGGAAGGCGGTGTACTGGTCGCAGAGGACGATGCTCAACCGGTAACTGCCGGGTAGCAGCGAGAGGGCAGGCAGATCACACGTGATGCGCCGAACCTGCGAGAAATCCCAGAACTCGCACCCCTCCTCCACGGACTGGATGCTAGAGATCTTCGTGCCCTCGTCATCCACGATCGTGACCGACAACGCCCCTTTCAAGGGCTGGGGACAACGCACGACCATGGTGAGCTGATAATCCTTGCCGAACTCCAGCGTCGTGCCGGCATCCTCGCCGTCGCGGTGCCGGAAGCGCGGCTCGGCGATGCCGAGTCCGTGCTGGCCGGTAAAGAGGTCCTGCTGCCCGGGGTCGGCCTCACGCAAGTAGGCTCCGATGGCCGTCTGCACGTCCGTGATCGCCTGGACCCGGCCGCCCACCATGAACACGGCCTTCGTGCACAGGGTGCGGACCGCGCTGACGTTGTGGCTGACGAAAAGCACCGTGCGCCCCTGGCTGCTCACGTCCTTCATCTTGTGCAGGCACTTCTTCTGAAACTCGGCGTCGCCGACGGCGAGCACCTCGTCCACGATGAGGATCTCGCTCTCCAGGTGCGCGGCCACGGCAAAGGCCAGGCGCACGTACATGCCGCTGCTGTAGCGCTTGACCGGCGTGCCGAGGAACTTTTCCACGCCGGCGAAATCCACGATGGCGTCGAACTGCCGCGCGATCTCGCTTTTCGTCATGCCCAGGATGGCCCCGTTGAGGAAGATGTTTTCCCGTCCGGTGAGTTCCGGGTGGAAACCGGTGCCGACTTCCAGCAGCGAGCCAACGCGTCCGTAGAGGTTGATCTCGCCAGACGTGGGTTCGGTGATCCGGCTGACGATCTTCAGGAGGGTGCTTTTGCCCGCGCCGTTGCGTCCGATGAGGCCGACGACGTCTCCTTTGAACACGTCGAAGGCAACGTCCTTCAGCGCCCAGAATGTCTCAGACTCCGCGCGCCGCCATGGATGGCGCAGCTTGCGCAACACCGCTTCGACAAGCGTGGTCCGCTCGGTCCCGCTCTGGATCGTGTACGCTTTGGACAAGCCCCGCACCGAAATCGCCAGGTCCTTAGATAACATCGGCGAACCTCCTCTCCATCCGTTTAAAGGCGAGGAGCCCAGCCGCGAGTACCACCACGGCCACCAGGCCGGAAACCACGAGTCCCCCACTCTCAGCAAACGGCAAATCGAGCAGCCCGGCACGCATGGCTTCCAGCGGCGGCGTCAATGGGTTCAACCGATAAACCCAGCGCACCCGCTCCGGCACGGCGGCCACCGAGTACGCCACCGGACTGGCGTAGAGCAGGATGTTCAGCATCACCGGCAGGATGTACGCGACATCGCGGTACGAAACCGTGAGCGCCGCCGTCCAGAGGCCGATCCCGGTGGACAACACCGCCAGCACGGCGAGCGCAACCGGGAACAGGATCAGCGTGCTCGAAGGCGCGACTCGATACACGAGCAGCAGCACCAGCATCATTGCCAGGCTGACACCAAAATCCACGAAGCATGAGCCCAGCCCGGAGAGAGGCAGGATGAGCCGCGGGAAAAATACCTTGGAGATCAACTGCGCGTTGCCCACGAGGCAGCCGCTGATCTTGCTGAGCACGTTGCTGAAGAAGTTCCATCCGAGCAGTCCAGCGAACGAGAACACGAGGTAAGGCGTGCCGTCGCTCGGCAGGTGGGCAACCAACCCGAAGACGAAGGAAAATACCCCGGCCGCCATGAGCGGTTGCAGCACCACCCAGATCACACCGAGCGCTGTCTGCTTGTACCGGATCTTCAGGTCGCGGCTGGCCAGCGTCACGAGCAGATCACGAAAGCTCCATATCTCGCGCCAATTGAGCGCGGTCCAACCTCGCGACGGTCGGATGGTCAGGTACGGTGGAGGGTAGCCAGTCGGACGCAATGCTTGCGGCAGCGTCGAGGGCAACAGCGTTTCGTTCACGGCTGGGTAAGCGGGTTGGTCTGCGGGATCATTGGCCAGAGCAGCCGGCCGTGCAACCTGCCGCTCGGGTGAACGCCCCTTCTCAGCACACGGCGTTCCTGCCTCTCCCAAGCAAACAAAAAAGGTTTCCGCCGGATCACGGCGGAAACCTTTTCAATTGAACTGCCGGGGTGGTTTACTGGTTGTCGGACACGTGCCGGGCTATCCCTGCGATAGCCGCCGCACCGAGCGCCTTCACCAAGGTCGGGTGCTCCGAGTAGAAGGACATCGCCCGGTGGAAGACATCAGGATTGTTCGACTGAGTGTGAGCAGCCAACTTGCCGATGTCGTCCGGGCTGGCACTCTGCGGATCGTTTTGTACGGACGGGTTGACACCGAGTTGCGAAAGGATGCCACCGGCACCGGCCGCGCCGCCAAGGCCGCCGAGCAGGGTCTGCACAATGTTGCCGCGCTGTTGCGAGTTCATCTGCGACGCCGAGTTGGCAACACTCTGCTGCATCTGACTGCCGCCAAGGCTGGCAAGCGCAGGCCCGATGGCCGCGCCGAGCTGGCTTTGCGGCACTTGGCTGGCAATCTGGTCGTAATGCTCGCCGGCCTGTTGGTCGTTGAGATTGCCGCCGGTCAGGTTACTGAAGACACCGCTGAGTTGATCGAGAATTGACATGGGAGTTTCTATGTTGGGTTTCTGTACACCGTCGGTCTAGAAAAACTTCTTCGCGCGCTTCACCACTGGGTCAACGTACTTACTGACGTCCACATCCGACGCTTGGTCATAGGCCTTGGCAACGCCGCGCCGCGCCGTCGCGTAGTTGCTCATGAAGAACTTTGCCACAGGCCAGAGGAACGGCAGCACCGCCGCCTGGTAGTCATAGTCGCGCACCTTCTGCACCGACTTGGGAATTGGCACCTCGATAGTCTCTCGGCTCGGGCGCTCGAAGAGGCGAACCAGCAAACCAAGGCCGAAGCCGATGCCTAGGGCGGTCAAGATCGCGGGGAAAGGATTTTCGCGGACGTAAACCTCGGTGCTCTGCACCGCACCCGTCCAAGTCTCTGCCGCGCTGCTGCCGATGGCACCGCTCCTTTCGCGCAAGCTGGCACCGAGGCCGCTCGCAACCTGCCCCACACTGCGGGACGCCGGCTTCTGCGCGGCGAGTTCGTCACGCAGTCCCCGCACCGAGTTGTGCGTGGCCACGACTTCTTGAAGTTGGCGCTGCACGATCTCCTTCAACGTGTCCGACAAACTGGTGCTCGACGCCTTGCGGTACTCGGCGACGGCGCTGTCTTCACCCCGCTCGCACTCCGCCAAGATAG
>CAXTMD010000320.1:0-4775 GCA_964245035.1 uncultured Chthoniobacterales bacterium
GCCATAGTTGACGGCGTCATCCGCCGTCGCGCCAAAGAACGGCGGTTGCAAGATGCCGGCGGGAAACACGATCTCGTTGCGGCTGGGATTGTAGTACGCGTTGACGGTCGGCGGCGTCATGTCCCATTCGGTTTTGTCAACGGGATGGCCAATCTTGGCAATTTCTCGCTTGGTCTCGAAAACGCTCGCCGCCAGTACGTTGAGCACGTAGGGCTGGCGCTTGATCTCCAGCGCCGAGTAGTCGCGCCACCTGTCCGGGTAGCCGACCTTGACGCCGAAGGCATCCAGCTTCTTGAGCGCCGCCTCGCGGGTTTCGGGTCCCATCCATTCGAGGTTCGTCAGACGCTCGCGCAACGTGCTCTTGAGGTCGTTGATCATCGTCAACGCGCGGGCCTTGGCCTCCGGCGGGAAGGCTTTGTCCACGTAGAGTTGCCCCAGTGCCTCACCGATGCCGGTATCCACCGCATGCAGGACGCGCTTCCAGCGCGGCAGGTTTTCTGTGGCTCCGGTCAGCGTCGTGCCGAAAAAGGTAAAATTCTCGTCCACGAAAGGCTTGCTCAACAATGGAGCGGTGGCGTGCGCGAGGTGCCAGCGCAGGTAGGACTTCAGATCAGCCACGGGCGTGGCCGCACTCAATTGCGCCGTGCTGGTGGCGAACTCCGGCTGTTTCACGTCGAGCATCCCCGGGTCCTCCGCGCCAAGCGCGCGGAAGTAAGCTTTCCAGTCGAAGCCCGGTGCAGCCTTGGACAAGGCATCGAGCGTCATCTTGTGGTAGTTGCCCTCAGGATCACGCAACTCCACCCGCGTCTTGCTGGCCCGGGCCAGTTCCGACTCCAGGTTCACCACGGACCGTGCTTCGGCCGTCGCGGCTTCCGGCGAGTCGCCGAGCAGAACAAACATCCTGGCCACGTGCGCCTCGTAGGCAGCCAGCAGCTTCTTCGAGGCGTCGTCGGTCTTCGTGTAGTAGTCGCGGTCCGGCAGCCCGAGCCCGCTCTGGTAAAACTGGGCGATGTCGGTCTCGGAGTCTTTTTCGTCGGCGGTGACGGCGATGGCGAACAGGGCACCGACCCCGTGGGCATGCAGGTCCGCGAGAAGGGTGGGCAGGTCGGCGTTGCTTTGAAGGGCAGCGATTTTTTCGAACCACGGTTGGAGTGGCCGGATGCCCGCAGCGTCGATAGCCGCCTCGTCCATGCCGCTGGCGTAGAAGTCGCCGACCTTTTGCCGGTTGGAACCGGGTGCCGCCGGGTGGTCCGCGCAGTCATCGAGGATGGTGTGGAGCACCTCGTTGTTGTGCTCGGTGAGGACGTTGAAAGAGCCCCAACTGGTGTGGTCCGCAGGGACGGGGTTGTTCTTGAGCCAGCCTCCGTCCGCGTAGTGGTAGAAGTCTTGCCCCGGCTTGACGCCGGGGTCCAGATTGGCCGGTGGGTCCAGCGGCGGCGGGACCGGGGGCAAAGCATCCGCGCCGCGCAGGCAGGCGCTCCAGGGGCAAAGCAAGGTCAGTCCGGCGGCGGCAACAACGATTGCGGGTTTGATGGAAGTCATATCGGCATGCGCGGCGCAGCATCCCGTCCACTCTTCGCTTCCAAACGTCAAGCCGGCTCCTAGAAATTCAGCCGCGCGGAGCCATCCCGGACAGGAAGAGAAATCTTCGGAGCGTCGCACCGACCGAATTTGAGCGGCGTGGAGGTAAGGGGATTCGAACCCCTGGCCTTCTCATTGCGAACGAGTTCGGGCGCAATGACTTACGAACGACCCACATACTACTCACCTCTACAGCATGGACATTGGGGCGGGGTGGAAGTACACTCATCCGCTACCCAAAGCGATCCATCTAGACCCCGTCACCGTAGAAAATCACCGTAGAAAGGATTTCTAGCGCTGCCCTGCCGTCCGCTGCGAAGCAGCGGTGTAAATGTCGGCCAGACCCTGGCTGAATTTGGCCCGGTCCTGAAGCATTCTGTCGTTGGGAACGGAATGCATCACAAAGATGGCCTCAGCATATTTTGTTGCGCCTGCCAGCTTACAGATCAAATCGCGCAACTCGGCGACTTCTTGCCGAAGCGCCACCAACTCTTGGCGATCCTTTTGGGTTTCCTTGAGTTCGTCGGCGTGCTGGCCGGTCGAGTCCTCAAGAGCATCAAGGCGGGCGCTAATTTCGGAGGGCGATAGAGGCATAGAACGTCGATAATAAATCCAGACAGCAGGCGCGTCGAGCCAAACGGTGGGCAATATTCCGTCCGCCAAAACCCCTAGTTTTGCCGGAAAATTTGGCGGAAAAACAGCCGCTAAAGCTGCCCGAAGCGTCGAAGCGTTTGTTCGCTGACGGCCACCGTTTTACTGCTGAGATATTCAGCAATTGCGGATTCCGGGATTTCCCATTTGCGGCCGGGCTTGGTGGCAAGGATCTCGCCCGTCTCGCACTTGAGGACCACCGTTTGGGGATGCAGGCCGAGCAACGGCGCGGCCTCTTTGATCGGGTAGCGCTTTTCGAGTGGATTGATTCGGCGTTTTGCTCGCTTCACAAAGGCAGGTTGACAGATTTCCGGCGAGCGTCCATCCTGCCGATGCCGTTGCATACACGACGGTCGCCGCTCAGATCCCGGGCTATCAATCCGGAGGCGTCAAACTGCTGAGTCAAAGCCTTTGTCTCGATAGCCGTTCCGGGTGATGCCGTGCGGTGAAGGTGTGTATGCACCGTTCGGGGCAAAGGCTTTTTCGCGTCTATAGCCTAGACACAACCACGCAACCCACAAAAGAAGTGGGGCCGCAGGGTGACGTAAAAACCGCGGCCCCACACTGCACAACCCTGAAAAGTCATGCCCACCGGGCCGGGACCTTATTGCCCGGAGACAAAGCAGTCAAGACGGAAAATCAGCCGGCGTCCGCGCCCGTGCTGCCAACGATCCCAATCACCATCTATCTGACGCCGCGGCAACTCGCTATGGTGCAGGAGATGGCCGAAAACGACGGGCGCGCGTGCGTCGAGGATGCCATCGTGCACGACCTCCGCGCCCAAGTGGTGGAGTTTGTTTCCTTCTACGACGGTTCCAAGGAAGCTACGGTGCTGCAAGACTGGAACTGCCAGGGCGAACCTACCCAGCTTGCCACGGTCACGTTGGATGCCCGCGCCACGGCAGAAGCACGGCGCTGCCTGGAGGGCAATCCCTACGCGCCGGTCGATCATCTCGGCGATCTGGTGAACGCGGCGGTGGAATTTTTTGCCGACGACACTGACCAATGCAAAAGCACGCTCGACTTTGTCGAAGAGGCAAAAGCGCGTCGCCTCGCAAGAGAGGAGGCAGAATGAACCGCCCTCTCTCGCCAGCCGCGCGCCGTCGCGCCGCCCTCGCTCCCGCCGCGCTGTTTCGTGACGTTGCCCCCGACCGGGAAACGGTGACGATCTACGACGACGACGGTGAAGTGGCCGTTCAGTGCGACCTGCCAGTTGCGCTGATGAAGGCCGTAAGAGAGGCCGCGCGGCGGTTCAAGAAATCGCCGCACGAGATCTGCACGGGCGTGCTGTTGGCCGCGCTGGACCGATTCGAGCGCGGCTTCTGAACGCATCACACTACCCGCCGCCGGCAGTCCGATCCTGCCGGCGCGCGGGTTCTTTGGGCAACATGATCGGGCTATGTGCGGCGATAGCCTCGCAGAACCCGTCCAAAACGTTGTGCGTTTTGTAAACAAACGGCTCGTATCCAAAGTCTTGTTCCAGCACCTCAATCGTGCGCGCCAGCCGGAGCCGGAACAACGCCGCGGTCTTCACGCCCTTTTTCTCCGCTGAGAGGTAGGCAGCGTACAAAAACTCGAACTGATGAGCCAGCGTCCCGCGCGCCAGCGCCGCCGCTTCGCCGTCAGGAAAGGGATCATCGCCCGCCTTGGCCTTTTCAAAGGTTTCCCGGGTGTAAGGCTGGTCCCAATCGTCGACAATTGGAGCGGTCAGATCGTTGTCTAACAACCATTTCGCACTGACCCCGGTTGCCAGAAAAATCGTCTCCGCCAGACGCTTGGTCAGGGGCTTCCTGCCCAGTTCTACCGACTTGATTAACTCCCGCGAGCAACCGCCCGCAAGGTTCGCCATCCCTTGCTGCTGAAGCCCCAGTTCCAGACGCAGGCGGGCAAGATTGTGGCGGACAGGAGAGGGACGCATAACGCCAAAGGTACACATTAAAAGTCCCTTTACAAGTTGATTTGCGTACCCTTACAATGTACACAAAGCCATATGGCTACCATGTCCACCGCAGAAATGCCGGTACTGCCCGGCGCATACAAACTCCGTGATGCCGCAAAGTACTGCGGCGGAATTCATCCCGAGACCCTGCGACGCGCCATGAAGCGCGGTCTCCTCAAGGGCTCCCGAGCGACCAGACACCTGTTGTTCACCCGTGCCGAACTGGATCGCTTCCTTAACGACACCGCAAACTAATATCCCATGACCAACCCAAAAACGAGAGAAGCCGCCCATGCCCGGGCGGCTATCTCGACTACCTCAACGCAAACTGTTTTGAGTTGGAGCGTACAGGCCTCGCGCTTCTTTTCAAGCCGGAAGTTTCTAGATCGACCGTTTGAAACACCGCGCCACGTCCTGACCATCCGGCTCGGGGCCATCATGGAAAGCGGGGTGACGCGATGAGCGGTCTACCCCCGAAAGACGAAGTTCGCATGGAGCCGGCCGCATTTGACCCAACAGACGAGCGCGCGGTTGTTGGCTGCTTGCTTAACCATCCGGCCGAAGCTCTCGCGCTTGTGGCAGACCAACTCTCGCCGGAACTGTT
>CAXTMD010000320.1:4785-5625 GCA_964245035.1 uncultured Chthoniobacterales bacterium
CGCCAAGATAGCGTTTCAAGCCATCGCAGACTTGTTTAGCCAGGAACTCGAAATCACGCTGCTGACGGTCAGTCAGCATCTGCGCGACGCGAACCGGCTGCGCGAGATCGGCGGGCCGGCTGCCCTCGTCACCCTCGTCGAGCCGATGCACTGCTCGTCGCTGGGAAGTCTGGGTAACGACGTGCAACGACTGCGCGACCAATCGGCCGCACGTCGTGCTTTGCGCCTGAGCAGCCGCTTGGCAGAGTTGGCGGGTAGCAACTTCATCGACGCCGAGGCCATCGCGACTGCCATTGAGGAAAGTGCCATTGAGGTGCGCGGGTTACAGGACGAAGGAGGCCGTGCCCGCAAAGCCAAAGTCGAGTTTCTGCGCCCGTCGCAGATCCGCGCGTTTACGGCCCCGGCGGGTTGGAACCTCGTCGGCGACCACCACGTCCAGCGCGGCAGTCCGTTTGTCATCGGCGGCGCGCCAGGCGTCGGCAAAAGCCGTGCGGCCACGGCGCTGGCAGTGGCCGGCGCGACCGGCGCCGACTGGTTTGGTCTGCCGGTACACCAGCGGTTCAAGACGATGATCCTCCAGGCCGAAAACGGCCCGATCCGGCTGCGGGACGAATACGCCGGACTGGACACCGAGGAAATTGACGATGCCGTGCGCGTGTGCCCGCCGCCGCCCTACGGTTTTCACTTCAACGATGCGGGCTTTTGTCGTGAGCTGTGCGCCGCGGTCGCCGAGTTTTCTCCGGACGTGTTCATCGTGGACCCCTGGAATCGCGCCACCGCCGACGACAAGAGCAAGGATTACCTGGACCGGTGGATCAATCCGCCGGGCGTACTGGAGGC
>CAXTMD010000321.1:0-5617 GCA_964245035.1 uncultured Chthoniobacterales bacterium
GGCCGGCCGCGGCGTGCGCACGCTTTTTGTGCTCAGCCGGGCCGTGTGCGTGCTCGACGCCCTCGTGGTCGTCGGCTGGCTGGTGCTGCTCGGCCTGGCCGGCCTGCGGCCGTCGGTGCTCGGGGACATGCACACGGCTTCCGTCCGGCTGTTGTGTGCCCTCGGTTGGGTCGGGGTGGCCGGCACGCTGGTCGTGCTGGCGGCGGCCGTGGCCATGACGCTCCAGGGCGCAAACGTCCGCCGCTGGCCGAAGGTGCACCAATGGGCTTTGCTGGCGGCGTGTGCCGTCTCCGGCTGGCTGAGTTGGCACTGGCACTTGCTCGGGTAGGCCGCCGTGCTTTTCTTCCATGCGCCGCCGATGAACTGGGACCGGTTCGCCATCGCCCTCAACCTGCTCGCCCTGTTGCTCAACGTGCTCTCGGTCGTGCTCGCGGGACGGACGATGGCCGGGTTTTACCTCAGCCTGGGCGTCAACGCGTTGGCGGTGCCCTTCGACGGCGCGCGCCTGGGTTGGTGTCTGCTGAGCCAGACGTCGTCGCCGCGGCCTCCCGGCTGGCTGCTGGCGGCGTTGGCCGTGGCCGCCCTGGTGTTTGCCTGCAAGCTGGCGGCGGACGCCGTCGTGGTCCTGCTCTGGCTCCAGTGGAAGGACGTGCCGGCGGGCGGCCCGGGTCAGACCCGGAGTTGACCTTGCCGGTCGGCTTCAACGTCGGTGCGCGGACCTGTGCGAGGCGAGCGCGTGGTTCAGGGTCTCGCGCAGACCCTCCCCTCCTTTGGCGTCGGTGATGTCGTCGATGCGCCACTCGCTCCCGACGGCTGCCAGCAGCAAACGCCGGGTCTGGCGGTCCTGGCCGAACCGCAGCGTCGCCGTGGCGACCGCCTGTCCCGGCTTGGTCAACTCGACCCGCAGGTCGGCCAGTTGCAAGCCTTCGCTGTCCTGGCTGCCGCTGAGCGGGTCGTAGTCCAGTTTGCTCTCCTCGTGCGCGGCGCGACTGGCCGCCTGTTCGCGCCCGACGAGGTCGGTCAACGACGGGGTGGCAATCGCCCGGGTGGCACGCACGTCCACGAACGGGGAGAAGTCCGGCTGCGTGCGGTAGCGCGCGTAGAGCGCCGTGACGAACGTCTCAGCGGCTTTGGCGTCCTGCGCGCGGGCCGGGAGCGCGCCGAGCAAAAACGCCGCCATTCCCACCAGGCAGCCACGCACGAGGAGCTTCATGCGCCCGAAGGTAGCCAGAGCAACCCCCACGCGTCAAAGCCTCTCTGGCTTGGCCGGGCTCTGTCCATTCGGCATGATCCCGGCAACGCCTTTCCAGACCGTGCCTGACCCGTTTTGAGTCCTGCCTCGGTTTATTCCTCGGCCAGGAAACGGAGGACCGCGGCGTTGATCCGTTCCGGTTCCTCCAGGTGCAGCCAGTGGGTCGTACCCGGGACGATTTCCAGCCGTCCACGGTCGCACAGCGCCAACCCGGCTTCGGCGATGTGACGCTCCAGAAAACTGTCGTGTTCGGCCCACAGCACCAGCGTCGGCGGCGTGAGCCGCGCGGGTTCTTTGCCCGTCTGCCGTTCGCGCAAAGCCCGGTAGTAGTTGAGCATCGCCGTCAGGGAGCCCGGATGCGACCACGCTTCCACGTAGCGGTCCAGCGCACCCGGCTCGAACGTGCCGTCCCGCGCGGTCGTCTCCACGAACTTGCGCAAAGCCGCGAAGTCCCACGCGCTCAACGCGGCCTCCGGCAGCCAGGGCAGTTGGTAGAAAGCCACGTAGGTGCTGCGCACCGCCTGGGTGGGATGCTTGAGCCCCTGGGCTGCCCACACATCCGGGTGCGGCCCGTCCATGAGGACCACCCGCCGCAGCCGACCAGAGTGCTTGGCGGCCACCCACCAGGAGATGACGGCTCCCCAATCGTGCGCCACGAGGTCGAAGCGTTGCGCTCCGAAGCTGTCAGCCAACGCCACCACGTCGGCGGTCAACGTGTCCAAATGGTAGTCGGAGACTTGCGACGGGACCTCGCTCTCGTTGTAGCCACGCATGTCGGGCACCACCACGTGGTAACCTGCCCGGGCAAACGGACCGATCTGGTGCCGCCAGCCCCACCAGAACTCGGGAAAACCATGGAGCAGCACCAGCAGCGGCCCATCGTCCGAGCCCGCTTCGACCACGTGCAGCGTCACGCCGTTGACGGAGCGGCGGCCTTCGCGCCAGCCGGGTTGCAGGAGGGTGGGATCGCTCATGGCGTGAACATCACCCTAGCACAGCCTTTCTTCCTGATCTCGAACGGCTCGTAGCCGCACGGACCTTCCACCGGCGCTGTCGGCTCCGGTGTACCGGGAAGGCCGGAGCCTCAATGGCCGCCGCCGGGTTTGCCCGGCTTGAACGGCTTGATGAAAAACGCCAGCAGGATACCGACCGACGCGACGATGCCCAGCAAGTAAAAGTTGTCCAGGTAGGCGAGGATCGTCGCCTGCTGCGCGACCGTGCGGCCGATGAGTCCTTGCGCACGAGCAGCCGCTTGGACGGGGTCCAGCCCGGCGTGAGTCAGCGCGCCCGTCACGCCTGTCAATCGGCCCTGGTAGATCGGATTGTTCAGTCCGATGTGTTCGACCAGTTGGCTTTGGTGGTGCTGCGTGCGGCGCGCGAGCATGGTCGTCACGAAGGCGATGCCCATGCTGCCGCCCAGGTTGCGGAACAAATTCGTGAGACTGCTGGCTCGGTTGTTGGCCGCCGGCGGCAGGTACGAATAAGCCACCTGGGTGATGGGCACGAACATGAACGCCAGTCCGAGGCCCTGGATCATCCGGGCGCGCGTGTAGTCGCCGAAGGTCGCGGCCAGGCTGAAATGCGCATAGTGCCACATGGAGTAGGTGATGATCACGAAGCCCATGAACACCATCCGCGCCGCGCCGATCTTGGGCAGGACCCGGACGACGATGGGAGCCAGACCGACGATGACCAACGCCCCCGGCGTCAGCACGGCGCCCGCCGTCGTCGCCGTGTAGCCGTAGAGCGTCTGGAGCATCTGCGGGATCAGCACGGTGCTGCCGAAAATCGTCGCGCCAAAGAGCACGTAGTAGATGCAGGACAGCGCGAAGTTGCGCTCGCCCAGCAGGCGCAGATCCACCACCGGGTCGTCGTGGAGCAGTTCCCACACGACCAGCAGCAGCAGCGAGACCATCGACACGGTGAAGAACGCCGTGATGACCGGACTGCCGAACCAGTCATCTTCCTGTCCCTTGTCGAGCACCACCTCCAGGCAGCCCAGGCCGAGCGCGGTCAGCGCGATGCCGACGTAATCCACGTTCAGCCAGCCCGCCGCGCGCGCCTTCTTGACCTCCTCCGCGAACGCCGGCGGGTCCTGCACGAACTGGGCGCTCAAAAACAGCGACACGATCCCTACCGGCACGTTGATGAGAAACACCCAGCGCCAGGAAAAGCTGTCGGTGATCCACCCGCCCAGGGGTGGGCCAACCGCGGGGGCCATGACGATGGCCATGCTGTAGAGCGCAAACGCCCCGGCGCGCTTGGCCGGCGGGAACGTGTCCACGAGGATGGCTTGCTCGCTCGGCGCGAGTCCCCCGCCGCCGATGCCTTGGAGCACGCGGAAAAAAATGAGCAGCGGCAGGTTCGGCGCGAGGCCGCAGAGCATGGAACTGATCGTGAACAGCGCCACGCAGGTCATGTAAAAGTTCTTGCGTCCGAACACACGCGAGAGCCACGCGGAGAGCGGCAGCACGACGGCGTTGGCCACCAGGTAGCTCGTGAGCACCCAGGTCGCCTGGTCCTGGTCCGTGCCGAGGCTGCCGGCGATGTGCGGCAGCGACACGTTGGCAATCGCCGTGTCCAGGATCTCCATGAACGTGGCGATGGTGACGATGATCGCCACCAGCCACGGGTTGACCCCTGACGGGGTGAACCCTCCGCCGCCGGCGGGACGCGGCGGCGCCTGGGCGGCCGCCGGACGCAGGGCGGCGGGAGCGGTTTGTGTCGCGGTGCTCATGAAAGGTTATCCGCCGCCCTCAGCGCCGCCCGCTGGACACGTCCACCGTCGGCTCGACCGACATGCCTGGCCCGAGCGTGGGCAGGTTGCCGCCGTCCGTCTCGAAGGTGATCTTCACCGGCACACGCTGGACGACCTTTACGTAGTTGCCCGTGGCGTTCTCGGGCGGCAGGAGGCTGAAGCGCGCACCCGTGCCGCGCTGGATGCTGTCCACCTTGCCCTTGAAGGCGCGGTCGGGGAACGGGTCCACGTGGATGTCCACGGGCTGCCCCTCCTTCATGTGGGTGAGCTGCGTTTCCTTGAAGTTGGCCGTCACCCACACGACCGGCGGCACCAGGGAGACGAGCGCCTGGTTGACTGTCACGTAGTCGCCCGGCTCGACCGCCTTCTGCGTGACCTTGCCGCTGACCGGCGCGTAGATCTTGGTGTAGGAAATCTGCAACTCGGCGTCGCGCACCGCGACCTCCGCCGTGCGCGCGTCGGCCTCGGCGGCGGCGAGTTGCGCCTGGGAAGCGTCGACGCTCGCCTGCGTGGCGCCCAGACTCGCCTTGGCGGCGCTCAGGCTCGCTTTGGCGGCGTCGAGGGTGCCCTTGGCACCGTTGAAGTTGGCGCTGGTGGTGTCCACCTGTTCCTTGGCGATGGCCTTGATGTCCCGGCCGTAGAGGCTGTTGTTGCGGTTGAAGTTGATCTGCGCCAGGTCAAACTGCGCCTGCGTCTGCAAGAGTTGGGCGCCCTGGAGTTCCACCTGGGCCTGGGCCTGGACGAGCTGCGCCTGGGATTGTTCCAACCCCGCCTTGGACCGGAGCACCTGCGCCTGGGATTGCGCGAGCTGCGTCTTGGCGCGGTCGAGCGCCACGTCGAAGTCGCGCGGGTCCAGTTCCACGAGCAGGTCGCCTTGCTTGACCAGGAAGTTGTCGTCGAAATGCACGGCCTTGACGTAGGCGGCCACCTTCGGGTCGATGCGGACGACATGGCCTTCGACGAAGGCATCGTCGGTGCTCTCGTAGTTGAGCGAATGCAAGTACCACGGCACGCCGAAGACGAGGCCGACCACGAGCAGCGCGCCGAGCACGAGCAAGATCACCCGTCGGCGCCTGCCGCCGCCCTGGCCTTTTTGCGGAGGTGGCTCGGCGGTGGGTTGGCTCTCGGCCGGCGGCGGTGCGGCGGCGGGTTCCTGGCGGGGAGCGGATTCGTCGGAGTTCATTTTGCGGAAGGTAGTTTGGCGGCGACGGCAGACCGGCGGCTCGCGCGCCGCAACGCCGGCAGGATGCAAGCGGTGATGTGGTCGGCCAACAGGTCGATGCGCTGGGTGTAATCACCCAACTCGGGAGAAAGGCGGCGGATGACGACGCGGTTGCGCGAGTAGTGCAGGCACTCGCCCATGACGCTGTTGACGAAAAGTGCCAGCGTCTCCGCCGGCAGGGTCGCCGGCCGGGCCGCGTCGCGCAGGATGTCGCGCAGCCCATCGCAACGCGGGCGGATGTTTTCGTCGATCACGCTGTCGAGCGCCGGGGTAGGCTCGGCCAGTTCGCGCGCCATGAGCAGGCTCTGCCACGCGGGTCGGGCGGGATCGAGCAGGTACGTCAGCATGGAAGCCACGAACGCGCGCAGCCGCGCCGCGGCCGGCC
>CAXTMD010000322.1:0-2658 GCA_964245035.1 uncultured Chthoniobacterales bacterium
ACCCGCTGCACTTCACCTTCCACAACGCGGACGATGCGCCCAGCCTCACCGTGACCGACAAGGGGAAGGGGTGCACCATGCACCTCACGCTGATGAACCGCGGCGACCAAACGCTGACGGTCAACGCGCAGAGCAAGATCTCGGTCCTCTTCCGTCCGAACATCCTCACGGCGGCGGACGTGAAGAACATCACCGCGCCCGCCGGGTGGACGGCCACCGCCACCTCCGGGGACAACGGCACGGTGATCAACCTCCAGGCTAGCAACGCCATGGACCTAGCCAGCAAGGACTCCGTCCACTTCAAGTTCAACGGCGTGCATGGGGACAACCGGATCACCGTGCACAGCACGCGCGTGGAGATGCGTTTCGAGAACGTCAACGTGCACGGCGCGTCCCTCCCGACGCTCGCCGGCACCTGCGAGCAGCGGCTCGCCCTGGTCGATCACCTGGGCAAGAAAAACATCCCGTTGCGGGCGGACATCGTGGGCTCGCGCACGGTCCTGAACACGGGCGAGACGACGGCGGCCAAGATCGTCGTGCGCTTCACCAACACCACGTCGCCGGACGACGCCCAGGGCGATGACAAAGGCGAACTGGACCTGGGGAACAGCGTCTTCAAGCTTTCCTTCGACGTGGAGGACCCCAAGGGTCTTGACCACCGATCAGCGCCACCGGACCAGCCGACGCAAGCCTGGGCGCTCGGCTTCGTGGACCAGGTCAAAAGCATCGCGGCGAATCTGCGGACGGATTCTCATGCCCGGGCAGACCTCCGTGCGGACAGCCAGGACAAAGTCCCGGTCATCATGGTCACCTTCCAACGGGACAGTCGCCTGCAAAGGGGAGAATACCTCGACGTGGAACTCTCCAACTTCACCACGGCACATCCCTCCGGAGAGACGAACCTCTACATCGACTACGAAGGCATCAAGGGCTACTGGGATGGGCGTTTTGTTCTGACGCTCTACAAGTCGCCGCTGCTCTTCCTGACCGCCTTGGACGTCGACGGCAAGGCTTCCCACACCGTGCCCCGGGTCCAGGCGTGGGGCGATTTGGAAGCGCGCGGCCTGCTGCGGCCGTCCGCTTCCCAGAACAACCAGGATCAGGCCCACGGGCTGCTGTTCCCGCTCGATCCCGGCGGCGGTTCGGGCGACGCGGCCTGGATGCGCTACTACCCGCGCTCGGGTGAGTCCATGACGCTGGAGCTTGGCACCAGCAACGACCCGGACGACCACATCGCGCTTATGCCCTCGGGCAACGTCGGCATCGGCACGAACAACCCCGCCGTCAAGCTCGACGTGCAGGGCGACGCCAGTCTGACGGGCAGCCTGTCCGTTGGCGGAGAACTCCACGCCCGCAGTGCAATCGTCGCCGACAACTCCGACCTGTACTTCACCAAAACCGACCACAACCACACCGGCATCGGCAACGTCGAGGGCCACGCCGCCATCGAGAACGCCACCAACTACGGAGCGCTCATGATCCTGGGGCGGGAAACCTCGGGAACGCGCATCGTCAAGCTTTGGGACTACCTGCAAGTCAACGGCACCCTGGAAGTCACCAATAAGTTCCAGATCGGCAGCACCAGCATCGGAGAGCATCAGCTACAGATCTTGAACGGCATCGGAGACCGTGAGTTGCAGGTCCTGAAAAGCCTGGCGGCCGGCAACCTGCGCTTCCAGTTGCTCAACACCGATGTCAACGAGCGCATGTACAGCACCGTGTACGGCGACATCATCCATGGCAACCGCCGGCCGGTGCTCACCTACCAGGGCACCAACGGAGGCCGCATGGACAACGGCACTTGGCGGGCGGTCGACGTGACGCCGTAGAGAAAAGACAGGCTTCACCTAGCACGCTCAGATCCATTCACCGCACGCCAGCCGCTCACTAGCTTCCGATCCTATGGCCGAAGACTTCATCTTTGTTTTTGTCGCCATGGGACAGGGCGATTGCTGCATGGTGCGCTGTCCGGATGGCAAAGTGATCGTCGTCGATTGCGGTCGCACCAGCGAAGGGATGGGCCAGACCACTTGGTTCAACCAAGCGGCCGTCCAGTTGAGAACGGGTGCTTGGGCCGGCAGCGCGACGAACGGCAACCAAGTCCACGCGTTGATCCTGACGCATCCCGACGCAGACCATTACAACCTGGTTTCTTCCCTCTTCAGCGAGACGGTGCTCTTGGCGGACATTCCACTCCCCAACGGTACAACGATCGCCGCCGGCACAAAATTCTCTGCCGTTGGCATCGCAAACATCTGTCTAAGTTCTGCCCAACAGGACAGCCTGCTCGCGAACTACTCTGTCAGCGGATTGAACAAATGGATTTACGGCGGCAACGCAAAGGCACAAAACATCTACAACGTCGTCATCGCCAGCGCCAAGGACGAGAACAACGGCTACCAGCAGTGGGATCACACCGACTCCTTCCGCACGGTCAAGAGCACCGGCGTCATCAAGAACCAGACGTTCAACGTGGCGAAGGGGACTACGACGACCAACGTCAACTGGAGCGTGGACATCGTGGCAGGGAACGTTCCAAAGGACTCCAGCATCGACAAGGCCACGGCAGAGAACGCGGCCAGCCTGGTGACGCTTTTCACGATCGGCAGCCGCAAGGTGCTCCTCACCGGTGACTCGACTTATAGCACCGAAGCACTC
>CAXTMD010000322.1:2668-5613 GCA_964245035.1 uncultured Chthoniobacterales bacterium
ACATGAGCAGTGCCGCATTACTTATTTTGCGCACCGAAGCACTCCTTTCCGCCCGCGCCGATCTCGCCAACATCGATCTGGTGCAGGTGCCGCACCACGGCAGCTCCTACGCATCCAGCGAGGCTTTCGTCAAGCGCACCAACCCAAAGATGGCAGTCGTCAGCGTTGGCTTCTTCGAACACTCCTATCGCCTTCCACGGTACGAGGTGTGTCTCGAAAGGTGGCTGGAGACGATCAAGACTTCAGCAGTCTCTCACGACATTGATTATTGGACCTACAATTCGGGGAGCACGGATTCTTACAAAGACATCATCGAAGGATGGCAAACGAACAAAACGTTGCAACACGGCAACTATTGGTACTACACCACCGCTCCTAACACCGCCATCATCGGACTCTACGTGAACCTGAAAAGAGTCTCTTATCTTTTCAGAGAATACATCGACACCAGCGTGTTCATGACGTCTCAGAAGACGCAGATGTTCCGGCTCAACGACGCAGGGGTCCAAGCCCTTCCTTCCTGACACCGCCATGTCCATCACGGTCGAAACGCTTAAATCCTGCGTCCACGGTGCGCTCAGCGGCAGCGACTTCGCGCTGGACACCGGCAAGCTCGCTTCCGTCGAAATGGACGCGATTGCCGCCGCTTACCTGCCGTCGGCGACGGTCCAACTCTCGTCGGCGTCGGTCCAGGACGTGGGCGACGCGCAGGTGCGCGCGACCGGTGCCGGCGCGACCGCGCCGTTTAACGGGATGCAGGTCACCATCGACTTTTCCGTCGACGGAACGGATGCGGTGGTCGTCTTCACCGCGACGGCGACTGCCGGCTGGAGCGTGACCCAGGCGTTTCCGCAGATGGCAGACACGTTTGCCTCGGCCTTTGTTTTCAAGGACCTGCCGAAGCCAACTTTGCTCCTGCGTACCCACGCCGACGCAGCGACGCCGACCGGTCTTTCCTTCAGCGGCACCCTCGACTTGGCGACGATGTCGGGCGGGCTGGCGCAGCTCGTCAAGCTCACCGAAGCCTCGCTCAGCGGCACCGTTGTCCTGGGCGCGGCGGGCGCACAACTCGTGGGCATGCGCTGGACCGCGCCGGTCGCCGCCGGGATCGACCTGGGATTGTTCCAACTCGACCAGCTCACGGTCTCGGTGGGCGGCAGTCCCGCGTACGACTTCGTCACGAACACCCATTCGTTTACCCCGTACCTGGAACTCGCCGGCTTCATCCCGTTCACCGCGCAAGGAATAAAGCACTCGATCCCGCTCGCGGCGCAGATCTACAACCTGGGCCGCGCGTACCGGTTTACGGCCGACCTTGCCGACGCCATCGACGCCGCGCTGGACGAGATTACCCAAGGTTTGACCAACGGGGTCTCCGCCGGAAGCTCGCTCCCAGCCGACTTCCAGCTGAGCAAGATGCTCACGCTCACAACCCTGTTCTTCGACTTCGACCTCCAGGCCGCGAACAAGGTGACGATGCTGGGACTCGACCTCGCCAGCACAGCTCCCTGGGTCATTCTGAAGCGCGACCCGCCGGCCGGAGATTACGCGGTCACGAACGTCGAGATCGGTTTTCGCCTCGCTGACCCTCTGGGGACCAAGCAGAGTTCGCTCACCGTCTCCGGTGACCTGAGCTTTGGCCAGGCGGGCACGATCGAGGTCGGCGCCATCACGCCCGGCTTCTCCGTTTACGGCGGTCTCAAGGACGGGACCAAGCTCGCACTGGGCGAGGTGCTCCAACAGGCGATGGGAACAGCCACCGATGTCCCGGAGATCGAGGTCGACACCTTCCAGTTCGCGCTCGCCGCGGGGAACTATTCCATCAACTGCGAAATTTCCGACCAGTGGGTCATCGCGGACGTGGTGGCGCTGGAGGACCTGATCCTCGACTTCGCCGACAAGGACAAGCAGGTGGACACCCGCTTGGGTGCCTCGCTCGCCCTCGGCGACATCGACTTCCAGGTGAGTGCCACTTACACGAGCACCGACGGGTGGAGCTTCACGGGCAACGCGGCCAGTGCGTCGGACATTCCGGTCGGCACGCTGCTCAAGAACCTGGCCGAGGTCTTCGGGTGCGACGCGCAGCCGCCGGCTTCCCTGGACCAACTGACGCTCTCGGACATCAGCACGTCCTTTACCTCGAAGAACAAAGATTTCTCGTTCGGCGCCACGGCGAAGCTGCCCGTCGACGGGCGCGAGGTGACGATCGAGCTTTCCTTTGCTCTCGTCCATCAGGACACCACCTACACCCGGCACGTAAAGGGCAAGCTGACGGTGGCCGGCCTCGAGTTTGAGGTCGACTTCGACCAGAACGCCACGGAGACGTTTTTCCTCGCCAAGTTCCTCGACGCGGCCGGAGCCCAACTCCAACTCGGCGACCTGCTTTCGGCTTTGACGAGCGATCAAGACATCGTCTCGCTGGGCGACCGCGTGAGCGTCTCGCTCAAGGAAGCTTTGCTGGTCTACGAAAAGGGGGACGGATCAACCGCCAACCCCAGCCGCTGCTTGGTGGGCCTCGCCCTGGGAGCGGACATCGACCTCAGCGGTTTGCCGATCGTCGGGAAGGCGTTCGCGGGTGACGACAAGGTGGCGATCCAAAATTTGCAGGTGCTCGCGGCTTCGGCTGATTTTGGCGCCAGCCAGATCACTACCATCAACGGCAAGCTGACGCCCCAGGACCCGCTGCAAATCACCCCGCCGGCCGCGGACGACGGCCAGGCCGCTGCGTTCGCGAAGGGGTTCAGCGTCGCCGGGACCCTGAGCTTCCTGGGAAAGACGGTGCCGCTGCAACTCAACCCGGGCAAGCCAGCCGCCTCGTCGGCCGCTCCTACCGCGGCCGGTGGCACGGCGACGCAGGGCAGCACGCCGACCGCCTCTCCCGCGGCTCCGGCGGCCGGCGCGCCGAAGTGGTTCGTGATCGACCGCACCTTCGGTCTGATCCACCT
>CAXTMD010000323.1:0-5528 GCA_964245035.1 uncultured Chthoniobacterales bacterium
GGCCAGCGCGCTAACTCTCGGCGAACTCGGCGGCCAGCAGACGCGCTTTCGCACCTGGCCGGCGGCCAGCGGGGCCGCGGCGGTCCAGCCAGGCGACGACTACACGTGGCTGCCGGGGTGGTTTCGCCTGCAACGCCAGGGGGGTGTCTTCACCGCGTTCCAGTCCTCGGACGGCATCGAGCGGTTCGAGGTCGGCAAGAGCACCGTGAACCTGCCCCCGCCTGCGTGGTGGGTCTGGTGACCAATGCCGCGGGCAAACCCGGAGACGCGCCCGCCGAGGCGGAGTTCGACCACGTCGCTATCGAAATAAAACCCCTCGCGCCGCCCCTGCCGCCGACCGGCCTGACGGCCACGGCGACGCTCGACGAGGCCGTCGAACTGTCTTGGAAGAACCCGCCCTACGCCCACTTGGGCATCAAGGTGGAAGCGTCGCTGAACGATGGCCCGTTCTACGAGATCGCCGACCTCGCCGCCAGCGTGGCCTCGTTCGTGAACACAGGTCTGCGCAACCCCGCCGCCCTGCATTACCGCGTGCGGGCTTATCACACCGGCGGCTACTCCGCCTATTCGGAGGTGGCAGCCATTCAACCCGGCGGCCCGAAGTAGCAGGCAGCCAACCGGCCGGCGGCCTCAGCGTGGGCCGACTTTTTTGAGGTGCTGCGTGTGGACCCAGCCGACCTGGGTCCCTCTCCCTTCGTTTTCCGACCACGATACCTTGGTCCAATGCCGTTGCCGGGCAACGACCGCCACCGGTTTCGCTCGTGGCAGCGTGGTCAACTTCGGGGAAGCACGTCGCTTGGATCGGTGCACGGGCGCGCCGTGCCGCTTCACGACCCGCAGATGCTTGTGCGCATCGGGACCGAGCCCTTGGATCACGATGACGTTCTGGATGACTTTCTGAGCAATTCTGACCTGCTCCTGAGGCGCGGACGTGGTCGAGGGGTCCGCCGTCGGCAGAGGCAAGAGGTAGAGGCAGAGGTAGGCCGTGATGATCCCGGCAATTACGTTGATCACGAGACTGCGCAACTCCTCTGGGAGCTTCCTCCAAACCGCGAACATGCTCCGCACGGAGTCCTGCACCGACCGGGCCTGCGGATTGACGACCGCTTCCGCGAGGCCGCTCTCCACAGCCTCCAAAACCGTCTGCATTGGCACGGCGGAGGCGACCGGCGCGGCGTCGGACTCCTCCGCGTCAAATTCTTCGAGGATGGCCCCGCGAAAGGCCGAGTCGCGCGCGAGCCGCGCGAAGAAGTCGCCGGTGCGCACGGACCGCCACACCCGCTCGTCGGCCACCGCCCGCCGGACGCTGTCCGGGATGGCACCGAGGTCCAGCCGCGCCGCCTGGCTGGCTGCGAAAACTTCGGCAATCGTGCCGCGCGCGACCGTTGCCTGCGCCGCGTCGATCATGCGCTGAAGCGAACTCTTGGGCGGCTCGAACGACCGCAACAACTCCCGCGTGAGATCCAGCGGGCTGGCGGCAGCGGCGGCCCGTGCCGCCATCGTTTCCGCATAGCGGTGGAACCGGGCGTTGTTGATGGCGTCCTCCGCCATGCGCTGGAGCGCGCTTTTCGGCACCCCGTAGTCCGGAAGCAGGCGGCGGGCGGCCTCGACCACCCCCTCCGCGGCGGCGATCCTCGGCCGAGCACGTCCAGCGAGTTGGCCGCTGCCGCCGCGGTCACCCCGGCGCGTGCCCGTTCCAGCAGGTCGTCCATGGGCGAATGCAGGGCGCGGACTGCCTCTGCGTGCGCCCGCAAGGCTTCGGCGGCGTCTCGGGAAGGGTCGTTCGGGTTCATCGGGTGGGTGGCCGCGGCCTGCGCGGACGTTGGTCCGCAAGAGGATAACCCATCGGGTGGGCCGTGCGTAGCGGGTCGTTTGGCTCCTGAGGAGCTGTTTTTGGCTCCTGCAAAACTGTTTCGCAGGAGTGCGGAGCCGTTTTCCGCTCCCGGAGAATCATTTTCCAGGCAAGGAGAGCCGTTTTCCTGGCTTGTGCCGTCATTTTCCTGGCTCGCTTGGCGGTTTCCCTGGACCGCTTTACGGCTTTCCCAAACTGCTTGGCGGCTCCCTCAAGCCAGCAGGCGATCTCCTGGCCAAGGTCGGTGCGCACCAAGAGGTCCTGACGATGAATGTAGGCGTTGCAACCCTTATGAGGATGATCTCGTCTGTACCCGTGACCTGTCGCCGACAGCGTCCCGTTGTCCGCAGCCCGAGCTTGCCAGGTCACGCAGTACCGAACAACGATGCCCCGGCAGCCATCCACGGCGAACAGCGGCGCGAACTTGGCGGCGGTTTGTATTGGTGTCGGTGCAGTCAGCGATGGAGATCTGATCGAGAAACGATTTTTACTTCTTGGACGGATCGGCCGGCTCTCCACCGCCACACGGCGGCCGGTCACGGCCTGCGGCGGCACGCCGCGCTCTGCTGGCACGTTCCGGCGTCTGCAAATGCCACCGGAGACAAGCCCGCTAACGTCAAACTGCCAAGTCTTGAGTGCTGAGAACAGACGATCCACCCGCGGCGGGCGGGCGAGGACTGCCGTGAACGGTGCGTAGCGGCCACGCTCCTCGCCATGATCGAGGACGTGGTGGCCAGACTACACATGTCGTTTTTGCCTCACACGTGCTCGGCGACGTAGTAGCTATTGGGCATTCAGGTTCAAGACTTGGATAATACGAGGTGCCTACGGCGATGGCGGGTGCTCGGCCATCACCGGCGCGCCGGGCGCGCGGGTCTCGCCGTGGTCCAGCGCGTACTGGTAGAGCTGCACCGCGTCCTCCTCGCCACGCCGGTGGCCGGCCACGTAGTAGGTCTCGTAGTACCCGGGTTCGAGACCCGGGTAAGCGGGGCCGTGCTGACGCAGCATGACGGCAGCAAAGAGCGCGAAGCGCAGCGGCTTGCCCTCGTAGCCGTGCTGGTAGCCGAGCCGCTCGGCGTAGGCGGCGAGTTCGGGCGCGTCGCGCACGTCAAAATCGTCTGCCCCGGCTTCAGAGCCTTCGAGCAACTCCTGCTCGGTGAGCGGCTGGCGCAACGGCAACAGGGAAGTTGGGGGCAACGCAGCGGAAAAAGCGATGCGAGCCGAGCGCACGAACTCGTTGAGGCGGTTTGCTCGGCGCGTGAACCTCGCTGCTGCCTCGTTCATAGCAGCCACGTCAAATGGATCAATCAGCTTGTACTCTTCTTCGTCCATGGTGGGCAACTCTGTGATGCTGTTTCTGCTGGATGCCGCTTGGCGCGGCTACCTGGAGACGATCTGGCCGGTGGCAAAGTCGTAGAACCAGCGCACGCCGTCCGTGTTGTAGCGGCCAGCGTTGTGCGGATCCGGGTAGTAGTACAGCACGGTGTTCAGTCCGAAGTCGTACAGGTAGGGGAACGGGAAGCTGGGCGAGGTGTAGAAGAAGTCCTGGCTGGCGAAGTCGTACAGGTACAGCCCGTCTTGACCGTCCTGCGCGTCGAAGAGGTACTCGTAGCCCAAGTCGAAGTGGTAGAGGTAGTGCGCGTCGGCAAGGAAGGCGTAGTAGCCAAACACGTTGCCGTTGGCGAAAACGAGGTAGTCCACGCCCTGGCTCAAGGCCGCCTCGCCAGCGAAGAACGCGGGATGCGCACTGGCGGGTTCCACCAGATCAGCTGCGGCGTTGTCGTAGCGCACGTTCATCTGAGGGTCGTAGTACACCGAGTTGCCGTTCTGGTTAGGCGTGTGCGTGAGCGTCACCGCCTTGGCCGTCACGTTGCCCAGCGCGTCGGTGAACACCACCTGCACGGTGGGGGCCGCCGCACCAGCGGTGTAGGCGGGCACGAGGTCCAGCGGCAGCGTGTACGCGCCGCTTGCCACCGTCGTCGCGTAGAAGCTGCTGGCACCGGGAGCGGTCACCACCACCGAAGCCACGCCCTCGCCGCTCGCGTAGAAGCCGGTGCCGGCGTTGTCGGTGAAGACCGCGCCGGTCAGCAGTGGCGGCGTCTGGTTGGCACCGAAGTCCTCGGTGTTCCAGCCGCCGCGCGCCACCTGCGCCACGCCGATCTCGACGGAGCTGGGATAGGTCGGTTCCAAGATAGCCAGCCGGTGGCCGTAGCTGGGAATGTTCTGGTCGATCTCGTATCCTTCCTCGGTTGCCCAAGGCGACAAGTTTTCTGGGTGGTCTGTGGGCATGCCACTGCAATTTTCACCGCGCGGATTGGCGTACCCGAACGAGATGATGCGGGTGCCGTAGGGCGTGCCATCAGGACTGTTGTGCTGTACGACATCCATCGCGATCATGTCCGCCGTGTGCTGCTGCGCCGAGGCGTTCAGGTCCGCGTTGAAGGCCAGCGGAGGCCGCGCCGGATAGCTCTGGAACTGTGCGAGCAGAACGTTAAGGTCGATGCCGCTGCCGCCACCGGGGAAGTTCGCGTTGACACCGTTCACGATCAACTGCCCTTCGGCGGATGGATTTGACCGCGCCCGGTTGACATCGCAAAGCATCTCGGTTTCGTCACCGCTCGGCGTGCCGAAAGCATACTGCGTCAAGCCGACGACGGCTTGCGCCTGCGCAGGGGTTTGTGCGCGGGCCGCGAAGGGGAACGCGCTGGCGGTCAGCAGGCCAGACAGGGCGAGGAGCAAAGACCTGCGCGACCAGAGGCGGATGGTTTTCATTTTTGCGGGCGGTGGCTAGCGGGACGGGATTTGCTGCTGGGCGGAGAGCCTGACGCCTCCGTTGGCGATGGTCCCTTCCAGGCGGCCGTCGAGCAGCAGCAACTCCACGCCGAGGGTGACGCCTCCGTTGGTGCCCGTGTAGATGTAGTCGGGCAGGGTGCGCCCGTTGAGCCTGCCACCGATGGTGCGCACCACCTTGGGGTAGACGTTGTGGTCGGGCACCTCGCTGTCGTTGAAGCCGGAGACCGCGTACGGGTTAGTCGCCGCCGGCTGCGCGCCGGGCACGGGGATGGGCAACTCGGTGGTCACGCGTGCCGTGTACGTGAACGTGCAGGGCGGGTTCGCGCTGGGCAGGATCACCTCGAAGCTGACGAAGCGCGCGTCGCCACCCGGCGGCGGGGCCAGGAAGTGGACCTCGCACGGCAGCACGTCCTGGCGGAGGCTCACCCGACCCTCATAGATTGTGCCCGACTTGGTGCCCCTTGCCACCTGCTCGGCGTAGCGGCTGCGGACGGCCTCGATGTCCTTGCGGGCTTGGGCGACGGCGTCGCGCACCGCGCCGACCGCCTGCTCGGCCTCAGGGCTGCCCTTGACCATGGTGGAACCCTGGAAGTACGAGCGCGGGTCGCCGTACTTGGGCGGCTCTGTGCTGACGTTGGAGAACTGCCAGTGGTCTACCTGCCACTCGGCGGCCACCTTGCCGTAGATGGCAGGCAGCGGCTTGTCCTTGGGCTGGCTGACGACCAGTAGTTGCGGCAGTGGCGCGGCTGGCACCTTGATGTCTAGGGCACCGCAGGCTTTGGCGTAGGAGCTGTTGACGTAGGTGTTGCGCCAAGCGATGAGCGCGTTGAGTTCGGCCGCCAGGTTGTCGGCGGGCCGCGTGTCCTCGGCGGAAGGCAGGGAG
>CAXTMD010000324.1:0-5483 GCA_964245035.1 uncultured Chthoniobacterales bacterium
CATGCGAGCCAACATGCAGCAAAATCCGACAATGGAAACGCGCCGTGACGGGTTGAGCACGGCCGGAAGCCGTTCGATGGTGCGCGCGTGATGCGTTTCCTGCGGCGTTCCCCGGCCGTCCGCGCCGCGGCGGCGGGGCTCCTGTTGTGGGGGTGGCACGCGCGGCCCGCCGCGGCGCAGGACCAGCCCGAGGCCGATCCGTCGCAGGCGGACATCGACGCCTACGTGCGCGGGCAGATGCGCGCCCAGCGCATCCCGGGCCTGTCGCTGGCGGTGACCATCGACAACGAACTGATCTTCACCAAGGGCTACGGAGTGGCCAACGTCGAGCTGCGCGCCCCCGCGCTGGCCGAGAGCGTGTACGAGGTGGCGTCGCTCACCAAGCAGTTCGTCGCCGTCGCCGTGCTCTTGCTCGCGCAGGACGGCAAGCTCGCGCTCGACGATTCCGTGCGCCGCTACCTGCCCGAGGCGCCGGCCGCCTGGGACCGGATCACCCTGCGCCACCTGCTGACCCACACGAGCGGCATCCCCGATTTTGACGACGGCCGCTCGGGGCTCGACCCCCGGCGCGAGTACACGGAGGACGAGTTGGTCCAGTTGGCGGGCAAGCTGCCGGCCAAGTTCGCGCCCGGCGTGCGCTGGAGCTACAGCAACACCGCCTACATGATGCTCGGGGTGGTCGTCCACCGGGTCAGCGGGGTGCCGTACGGTGATTTTCTGCGCACGCGGGTGTTCTCGCGCCTGCACATGGGCAACACCAACGTCAACCGGCCCCAGGACCTGCTGCCGTTCCGCGCGGCGGGCTACCGACTGGATGCCGGGCTGTTGAAAAACCAGGAATACCTCGCCGACACGCAATGCCAGACCGGTGACGGCGGGTTGGTGTCCAGCGTGGTCGACCTCGCCAAATGGGACGCCGCCATCCACTCGGGCGCGCTCCTGCCGCCGGGAGCATGGGACCAGGTGTTCAAACCGGTGACGCTCAACAGTGGCAAGACGTTCCCGTACGGCTTCGGCTGGTTCATCCGCGAGCAGAACGGCCACCCGTACTACGAACACAGCGGGCACCTGCAAGGGTTCGCCTCGCACATCCTGCGCTTCCCGCACGCGCGGGTGTCTATCATCGTGCTCGCCAACCTCGCGCAGGGGGACCCTTGGGAAATCGCGCACGGGGTCGCGAGCTTGGTGCGTCCCGACTTGAAGCCGCCGGCCGACCATCCCATCGAGGACGGCGAACCGGCGGTCACAGACTCCCTCAAAAAAGTGCTGGGCGGCCTGCGCCGGGGCGAACTCCAGAAGGGCGCCTTCACCGAAGAGGGAGCGAACGCCTACAACGACGAAGTGCTGGCGGACTTCAAGGAACGACTAGGCAAGCTGCCGGAGTTCGGGTCCTACGAGTTGGTGGGCCGGGCGGAAGTCGGCGATCAGACCGAGTACCGGTACTGGGTGCACGTCGGCGACAAGAAATGGCTGCTGGAAGTGGCGCTCGACAGCGACTCCGGCAAGGTGGAACGGTTGCAGTTCAACCCGCTCTGACCTGGCGGCGGGTAAATAGCGCGAAAGCTCCCATCCCCAGCAGGCCCGTCATCGCCAGTGCGCTGCCCTGGACCACCGCAGAAGGAAGGTAGCGCAACGTCAGCCGTCCGTGGCTGCCGGGCGGCAACTCCACCGTGGGCAGCAGGCCGCGGAAGGAACCCACGGGAAGGCGGTTGCCGTTCAGCCGGGCCTCGTAGCCGGGGAAGTACGGCCGCCGGAAGGCCAGCACGGCGTCTTGCGAGCCGGCAGGGACATCCACGTCGGCAGAGATTCCCGCGCGGGAGCTTTCCACCGTGTTCACCCGGACCTCTTCCGGTGCGGGGAGGGGAGGCAGTTCCCAGGGAACGATGCCTGGCGTGGCTCCCGGGGCTTCCTGCCACGCGCGCACTTCCGGCAGCGGGCTTCCGCGGCGATGGTAGACGGTGCCCTCCGGAGAGGCGAACACCTGCTCCCACTCCTCGGTAGGTGGGCGGACCTCTTCCAGCGGAAAGTCATGCGCGACGAGCAGTCCGTCGACGCCGATCCTGGCGAGCAGGCCAAGCCGGTTGGCCTCCTCGCGCAACAGTTGCCGGCCCACGTCTTCGGGGATCGAGCCGTGCGTTTCCATGTTCCAGAGCCGGCCGACGCCCGGCGGCATGATCGGGCTGTAGCCGTTGACGGTGTGGACCCCCGCGAACATCTCCGTGCTGCCCGGACGCACCACCGCGCCGAAGTCCGGCCCCGTCTGGTAAGCCCAGTAAGAAAAGTGCGGCATCCGGTACAGGCTCAAGTAGAGTCGGTCGGGCGACAGCGGCGCGGTCCGCGCGAGGCTCGGTCCAAACCCGTAAATCGGCACTCCGGGACTCGTGTACTCGTGCTGATAGGCAGCCCACAACGAAGCCACCGTGGCGAGCAGCGGGACCCACAGCGCCCGCTGCCGCCCGCTCACCGCCGCCAGCACCAGCCAGCCGACCGCGACGGCAAGCGTCCACGCTGGCAGGTACCGCGTGATGGCATCGGGATTGTCGGTGCCCGTGAGGACCATGGCCAGCCACGCGGCTCCCGTCAGACCCACGGCCCACAAACCGGCGTTTCCCGGCCACCGCAGGCCGCGCCGGGCGATCAGCAGGTGCAAGGCGCGCGCCCCGGCGAGCGCGAGGACGAGATGAAACAGCGGCAGCCAACGAAAACTCCAGCGGAACACCCCGGGACTGGGCAGCACGCACAACAGCAGCACGCCGCCGAGCAAACCCAAGTCCCATCGCAGGGTGCGCCACGCCCATCCACGCCGCGCGGCAAAGGCCGCCAGCAGGCCAGCGACGGGGACGAAGCCGCCGGTGAGTTCGAGGGCGGAGTGCAGCGACGGACGGTTGGAAAAATCGTGCCAGTACACCGACCAGTTCGGCAGGATCAAACCCGGCCATGCTTTGAGCGGCACGGTCCAGGCGAAGTTCCCCGCGCCGGCTCCCTGCGAACGGCTGGACCCGTGGATCGCTTCCAGGAGCGACAGCCAGGCCGGGGCCGAGAGCAGCAAGCCGAAGCCCCAACCTAGAACCAGCGGCCACAGCGCGCGCCAGCGCCGGGCCGCGAGGGCATGCACTCCGAGCCACGCCGTCACCAATCCCAGCCGGACAACCGTGTACGGGAAGCCGCCCGTCAGCACGAGGTACACGAACGGCGCGGGCAGCAGCCGCCAGCGCGGTTCGTTCTCCTTGCGCATCGCCCGTTCAAACGCCCACCAGGCCCACGGCAGCCAGGCATCGGCCGCCAGGGCACCGAACCAATCCGTCGCGCCCCAGCCGACTTCCCACCCGTTGAGCGCGGCGATCAGCGCCACGACGGTGGCCAGCGCCGCCGGCAGCCGCCTTCCCCGCGCGAGCAGGTACGCCCCCGCGCCGAGCGCCGCCAGGTGGATGATCGACAGCGCCGCGGCCTGCGAGGCGAAATCCGTCCACAGCGCGAAGACCACCACCACGGCCGCGTTGACGAACAGCGAGAAGGTTCCGTATTGGTACTCGCCGGCAAGGTTGCCGCACGCCCAACTGTACGGGCTGAGCAGCGGCCAGTGTCCCTCGCGCCACGAGCGCGCCATGTCGGCGAGCACCGGCAGGATGGAAATCTGGTAGTCGTCGTTCCAGAAAAGGCCCGGCTTGATCCAGATCAGCCCGAGGCAAAACACCACGATCAATCCGGCTGCGGTGAGCCCGGCTAGCAGGCGCTGGCCAGGGGAGATTTGGGGGAGGCGCATCGGACGCGCCTCCGATACGCGAAAAAGCCGCCGCGGTCCACCTCCCGCCGCAGGCGTTCGTCCCCACGGTCCTGATGCCTCTCCGAGGCAACCCCTAAATTTTTCTGGGAAGACGCGCCGTGGGACGTGCCACCGTTTCCAATCCATTCTAGGGATTGGCTCGGAGAGCCATCAGGACCTTGGTGACGAACGGCCGCTTCGCGACCTTACTATGATTTCGTCCCTTCCTCCGGCGGCGCGGCGTCCACCATCTTCCCCGGCGAGACGGCGCTCAGCTTGACGATCTGCTCGCGCGACGGCCGCTGCTTGCGCGCTGGCCCCGGCGGCAGCGTGACGACCTTGCCCATCTTCAGCGACTCCTCGATGGCCTTGATCACCCGCACGTCCGCCAGTCCTTCCTCGCCGTCTGGTTCGGGGTGTTTGTCGTCGAGCACGCAGTCGGAGAAATACTTCGTCTCGCCGCCGAAGTGATCCGACTTGCCGTAGCTCTTCGTGGTCTTCTTCTCGCCGACGGTCAGCGTGTGCGTCAGTCCCTGCTGCCAGGTATAACCCGGCGACACTTCCAGGTCGCCCTCCGTGCCCACGATCCGGTACTGGCTCATCGCGTTGGCCCCGTAGCTGATCGTGAACTGCGCCAGTCGCTGCCCGGGGAACTTCAAATTCACCGAGATCATTTCCTCGATCTCCGCAAACCGTGGCTCGCCGAGGCTGGCCGTCTGCGCGAACACCTCCGTCGGCTCCGACTCGAAAAGCTGCCGCACGGCGTTGAGCGGGTACGGGCCCATGTCGGGCATCGGACCGGCCCAGTTCTTGGCGGCGGTGCGGCTGTTTTCGCGCGACACCTGCTGCGCGAACACGCTGCTGAAAAACCGCGGCTCGCCGATTTTGCCCTCACGCACGGTCTCAATGGCTTCCACGGTTGCCTCCTCGAAATGCAGGCGGTAGGCGATCATGAGCTTCGCGCCCGACCGGCGGCTGGCGTCGATCATCTGCTGACATTCCTCCACGGTCGGGGCCATCGGCTTCTCGCACAGCACGTGGACCCCGGCGTCCAGCGCCCGGACCACGAACGACGTGTGGTCCGCGTTGGGCGTGGCGAGATAGATCGCGTCGATGTGGCCTGACTTCAGGAGCGCGTCATAGCCGTCGTAATCGGTCGTGTGCTCGATCTTGTACATCTTTGCCAGTTCGCGCGCCTTTTCCGCGTCGCCGGTGACGAGGGCCGTCATCACGGAGTTGCCCGTGTGCTCGACGCCCGGCATAAAGTCCTCCTGGGCGATCCAGCCCGCGCCGACCACGGCGTAGCGCACCTTCCGACCGTCCGAACGTTCTCTGAATGGATGAAGCAGGCTCATAGTTGGTAAGCCGCTGAATCGTCCGGACGTCGGCAAGCGGGCGTGACGACGGCGGGGAAAACCTGTACGTTGCCACGCCTTGCGATGAAACCTGGCGTGGCCTCTCTTCCCCACCTCTCCGCCCTGTACGTCTACCCGGTGAAATCGTGCCGCGGCGTCGCGCTCGCGGAAGCGGCGTTCGACCGGCGGGGGCTGCTGCACGACCGCGAGATGCTCATCGTCGACGGCAACAACCGGCAGCGCACCCAACGCGAGATGCCCGCCATCGCGCTCATCGAAACGGTCCTCACCGACGACGCGCTCGTCCTGCGCGCCCCCAGCGCGGGCGGCGAACTGCGCGTCCCGTGGCGCGCGCCCGGCCGCCC
>CAXTMD010000325.1:0-5472 GCA_964245035.1 uncultured Chthoniobacterales bacterium
CCCGGCTCCGCGCCGCAAGCCCGCCCCGGGCATGCTGCTCGACGCCGCCGACGCGCTCGGCATCGCGCTCGCCGGATCATTCATGGTCGGCGACCGCTGGCGCGACGTGGACTGCGGCCACGCGGCCGGCTGCCGCACGGTGTTCCTCGACCGCGGCTACGCCGAAGCGCTCCGCCAGCCGCCGGACTGGACCGTCGGCAGCTTCGCCGAGGCCGTGGAGGTCATCCTGCAAGCCCCGCCACGGCCCTCCGACGCCGACCGCTATTACTCCTTGTCCACTTAGGCGGCGCACCTTATGCTCCCGCCCCACCCATGAGCACCGAATTGCTGACAACTCTTCCGGTCAAAATCTTCGCGGACGGTGCCGACCGCGAGGGCATTTTTGACCTGTACCGCAAACCGTTCATCCAGGGGCTGACGACCAACCCCACTCTGATGAAGAAGGTGGGCATCGTCGACTACGAGGCGTTCGCTAAAGCCTTGCTCGAAGTCGTCAAGGACAAGCCGATTTCTTTCGAGGTGTTTTCCGACGAGTTCGACGAGATGCGTCGGCAGGCGGTCAAGATCCGCGATTGGCAGGAGAACGTCTACGTCAAGATTCCGATCACCAACACGCGCCGCGAGTCCGCCCTGCCGCTCATCCGGGAACTCGCCGCGGAGGGGGTCAAGCTCAACGTCACCGCGCTGCTGACGCTCGATCAGGTCAAGGGGGTGGCCGACGCGCTCCAGCCGGAAGTGCCCTCCGTGGTGTCCGTGTTTGCCGGGCGCATCGCCGACACCGGCGTCGATCCGCTGCCGATCATGAAGGAGTCGCTGAAAATCCTGGCGGACCGACCCAGAGCCGAACTCCTGTGGGCGAGCGTGCGCGAGGTGCTCAACATTTTCCAGGCGGCGGGCTGCGGCTGCCAGATCGTGACCGTGCCGCACGACATCTTGGCCAAGGTGATCAAGCTCGGTGGCATGGACCTGGCTGATCTCTCGCTGGACACCGTGCAGATGTTTCACCAGGACGCCGTCGCGGCGGGCTTCAAATTATGATCATCCTCCTCGGCGGCTCCGGTTACGTGGGCCTCGCGTACCAGAAGCTTTTCACCCGGCTCGGCGTCCCGTTTCGCAACCTAGCGCGCAAACAGGTCGATTACACCCACACGCACCAGCTCGCCGACCTGCTGGCGGAAAGCGGCGCGGAGTTTTTGATCAACGCCGCCGGCTACACGGGCAAGCCCAACGTCGATGCCTGCGAAGACGACAAGGCCGCCTGCCTGTTTGGCAACGCCGTGCTGCCCGGCCGCATCCGCGAGGCGTGCGAGCGGGCCGGCGTGCCGTGGGGGCACGTTTCCAGCGGGTGCATCTTCAGCGGGGAGCGTCCGGGCGGCGGCGGGTTCCGTGAGGACGACGCGCCGAGCTTTTCCTTCCGCACGAACCATTGCAGCTTCTACAGCGGCACCAAGGCACTGGGCGAGGAGGTGCTCGCTGGCGCGCAGGAATGCTTCGTGTGGCGGCTGCGCATCCCGTTCAGCGAGGTCGACAGTCCGCGCAACTACCTGACCAAGGTCATGCGCTACGCCCGCCTGCTCGAAGCAACCAACTCACTCTCACAACTCGACGAATTTGTCCGCGCGACCTTCGAGTGTTGGCAGAAGCGCGTGTCTTTCGGGACGTACAACGTCACCAATCCGGGACAGGTCACCACACGCGAGGTCGTGGAACTCATCCGGCAGAGCGGCGTCAGCGACAAAGATTTTTCCTTCTTCGACGACGAGGACGAGTTCATGGCCAAAGCCGCCCGCACCCCGCGCTCGAACTGCGTGCTCGACACAGCCAAGCTCCGGTCCGCTGGGATCGAGATGACCGAGGTGCACGAGGCGATCACGCAGGCCTTGCGTGGCTGGGTCCGCGAGTAGCTGTTTTCTCCGACCGTGGAACGCACCCTCCTCGTCACCGGCGGCGCCGGCTTCATCGGCTCGAACTTCGTCCGGCACCTCCTCGCCACCGACCCGGAGGCGACCGTCGTCAACCTCGACAAGCTGACCTACGCCGGCAACCGCGCCACGCTCGCCGACCTGGAAGGCCACGGGCGCTACCGGTTCGTGCAGGGCGACATCTGCGACGCGCAGGCGGTCGCGCGGTTGTTCACGGAACACCAGCCCGACGCCGCCGTCCACTTCGCGGCCGAGAGCCACGTGGACCGCTCCATCGACGGGCCGGAGGAGTTCTTGCTCACGAACGTCCTGGGGACCTTCCGCCTGCTCGAAGCGGCGCGAACGCATTGGAAGTCGCTGCCGGCCGAGCGCGCGGCGGCGTTCCGGTTCCTGCACGTTTCCACCGACGAGGTTTACGGCTCGCTCGGTCCCGCCGATCCGGCGTTCAGCGAGACGACGCCCTTCGCGCCCAACAGCCCCTACGCCGCCAGCAAGGCCGGCAGCGATCACTTTGCCCGGGCCTATTTTCACACGTACGGCCTGCCGGTGCTCACGACGAACTGCTCGAACAACTACGGCCCGCACCAGTTCCCGGAGAAGCTCATCCCGCTGATGATCCTCAACGCGCTCGATGGCAAGGGGCTGCCGATCTACGGCGACGGCGGCAACGTGCGCGATTGGCTCTACGTCGGCGACCACTGCGCGGCGGTGGCCCGCGTGCTCGCCGTGGGTCGCCCCGGCGAGACGTACAACGTCGGCGGCAACCACGAGCGTACCAACCTCCAGATCGTGGACACGCTCTGCGCCGCGCTGGACCGGCTGCGCCCCCGTGCGGACGGCCGTTCGTACGTCGAGCAGAAGACGTTTGTCGCCGACCGCCCCGGCCACGACCGCCGCTACGCGATCAACAGCGCCAAGCTCCAGGGCGAACTCGGCTGGTCCCCGGCGGAAACCTTCGAGAGCGGCCTCGAAAAAACGATCCGCTGGTATCTGGACAACCGCGCGTGGTGCGACCGGGTGACCGCCGACAAGTACGACCGCGCCCGCCTCGGTCACGGCTAGACGCCCCATGAGCACGCACCATCCGACGCCCTCCCCTTTCAAGGGCATCATCCTCGCCGGCGGCAGCGGCACGCGGCTGTACCCGCTCACCCGCACCGTGAGCAAGCAGCTCATGCCGGTGTACGACAAGCCGATGATTTATTATCCCTTGAGCGTGCTCATGCTCTCGGGCATCCGCGAAGTCCTCATCATCAGCACGCCCGACGACTTGCCGCAGTTCGAGCGACTCTTTGGCGATGGCAGCCAGTTGGGGCTCAAACTCAGCTACCGTGTCCAGCCCTCGCCCGATGGCTTGGCGCAGGCGTTCCTCATCGGCGCGGACTTCCTCGCCGGCGCGCCGGCGTGCCTGATCCTCGGCGACAACCTGTTTTACGGGCACGACCTGTCCGAGGCGCTGGTCCGCTCGGTGCGCCGCACGGAGGGCGCGACGATCTTCGGCTACCGGGTGGCCGACCCGACGGCGTACGGCGTGGTGGAGTTCGACGACGGCGGCCGGGTGCTTTCCCTGGAGGAAAAACCCGCCGCGCCACGCTCGGACTACGCGGTGCCGGGCCTGTATTTTTACGACGGACGCGTGACGGAGTTTGCCCGGCGGCTGCGGCCGAGCGCGCGGGGCGAACTGGAGATCACTGACCTCAACCGCCTCTACCTCGAAGATCGGTCGCTCCACGTCGAACGCCTCGGCCGCGGCACCGCCTGGATGGACACGGGCACGCACGACTCCCTGCTCCAGGCGGCGAACTTCGTGCAGGCCATCCAGGCCCGGCAGGGCTTGAAGATTGCCTGCATCGAAGAAATCGCCTACGAACACGGCTGGATCGACGCGGCCGGCCTGGCGGGCCTGATCCAGCGCCTGGGGAAAACGACTTACGCCGACTACCTGCGGCGCTTGGGGGACGGGCGGTTGTAGATGAGTCGGGTGATCCTGATCGTCGGCGACACGGCGCGCAATCCCGCCCGCTCGGGCATCCAGACGGTGGTGCGTTCGCTGGCGGGAGCGTTTGCCGGGTTGCGCGCGCCGGTCCGGTTCGCGGCCTGGAACAACCGCCGCGGCCTGCTGCGTCCGCTCGCGCCGGAGGTGTCCGTCGGCGAGGCGGCCGAACCGCTGCGCGATCCGAACGTCCGTTGGCCGCCGGAACTCTGGTCGCAGCCGGGCGCGTGGCCGTTCTGGCTGCTGTCGGGCTTCCGCGGCAAGTTCATCCCGCTGCACCGCCACCCGCTGTTCCGGCTCGCGCCGCCGGGCACGTGGGTCGTGATGCCCGAGTTAATGTACAAGGAGCGGGCCGCGCAACTCGTCGACTATGTCCACCGCCGCGGCTGGCGGCTGGCGGTGATCCTCTACGACACGATCCCGGTCGAGCATCCCGAGTTCGTGCCGCCGACGCTGCCGGCGCAGCACGCCGGTTATCTGCGGGCGTTCTCACGGGCGGACCTCATCCTCCCGATCTCGGAAGCTTCGGCGCAGGGCTGGCGAAAGTTCCTCGCCGCCGAGGGCCTGACCAGCCCTCCGGTGCAGGCCGTCACGCTGGCTTGCGACCTCGTCGGCATCCCACGCGTGCACGATGCGCCGCAGGGTGATGGTTCGCAAAATGTCCGCTTGCTGTGCGTGTCCACGCTGGAGCCGCGCAAAAACCACGCCATCCTGCTCGCCGCCTACGAACGCGCCGTCGCCGCCCGGCCAGACCTGAACTTTTCGCTCGACCTGGTCGGCGCAGCCTACGGCGGGTCCGCGGACATCGAACGATCCGTGTTGGCTGCGGCGGAACGCCTGCCCAACCTGCGCTGGCACGGCCAGATCGAATACGACGAACTCCGCGCCCTCTACGCGCGGTGCGACTTCACCGTCTATCCTTCAGTGGTGGAGGGTTTCGGGCTGCCGGTGATCGAGAGCCTCTGGTTCGGCCGGCCGTGCGTGTGCGCGAACTTCGGGGTCATGGCCGAAAACGCCGTGGGCGGCGGCTGCCTGCCCGCCGACGTCCGTGATCCGCAGGCGCTGGCGGATGCGATCCTGACCCTCGCCGCTGATGGCGACCTGCGCCGGCGGTTGACCCACGAAGCCACGACGCGCCCGCTCAAGACCTGGGCGGAGTACGCGCAGGAAGTTCTCGCTTGTTTGGCCGCTCATTGATCGCGCGTAGAATCTACCTCGACAACCATGCCCCTCGGTTGGCACATCACCGTTTACCGACAGCAGAACGACGGTTCGGCCCCGGCCGGGTTCTCGTCGACGGCGGGAACTCGCCTGGCCGTGTGGCAAACCGGCATCCGCGGCCTGCGTTGGATTTACGAATTGATCGAACGGCAAGAAGCGGTCGACCTCGGTGGTGACGGCTACCCGTACCGCTTTACGGCGGCAGCCCAACGCATTGTCCCACGGATCCGCGAAGGCCAACCGCCCGAGGCCAATCTCCTCTGGGCCTCCGACGAAGGGGACATCCTCACCCCGCAGTGGCTCGGCATGACCACCAAGGATTTGGAAGCCATGGAT
>CAXTMD010000326.1:0-5456 GCA_964245035.1 uncultured Chthoniobacterales bacterium
CGCGGAGGCTGAACCTGCCCCCGCGCCATCCCCGGCTCCGGAGACCACCACGCACGTCGAGCCCGGGACCGTGCCCGAGGAGCCGATCATCGGACCTTCCACGGCGGAGATTCCATCGGCGCCCGCGCCGCAGCCGATGACCGAACCCGACAACGCGCGTCCGCCGCAGCCGTTCCAGGGACGCGGCGAGGGGCGCTTCGACCGCCAGCAGGGTCAGGGGCAGCAGCACTTCAGCCGGCGCGACCGTTTCGAGCGCCGCGACAACCGCGACAACCGCGACAACCGCGACAACCGCCAGGGAGGGTACAACGACCGTCCGCCGCAGCAGGGTCAGGGTGGGCAGTTCAACCGCCAGGGCGAACGTCCGCCGCAGCCGCAGCAGCAAGGCCAGGGGCCGCAAGCGCAAGACGGAGATGGCGGCGTCAGTCGGGTGACCGAACCGCAGTTCGCCGAGGGCATCGTCGAGGTGTCCGGCAAGGGGTTTGGCTTCCTGCGCGAGCCCAAGCGCAACTTTGTGCAGACGCCTGCCGACGTGTTCGTCACCCCGGAGGTTTGCCGCAAGTACAACCTGCGCGACGGCCAGTGGATCAAGGGCGAGGTGCGCCGCTCCTCGCGCGGGCCGCAGCTTTTCCGCCTGATCACCCTCAACGGCGAGGACCCCGAGAAGTTCCGCAACCTGCCCAATTTCGACGAGTTGACCAGCATCAACCCGAAGAAGCGCATCCGGCTCGAAACGGTGCCGGAACGCTACACGACGCGCGTCATGGACCTCATGACACCCGTTGGCAAGGGCCAGCGCGGCCTGATCGTCGCTCCCCCGCGCACGGGCAAGACGACGCTCCTTCAGCACATCGGCGAGGCCGTGATCAAGAATCACCCCGAGATGAAGCTCATCATCCTGTTGGTGGACGAGCGCCCGGAGGAGGTGACCGAAATCCGCCGCACCGTGCCGCAGGCCGAGATCATGGCGAGTTCCAACGACAGCGACCTCAAGAGCCACACGCGCATTGCGCAGTTGGCGATGGAACGCTGCAAACGGCTCGTGGAAGCAGGCTTCGACGTGTTCATGCTGCTGGATTCCATCACGCGCATGGGCCGGGCGTTCAACAACGTCGCCTCGGGCAACCGCACGGGCTCGGGTGGCATCGACTCGCGCGCGCTGGAAATCCCGCGCAAGATCTTCGCGGCGGCGCGCAACACCGAGGAGGCCGGCAGCCTGACGATCATGGCTACGGCGCTCATCGAGACGGGCAGCCGCGGCGACGAGGTGATCTTTTTGGAGTTCAAGGGCACGGGCAACATGGAACTGGTGCTCGACCGCAAGATCAGCGACCAGCGCATTTTCCCGGCCGTGGACATCTTCCAGTCGGGCACCCGGCGCGAGGAGTTGCTGCTCCAGGAATGGGAACTGGACAAGATCAACGTCATCCGACGCGGTCTGGCCGGCCACAAGCCGCTGGAAGCCATTGAGCGGTTGCTGAGCTTCTTGAAAAAGTTCCCGACCAACGCGCAGATGCTCACGAGCCTGCCTGGTTGAACGGGCTGGCCGTAGGTCTAGCTGCGCCGGTGCGATCATCGGCCCTCTTCTTTTCTGTCATCCTGAGAGGAGTGCAACGAGTCGAAGGACCTCGCCAGAAGGTGCCCGTCCGCCTTGCACCTTGGCCTGACCGGCCAGTCCTCTGCTCAGGCGTCTGGCGAGGAGCCAGCGTGTCCTTTCCGGCGAGGTCCTTCGGCTCGCGGAACTCGCCTCAGGACGACAGAGGAAGAAAGGGGCGCACGCGGCCAAGGTTCAAGCGGCACAAGAGTTAGCGCAGCCTCCGCGTGGATGGGGCATCACAGCACGAACAGCCCGCTTCACTTCTACGACTTCGCCACCGGCAAGATCACCGTGCGGTGATCATGGCAGCAGGAGGGCGTCGAGGGCTCGGAGTCCTTCCAGAGCGCGCACGGGCAGACCGAGCTGTCCTGGCGGTGCGTCGGGTTCTCGCAGGTTCAGGCGGACGAGCCGACCGCCGTGTGCGGCAACAGTGTGCTCGGAGAAGGCGCGGACGGTCGGGATGGCGCGGCCGGCTCCGAGTTCAACGACGACGAGCGCACGACCGCGGAGCGTCCGGAGCCAGTCTTCCAGGCCAGCCTCTTGCATGGCCGTACGATCCTCTTCCCATTCACCGTCGCCGAACATCAGGATGTTCGGCCGCGACAGCGCACCGCACGCTGGACACCGGGGCAGCGGTTCGGCGGCACGCATCGTCGCGGGATCAACCTCCACCCGGAACTCGTCGGCGGGGAAAACGCCGATCCCGCAGGTGCGCAAGCATTGGGCGTGGTGGATGCTGCCGTGCACTTCCGCGATGTGCGCCTCGTCGAAGCCCGCGCGCTGGAACTGTCCATCCACGTTGGACGTGAACACCCGACAGCCGCCGGGTAGGTGCTGACCCCAGCGTTTGAGGATCGCGAAACCCTCGTGCGGCACGGTCGCGCGGTACAACGCGAGCCGGTGTCCGTAAAATCCCCAGGCCAGTTCCGGGTCCACGTGGAAGCGCCGGGCATCGGCCATGTCCATGAAGCTGCGGCCGAGATGGCGGTAAGCCGGGTACGCCCGCCAAAAGCCTTCCGGACCGCGGAAATCAGGCAGGCCGGAGTCCACGCCCATGCCTGCCCCGGCGGTGATCAACAACGCCTCGGCCTCCGCGAGCCAAGCAGCGGCTTCCTGGAAGCGGACGTTCATTGTTAAGATTGTAAATGCAATGTAAAGCTCTTGTAAATTGCGGTCTCCGTCGGTAGACAGGTGCCCGGCAACAGCTTTAGCTTCCGCGGTCATGCTCAGAAGTGCGTTCGTTTTCGTTGTGAGTTTTTCTTTCCTGCTCGGAGTGGCCGCCGTGCGGGCAGGCGAACCGGAAGCCAAGGCGGCGGTCGCGAACCCGGCGGACGATCCGCTCTTTCACCGCGGCGTGTGGGAATTGCAGATCGCCGAGGGCGTGGAGTTTTCCCTGCAAAACACCAGCCGTATCCGACCCAACATCGACTACGAGCTGACGATCCTCCGCGGCGGCTACATGCTGGACACGCCGCACGGCAGCAACTTCCTGCGCGGCAACGACGAACTGCTGCTGGAGGTCGTCGGCGGGCCGATGTTCCAGGGGCCGGGCTCGGCGCTGGGCGGGTTGTCCATCGTCTACCGGCGCAACTTCCTGTCGCCCGGTGCGCGGGTGATCCCGTACTTCGACGCGGGCGGCGGCGGGGTGTACAGCGACGCCTCGCACGACCGCGTGCAGCAGGCGCTGGGCTCGCCGTTTGAGTTCGACTTGCAGGCGGGCGTGGGCGTGCGCTTCCGGTTGGGGATGGGCTGGACGCTGGACGCGGAGTTCACCTATCGGCACCTCTCCAACGCGCACATCGTCGACCGCAACCTCGGCACCAACGCCATCGGTGGGCTGCTGGGTGCGAGCTACTCATTTTGAATCCGCGCCCTGCCCGCCAGCGTTTCTCTGAGGGTGGTAAACGCAAACTATCCGCTCGGCGGCTTTGAGGAACTGCTGCGCTCCCCGCTCGTCAACGCGGCGACGCGCCAGGCGCTGACGCAACGCGCGCAGGCGGCGCCCCCGCCGTGGCCGGACGCTTTCCCGGAGGCGGAACGCACGACGCTCGTGGCGGTCTGCGCGCGCCTTTTGCCGCTGGATTCGCCGCTGCCGCCAGACTCCGCCGCGCGGCAATTTGCCGTCAGGCTCGCCACCGGCAGGGGCGACGGCTGGCGCTACGCCGTGCTGCCGCCCGACCTCGACGCCTGCCTCCAGGGGCTGCGCGGCCTGGATGAAGCCGCCGCGCCGTCGCGCTTCGTCGCGCTGCCGTACTCCGAGCAAGACGCCGTCTTGCAGGACGTGTCGCAAGGCAGGGGTAGGGGGGCGACGTGGCGCGCACTCGACGGCAAACGTTTCTACGAAGAACTCCTTGCCGCCATCACCGAACTCTACGTCAGCCAGCCCGCCGTGCAGGAAGCAATGGGCTACACCGGGTTCGCCGACGCCGCCGGCTGGCAGCGCATCGGCCTCGGCGAACGCGAGACTTGGGAAGCGTCCGCCGCTCTCGCGCTGCCGCCGCCCGCCCCGCGCCACGAGGCGGTGCCCGCAATGCCCGATATGCAGCGCTTCCGCTCGGACGAGGTCGTGGACGCCGTGATCATCGGCACCGGCGCGGGTGGGGGGCCGCTGCTGTGGCGGCTGGCACGGGCGGGATTGAAGGTCGTAGCCCTCGAAGCCGGCCGCTATTGGCACCCGGCGCGGGATTTCGCCACCGACGAGGTCGCGCAAGAACCTCTCTTCTGGACGGACGAACGGCTCTCCGCCGGCGCGAACCCCATCGCCTTCGGTAACAACAACTCCGGGATCGGCGTCGGCGGCTCGACGTTGCACTACACGGCCTACACGCCCCGGGCGCAGCCGGACGATTTACGTCGGCGCACCGCCTTCGGCGTAGGCACCGACAGGCCGCTCGCCTACGCGGACCTGGAACCTTATTTCGATGAACTCGAAACGTTTTTGGGCATCTCCGGTCCGTCGCCGTACCCGTGGGGCCCGGCACGCCAGAAAGGTTATCCGCTCGCGCCCCTGCCGCTCAACGGCGCGGCGCAGCTCATGGCACGCGGCGCGAAGAAGCTTGGCCTGAAAACATCGCCCGCACCCAACGCCGCGCTCAGCGCACCGTACTACCAGCCCGGCGTCGGGATGCGGCCGGCGTGCACGAACCGGGGCTTCTGCCAGGCGGGGTGCTCGGTGGGAGCCAAGGCGAGCGTGGACGTGACGTTCATCCCGGCGGCGCTCGGGCTCGGCGCGGAGGTGCGCGAGGAGACGTTCGTCACCGGCTTCGAGCGCGATGCGCAGGGGCGGATGGCGGCGGTCGTTTACAAGACAAAGGATGGCCGCGAAATGCGTCAGCGGTGCAAAAACGTGTTCCTCTGCGCGGGGGCCATCGAGACGCCGCGCCTGCTCCTGCGCACCGGCCTCGCCAACGGCAGCGGGCAGGTCGGCCGCAACTTCATGGCGCACACCGGCGTCCAGGTATGGGGGCAGTTCGAAGAGCCCGTGCATCCCTGGAAGGGCATCCCCGGCGGCCTGATCTCGGAGGACACGCACCGGCCCAAGGGCGCGAACTTTGCCGGCGGCTACCTGCTGCAATCCATCGGCGTGATGCCCGTCACGTACGCCACCCAGCGCGCCCGCTCTGACCAACCCTTGCGCGGGAAAGCTCTGGGCGACCACGTCAAGCAGTACAACCACGTCGCGGGCATCAACATCCTCGGCGAGTGCCTGCCGTACGAAGGCAACCGCGTAGAATTGAGCGACGAACTCGACGCGCGCGGGCTGCCGAAGCCGCGGGTTTCATTCACCGCCGGCGGCAACGAAACCAAACTCACCGCCCACGCCGAGAGCCTGATGCGCGCGATCTGGGAGGGCGCGGGC
>CAXTMD010000327.1:0-5181 GCA_964245035.1 uncultured Chthoniobacterales bacterium
GTTGGCCGGGGCGGCGATCCTCCACGCGCAGGGACCGGCCAGTCCGGTGCCCTCCGTGGCGGTTCCGCCGCCCGCGCCGGCGGCCCCCGCCACGCCCGATGCCCGCAAGCACGCGACCGAGAAGGTCATGACGGAGCGCCGCCAGCGTGAACAGGCCACCAGTGAACAGGACGCGCAACAGCACATCGAACAGTTGTCGCCCGCGGAGCACGCGGTGTTCAACCGGAACCTGGGGCTTTGGAACGGGCTTTCCCCGGAGGAACGCGAGAGCGTCCGCCGGGCAGAGAACGAGCGCAAACGCGCCGAAGTCGAAAAGGCTTACCAGCAAAGCGGCCTGCGCCTGGACAAGGACCAGCGCGAGGTGTTCGGCCTGCGGTATCGCCAGGAGCGCCGCAAGCTGGAGCGCGAGTTGCAGGAGAAAATCGAGGCCGAACGCGCCCGCCGCCTGCCGGAACTGGTCGAGGGCTTGAAGCGGGAGTTCGCCGACAAACCCACGGCGCCTGCCTCGCCGGCGGTGACCGCCAAGCCCTCGCCATCCGTGTCGGTGCCGGCGGCCCCGCCCACGGCGTCGCGGTGACTGCCCAGTGTGACGATGCCTGCTTTCCGGGCTGCTTGTGTCCCGACGGCGTGTCAGTACCGCTCAATCACCCTGACAACTAGTGCTAGCGCCAGGAAGCGGTGCCGGTTTGAAAGTCGACGATGGGGGCTGAGACCTCGCGTTCCTGTCCGTCCGCCCAGCAAATGCGCCAGCCTTCGAGCAGGGCTTCGTCAAACGGCGGGTCTGTCAGTTCTTCGGCTTCGGTCGTGCGGGCCAGCCACTCCAGCGCCGCGCGCAGTTCCGGCGGGGCGGAGAACGCCGTGAGCCTGCCGGCCATCCAGGGGAAATCCTCGCCTGCCACGTCCTCGACGCACGCCACGCACTGCCCGTTCCAGTAAAGCTCCGCCTGCCCGCCCATGTCAGCGGGCTTTTGCCGTCATCTTCTGGCGCTTGGCCGCCAGCGCCTTCTCGACCTCGCCCAGCCCCAGGCAGTTGACCACGTCGGCGCGCGCCAGCCAGCCCTTGCGCGCCTGCGCCACGCCAAACCACAAATCCTGCAACCCGTCCGTGCGGTGCGCGTCGGGGTTGATGGCGCACCGGACGCCTTTTTCCTTCGCGAGGTGCCACCAGCGCCAGTCCATGTCTAGCCGCCAGGGGCTGGCGTTGAGTTCGATGATGGTACCCGTCGCCGCTGCGGCATCGAGCACGGCGGGCACGTCCAATGCGTACGCCTCGCGCTCCAACAGCAGCCGGCCCGACAGGTGGCCGAGCATCGTGACGTACGGGTTCTCGATGGCGCGGATGAGTCGGCGCGTCATCTCGGCCTCCGGCAGAGAGAACGACCCGTGCACGCTCACCACGCAGTAGTCCAGCGCCGCCAGCACCTCGTCGGGGAAGTCCAGCGAGCCGTCCTTGAGCGAGTCGCACTCCACTCCGGCGAACAAACGGAACTTGCCACCTTCCGCGCGCAACCCCTCGTTGAGTCGCTTGATCTCCTCGACCTGCGCCAGGAGCCGGCGCGCCTCCAATCCGTTGGCCTGGAAGGAACTCTTGCTGTGGTCGGCGATGCCGAGGTACTGCATGCCCAGATCGCGCGCGGCACCGGCCATTTCTTCGAGCGTGTTGTGCCCGTCGCTGGCGTTGGTGTGGCAGTGGAAGGTGCCGCGCAGGTTTTCGAGCGTCACCAAGTCGGGCAACTGGTGGGCGGCGGCGGCTTCGATCTCGCCGAGGTTTTCGCGCAACTCGGGCGGGATGTAGTCCAGGCCCAGCGCGCGGTAGAACTCCGTCTCGTCGTGGATCTCGGGCAGCGGTTTGAATTTACCCTTCTTCTCGGCCTCGGGTGCGAGGCTGATGCGGTAGTCGTTGATGGACCAGCCGAACAGGTCGAGCGCGCGGCCACGCAGGGCGATGTGGTGTTCCTTGCTGCCAGTGAAGTGGTGCAGCGCGTAGGGATACTCTTTTTCGCTGACCAGCCGCAGGTCGCACTGCACGCCGTTCTGCAAACGTACGGACACCTTGGTGGGTCCCTTGACGAGGATCTCGGCCACGTCCGGGCGCGTGGCGAAGAACTCGCCCACCGCCGCGGCGTCGTCGGTGGACACGACAAAATCCAGGTCGCGCACGACCTCCTTGCGCCGCCGGATGCTGCCGCCCGCGCGGGCGCGCAGCACGGCCTGGTGGCCGCGCAGGTCCTCCATGACCCGCAGCGCCGGCCCGGCCACGTCGCCCAAGCGGTGGAACGCGGCGTTGCGCTGGCGTTGCGCGATGTTGGCGAGCAGGTTCTTGGCGGTCTTCTCGCCGAAGCCGGGCAGTCCGGCCACGCGGCCGTCCTTGGCGGCGGCTTCGAGTTCGGCCAGCGAGGCGATCTGGAGCTTGTCGTAAAGCGCCTTGATCTTCTTGGCTCCGAGTCCGTTGATGCCGAACAACTCGAAGAGCGTCGGCGGGAAGCCGCTTTTGAGTTCCTCGTAGTACGCCAGGTGCCCGGTGGTGACGAGTTCGGTGATCTTTTCGGCGATGGCCTTGCCGATGCCCTCGACCTCGGCGAGCCGGCCGGCGCGGGCGGTTTCCTCCAGGTTGCCGGCGTAGGTTTCCACGGCGCGGGTGGCGGTCTGGTAGGCGCGGATCTTGAAGGGGTTCTCGCCTTTGAGGTCGAGCAAACGGGCGATGTTTTCGAGCGTTTCGGCGATGGCTTCCTTGGTCATGGGAGAGGCTTTATCATCCTGCTTTTCCGAGTTTTTGCATTTTGCATTTTGCCTGCGCCCTTCGTACTTCTGCCTGCATGGACCTCTCGACGCTCGACCTGCCCGGCATTCCCAAGTTGCGTTCCGGCAAGGTGCGCGAGGTCTTTGACTTGGGGGCTGACGGGTTGCTGTTCGTGGCCACGGACCGGCTGTCGGCGTTTGACTGCATCCTGCCCGATCCCATCCCCGGCAAGGGCGAGGTGCTCACGCAACTCTCAGCGTTCTGGTTCGCGCACTTGCGGACGCACGACGGGATCGCGGACCATCTGGTCACGGTGGACTTCGCCGAGTTCCCGGCACGCCTCCAGCCCTTCGCCGCGCCACTCGCCGGCCGTTCGATGATCGTGCGCCGCGCCCGGCCGCTGCCGGTGGAATGCGTCGTGCGCGGCTACCTCGCCGGCTCCGGTTGGAAGGAATATCAAACCACCGGCCAAGTCTGCGGCCACGCACTGCCGCCGGGTCTGCGACTCGCCGACCGGCTGCCCGAACCGCTTTTCACCCCGGCCTCCAAGAACGACCACGGCCACGACGAAAACATCGACTGGCCGGCGTTCGTCGCGCGCCTGGGCGACGAGGCAACGGCCGAGACGCTGCGCGCGGCGAGCCTGCGGGTCTACGCGCTCGGCGCGCAGCACGCCGCGGAGCGCGGAATCATCATCGCGGACACAAAGTTCGAGTTCGGCGTGGACGAGCAAACGGGCAAAGTCCTGCTCATCGACGAGGTGCTCACGCCCGATTCCTCGCGCTTCTGGCCCGCCAGCGAGTACCGCCCCGGCATCAGCCCGCCGAGCTACGACAAGCAATTCGTGCGCGACTACCTGGAAACGCTCGCCTGGGACAAGACCCCGCCCGCGCCCGGGTTGCCGCCGGAGATCATCACGCGCACAGCCGAAAAGTACCGGCAGGCGCTACGTGAGATCAGCGGCAGCACCGTCGCGTTTATTTCGTGACGATCTTGCCCGAGGCAAAGTCGTAGAAGTAGCGCGCGCCGTTCGTGCTGTCGAACAGCAGGGCGAGCAAGGGAACACGGTCAGCGGCCAAGGGTCTGGATTTGGGATGGGGACAGGTTTTCAAGGAGGGTGATGCCGGGAAGTTTAGGGGCGGTGGTAGAGCCGAACACGGGTCACTTGAAAAGTGCAAACGGCCCGGTTACAAAAATGATGAACTCCTCTCGGCAGAGGCGTGGTTTTCCTTTGTGGCCCGGCCGCGCTACCTTGCCAACGTCATGTCTCGCTCCGCTTCTCTGCCGATTGAACCGCCACCCACCGCGGCGCCGACGTATCCTGCTAGCCGCGAAACTCTCGCGCTGGCCATCCTGCTCGCCGCCAGCTTTTCCCATCTGCTCAACGACACGATCCAGGCCGTGATCCCGGCGGTCTACCCGCTGCTGAAGGAACGCTTCACGCTTAACTTCACGCAGGTGGGCCTCATCACGCTCGCCTTCCAGATGACGGCCTCCATCCTGCAACCGTTCGTCGGGTTGTACACGGATCGCCGCCCGCTGCCGTACTCGCTGCCGGCGGGCATGGGCGTGACGCTCTGCGGCCTCGTGATGCTCTCGCGCGCGGGCAGCTTTCCGATGATTCTCTTTTCCGCCGCGCTGGTCGGCGCGGGCTCGGCGGTGTTCCACCCGGAGGCCTCGCGCGTGGCGCGCCTGGCGTCGGGCGGACGCTACGGACTCGCGCAATCCGTCTTCCAGGTGGGCGGCAACGCGGGCAGTTCGCTCGGACCGCTGCTCGCCGCCGTTGTCGTGGTGGGACGCGGCCAGGCGCACATCGCGTGGTTCTGCCTGCTGGCGTTGTTGGGCGCGGGCGTGCTCGCGGTCGTCGGTCATTGGTACGCCGGTCGCTTGCGCCAGCGCGTGCCCGCCCCGGCGGTGGGCGTGCGGGTGCCGAAAACCTCGGTGGAGACCGCCGCGCGCTCGACGCGCACGGTCGTGCAGGCTCTCACCGTGCTGATCCTCCTGATCTTCTCGAAGTATTTCTACTTGGCGAGCATGACGAACTATTACCAGTTCTACCTGATCGACCGTTTCGGGGTGACGGACCCGCAGGCGAAGGTGTACTTGTTTGTCTTCCTGGCCGCCGTGGCGGTGGGCACCATCATCGGCGGGCCGGTCGGGGACCGGTTCGGACGCAAGGTCGTCATCTGGGTGTCGATTTTGGGCGTTGCGCCGTTCTCGCTGCTGCTGCCGCACGTCGACCTGTTCTGGACGACGGTGCTCTCGGTTTGCATCGGCGTGATCCTCGCGTCGGCGTTTTCGGCGATCCTCGTCTACGCGCAGGAACTCCTTCCCGGCAGGGTGGGACTGATCTCCGGGCTGTTCTTCGGGTTTGCGTTCGGCATGGGCGGCATCGGCTCGGCGGTGTTGGGCAAACTCGCCGACCGCACGAGCATTCACTT
>CAXTMD010000327.1:5191-5439 GCA_964245035.1 uncultured Chthoniobacterales bacterium
TGCCTACCTGCCGCTGCTCGGGCTGTTGACGGCGTTTCTGCCGGACACGGAAACGCGCCGCGCCTGAGGCAGTTTTGCCTTCCCCCAGACGGCGGCAGCGGGTTTAATCACCCTCTCTGACCACCGCCGTTCCCGCCAAGCCGCGCTCTGCCGGACGCCAACCCTTGGCCGGCCTGGCGCTCGCCGCCGTGGCGGGTATCGGGCTGGCGGATCTCGCGCGGCGACTGCTCCTCGCCGCGCCATGGGAG
>CAXTMD010000328.1:0-4859 GCA_964245035.1 uncultured Chthoniobacterales bacterium
GCACGGAGACGATCTACGTGGTGAACGAGCGCGGTACGCCGGCGACGTTCGACGGCAATCTGCGCGTCAACCCGGGCGAGACGGTACGTTTTGTGCACATCATTGCCGACGATTACCGGAACCATCTCACGCACAGTTTTCAGGTGCCTGGGCGCGGGCCGATCCCGGTGAAAACCGTGGTGGTCAAAGGCATGGTCCCGTATCCAGACGACAGTAACTGAGTGTGTAAGGTACGCGCATGAACGACGAGCGCGTCGTGTTAACACAACCACTCCTCTTTGAGGAGGCTCACGACAGGTCGAAGCCCATCCGCTCGCCCAGCGGGTCCAAGGGGCAGCGTCAGGCACAGGCTCTGGGTCGGCAAGACGGTGTTCCAATCGGCGATCAGCTGACGGTACGCCTCGCCGACCGGGCGGACGTTGCGGTCGAGATCGAACAAGCCTAACGGGTTGAGCGTGCCGCGGTCCTCGCGCAACGCCGTCTCCCAGTCGATCTGGTCGGTGAGCGAATACCAGGTGAACCCGACGACAGGGATGCCGCCGTTGCGCAGGCACAAGACGTTGGCCCATTCCTTCCACAGCCAGTACGCCGCCTCGTCGCCCCGCGGACCCTGCCAGGTGTTGGTCTCCGTGTGCATGACCGGCAGTCGGTAGCGGTTGTAGTACTGGCGCGTGATCTCGCAGTAGCCGAACACCTCGCCCGCCGGAAACGTGCGTCCGTCGGCGGCGACGCGGTGCTCGTTGGTCACGTAGTAGTCGTTGCCCATCACGCAGTGGTGGCGCAGGTCGTTTTCTAAAAAGAACCGGTACTCCGCGCGCGTCAGGCCGCCGTCGCAGAGGAACTCGTACATCTCGCTGTTGACGCGCCGGCCGTAGTTGAGGTCGAGCGAGAGGAAGCGCTCCTCGTTGAGAACCTCCGCCCGCCCGATGGCCGCCGGGCTCTCGGCGTGGAAGTACTCGCTGGACTCGCTCTGGATGAACAGCGCGTCGCGCCGCACGGCGAGGATCGCGCGCATGGCCAGCACGTTGGCCTGGACCAAGTGCTTGAGCGCGGTGACGAACCCATGGTCGCTCTGGAGTTGTTCGTTCCACCAGCCGTAGCGCGCCGAGAACATCGCGCAGACGTACATCTCGTTGACGGGCGTGTAGAGCTGCACCCACGGGAAGCGCAGCGCGAACGCCTCCGCGTAGTCCGCGAACAGACGCGGAAAGTCCGGGTTCTGGAAGCTGCCGAGCCAGTCCGGCACGCCGAAGTGGCACAGGTCCACGATGGGGGTGATGCCGCGGGCGCGCAGGTCGGCAAAGGTCTCGTCGGCAAAGGTCCAATCGTAGCGGTCCGCGCCGAGGTGCGTCCGATACAAAGGCGGGCCATAGCGCAGGAAGCGCACGCCCAGCGCCTCCGTGCACGCGAAGTCCTCGCGCCAGCGCGCGTAGTGACCGCACTTTTCCATCTCGTCGACGCGGGTGCGCCCGCCGTGGATCGTCGGGTTGCTGTTCTCGATGCCGGTGGCGAAGATGAAGGTGGGGGCAGCGGGCATGGCAGGTGAAACCTACCACAGGCCCGCGCAGAAACCGCTTCCCGCGCTTGGGAAGTGGGCGTAAGCTGCCCAGTCATGGCCGACATCCTCGACCTGCCGGAGGTGCGTGCGCGCCTGCATCGCTGGACGGTCGCGGAATACATCGCGGTGGCGGAGGAAAACCCGGACTTCAGTCGCTCACAACTGATCCGCGGATTGATCATCGACAGGCCACCCAAGCCGCCGCTGCTTTCGTTTTTGTCCGCGAAGTTCTACGACTATTTCCTGCGGCAAATCCGCGGGGAGTTGTCCGTGCGCCAATACGCGCCGTTGCAACTGCACGATTCGATGCCCGAACCGGAGATCACTGTCGTGCCAGGCGACCGGCACGATTACCGGTCCTGCCACCCGACCAGAGCAGAATTGGTGGTGGAAATCGCCGTCGGCAGCGCGGCGCTGGATCACGAAAACGCTTCGCTCTACGCGGAGGCGGGCGTCGCCGAGTATTGGATCGTGCTCGCGGAGGCGGAGGAGATCGAAGTTTACCGTCGGCCAGAGAACGGCGTCTACCAAGAAAAGCGCACCTGCCGGCGCGGTGAGGCAATCCCGTGCGCGTGCGTCGAAGGTGGCATGGTGCCGGTGGCAACGTGGTTTGCTTAAAAGCAAGCTGCCGGAGGCCAGCATACATCCAGCCGACGCGCGCCGTCCGATTTGACGGCGGTGTCTGTTTGAACGGTCGAAGGGAACGGCAAATTCGTGTTCGTCTCTTGTGCTTTGCGACCTGCGGAACGGCCGCCGCGGCCATTCACTAAAGCCCAAGAGAAACATGGAACCACTTCCCAGCCTGCACCGCGTCGCCTTCCTCGGTAACTACCTGCCGCGTCAGTGCGGCCTTGCCACGTTCACGACGGACGTGTGCGAGTCCGTCGCGCAGGCGTTTCCCGAGACCGAGTGTCTGGCGCTGGCGATGAACGACCGGCCGGAAGGCTACGCGTACCCGCCGCGCGTGCGGTTCGAGATCACACAGCAGGAACGCGAGGCCTACGACCGCGCGGCCGATTTCCTCAACACCAACGAGGTCGAGGTGCTCTGCGTCCAGCACGAGTACGGCATCTACGGCGGCGACTGCGGCGAGCACGTCCTCGACCTCTTGCGCCAGACGAAGATGCCCGTCGTCACGACGCTGCACACGATCCTGACCGATCCCAACCCAACCCAGCGCAGGGTAATGGACGAACTCGCCCGGCTCTCCGACCGGCTTGTCACCATGACCCAAAAGGGGGTGAGTCTGCTCAAGGATGTGTACGGCCTGCCCGAGGACAAGATCGACCTGATCCCGCACGGCATCCCGGACATGCCGTTTGTCGATCCGAACTACTACAAGGACAAGTTCGGCGTCGAGGGCAAGATGGTGTTGCTCACTTTCGGGTTGCTCTCGCCGGGCAAGGGCATCGAGCACGTCATCGCCTCGTTGCCCGCCATCCTGGAAAAGCACCCGAACGTCGTCTACATCGTGCTGGGGGCCACGCACCCGCACGTCCTCAAGCACGAGGGCGAGGCGTACCGCGACCGGCTCAAGGCGATGGCGCGCGACCTCGGCGTGGACGACGCCGTGCGCTTCTTCAACCAGTTCGTGTCGCTCGAAGACCTCAAGGAGTTCATCGGCGCGGCGGACATCTACATCACCCCTTACCTCAACGCCGCGCAGATCACCTCGGGCACGCTGGCGTACAGCTTCGGCGCGGGTAAAGCCGTCATCTCCACGCCGTACTGGCACGCGGAGGAACTCCTCGCCGAGGACCGCGGCAGCCTGGTGCCCTTCAGCGACCCGGCCGCTATCGCGGCGGCCGTGGACGACATGCTCACCAACGAGGCGCACCGCCACCAGATGCGCAAGAGCGCCTACCTGCTCTCCCGCGGGATGGTCTGGCAGGAGACCGCCAAGAAGTACATGGAAAGCTTCGCCCGCGCGTGTGCCGACCGCGCCGCCCGGCCGCGCGAGAGCTTTGCCTTGGAGCAGTTGGAGACCAAGCCGGATTTCCTGCCGCCGATCAAGGTCGACCACCTGCGTGCGATGAGCGACTCGACGGGCATGTTCCAGCACGCCATCTTCAACGTGCCCAACTTCCTGGAAGGCTACACGACCGACGACAACGCCCGCGCGTACATCCTGACCGTGCTGCTCGACGAACTCGCCGCGCGTGACCCGCACGTGCCCGACACCGGCAGCCTCGGCTCGACGTACCTCGCCTTTTTGTGGAACGCGTTCAACGCAGGGACGAATCGCTTCCGCAACTTTATGAGCTTCGAGCGCAACTGGCTCGAAGAGACCGGCAGCGAGGACAGCCACGGCCGCGCGCTCTTGGCGCTCGGCACCGCGCTCGGCCGCACGGAGAACGAGGGGCACCGCGCGCTGGCGGGCCGGCTGTTTTCCCGCGCGCTGCCGGAGACGACGAGCTTCACCTCGCCGCGCGCCTGGGCGTTTACGATCCTGGCAATCCACGAGTACCTGCGGCACTTCTCGGGCGACCGCGAGGCCAACCGCGTGCGCGAAACGCTCGCCGGCAAGCTGCTCGACCTCTACGAGCGCTGCCACGGCGAGGACTGGCAGTGGTTCGAGGACATCCTGACCTACGACAACGCCGTGCTCTCGCACGCGTTGATCCTCAGCGGTCACTGGACGAGCCGGCCTGACGTGCTGGAGGCCGGGCTGCGTTCCCTGCGCTGGCTGCTAGAGGTACAGACGAGCGCCAACGGCTGCTTCAGCCCCATCGGCTCCAACGGCTTCTACCGGCGCGGCGAGGAGCGGGCGCGCTTTGACCAGCAGCCGCTGGAGGCGGCGTCCACCGTGGCGGCGTGCCTGGAGGCGTACCGGATCACCCGCGACGAGTTCTGGCAGGAGAAGGCGCGGGTGGTTTACGAATGGTTCCTGGGACGCAACGACCTCGGCCAGCCGCTCTACGACGCGTTGACCGGCGGCTGCCGCGACGGGCTCCACGCCAACCGCGTCAACCAGAACCAGGGCGCGGAGAGTACGCTGTCGGCGTTGTTCGCATTGACGGAGATGCGGCTGGCGCGGGGAGCCGCGACGGCGGGCGGCGCGGAGGAGCGCCGCGGCGAACGGGTGGCGTGAGCCGTTTTTCGTGGGGACCGACCCACGAATGACCTTTACAGGTGGGTGAGACGCGGTAACATCGCCGACGTTTCGCCCTGCCTATGCGCCCCGGCTTTTCTTCCTGCCTCCTCGCTCTCCTCCTGATCCCGGCCGCGGGGACGCTCCCGGCGCAAACCCTGCAATGGGGCACGGGCGGCACGGGCGGCTCGGGCCAGTGGGATGTCGGCA
>CAXTMD010000328.1:4869-5424 GCA_964245035.1 uncultured Chthoniobacterales bacterium
CGGCCGACTGGTACAACGGCACGTCGAACGTGACGTGGACAAACGGCGATTCCGCCGTGTTCGCGGGCGCGGCGGGCACCGTGACGCTCAGCGGGTCCGTGGCCGCCAGCCAGCTGACGTTCAGCACGGCGGGTTACACCCTCGCCGGTTTCATCCTGGATGGCACCAGCAGCGGCCTGACCGTGCAGACGGACGCGGACACGACCACCACCGCGACGATCTTCGGCGCGGGGGGCAGCAACACCGCCTTCACGAAAACCGGCGCGGGCGTGCTGACGGTCGGCGGCTACGCCGACGTGACGTTTTTCAACGCGTTCAACGTCGCCAGCGGGGAACTGCGCTACACGAGCGTCCAGGGGCCGGATTTCACCGGCAACTACGCGCTGGGCAACGCCGCCTCGGCCGCCCTCACGTTCTCGCAACCCTTTTCCCAGGTCGGCAGCCTCGCGGGCGGCGGCGCGGCCGGCGGCGTCGTGCGGCCCAACGTCACCTCGGGCAATCTCACCCTGGCGATCACCGGCACCGCCAGCGCGACCTACGCCGGCACGCTCGCGA
>CAXTMD010000329.1:0-5384 GCA_964245035.1 uncultured Chthoniobacterales bacterium
GGTCTCACGCACCTCCACCCCGCCCGGTGCGCGCGGCGGTGTACCGGCACGCCGACGCGCTGGCGGCGTTTTGCGGGCGGCACGGCCTGGGGTGCGTCGTGGATGTGGGCGCGCCGATCCCTGGCGGCGTCCGGCTCCCGGGCGGGGTGGAGGTGCGTGAGACCGGCGTGCTGCTGGCGGCGGAAGCGAGTGCGCTGTTCGCGCGGTCGCTGGCGGGGTACTTCAGTTACCCGGCTCCGTACCTCGGCAAGTCGGGGACCTTTGCGGCCTATTGCGCGCACCGGATGGTGCCGGTGACGTTCGCCGGCAACGTCGGCGCGGAAGACGGGTTGCGCGCAGGGACGAACTACCTGGCAGGCACGGGCGACGGCGCGGACTTCGGGGCGGTGGCGGATGCGGCGCACGCGTGGTATCGCGGGCACGCGCTGCCGGTCCACGCGGAGGACACTTATCGATTGCTGTCGACGACAAGGTAAGGTTGCCTCTCCGAGGCAATCCAAATGTTTCTGTAGACTGTGCCCGTGGTCCGGTGTCCCCCAGACCAAAAAATCTAGGATTGCCTCGGAGAGGCAACCCTACCTTGAGACGAATCGCCGCCACACCTTCCCGGCCGCGCGCACCAGCCGCTGGTCGAGCGCCCAGCCGTTGAGCCGGTAAAAACGGTGGGAGCGCCAGCGTTTCTGATGCACGCGTTCGTCGTACCCGCCCGCCCGCCGGTCGCGCAGCCGCACGATGGCATCCAGCGCCGCCTCGAACCGCCGCTCCGGCGAAAAGAACCGTTCCCAGGCTAGCCGCGCCTGCCGCCCGAGTTCCGCCGCCTCCCCGGCACGCCGGGCGAGGAGCGCGGATAGCCCACCGATGTCCCGTTCGGCCACCCGGATCGAACACCGCTCCCAGTCCACGGCCTCCGGCGGCACCCATTCGTCGCCGATGATCACGGGGCAGCGGCCCAGGGCCATCACCTCGAACAACCGGTGCGACGCCGGGGCCAACCCGCGCGGACAGAGCACGAAGCGGCTGCGCAAAATCTCCGCGACGTAATCCTGCTGCTCGTCGCGCGTGTGGTCGTACCATCGGTCGATGCAGGTGACCCGCGCGGGGATGCTTGCCGGCAGCTTCAGCGCAAACAGCCGCTCCCGGCACGCGTGCGACGGCGCGCCGCGAAACGAAAACAGCAGCGCGTCCGTCTCGTCCAACGCCACCGGCGCGGCGCGGTACACTTCCGGGTTGGGTGGAAACAGGTAGCACCACGCCGCGTGCCGCCGGGGATCGTAACGCCTCGCCGACAGCGCGGCGTACAACCCCGGCAGGAATCCCGCCGGATGGTCCTCGTAGTTGATGGTGAACACTTTCTCCGGACAATCGTGGACGAGTTCCTGCCGTTCGAGCGCGGCGATGTCGTGCTGGCTGCGGAACGCGTTGGATTCCAGCAGGACGATGATCTCCGCCGCCGCCGGGTCATCCACCAGGCGGTACGTGCTCCCAGGGCGTTCCCGGAAGTGCGCGCGGATCTCGGTCCAAAAAAAGTCTTCCCAAGGCTGCATCCGGACGCCCTCGGGAAAGGCGAAGAGAACGTTCATCGGTTCGCCTACCGCGCCGCCCTGCCGTCGAAGCTGACCGCCTGGTCGTAGCCCGTCTTCCACTTGGCCCCGACGGTCTTCAGGTCGCCGCTGAGCTTGCCCTGGAACGAACCGGCCTTGAGCGCGTCGCCGCCCGCCCCGCCCGTGTCTTCGATCTGGATTTCGCCGCCGGGCGCGGAGATCGTGCCCTTGATCGGAGCCTCGCCCTTCTGCGCGCCTTCGTCGCCGCCGGAAACTTCGTAGGCAATCCGGCCGAACTCCAGGTGGTGCTCGTCGCGCACGGTCAGGTCGAGCACCTCGACGTTGAGCGTGCGCGTGGCGGCTTCGCCCTGCACGCGCAGGTCGCCGCCGTAGCGGCGCGGCATCTGGTCGAACAACTCCGCGGCCGTCTGCGGCGCGCGGTGGCACGAAGCCAACAGGCAGAGGGCGAGCACCCCGGCGATGTTCCAAAAACGGTTTCTCATGGGACGTTCTGCAAAGCTTAATCCGTTCCTTCTGCCCTCACCCTTCTCCTCCGAACTCCAGCATCCTGGCCCGCCGGTCGCCGTGCGGCAAGCGGATGACCACCGTCAGCCCCCGTCCCGTGTCGTTGCGCAGCTCGATCTCGCCGCCGTGCTCGCGCACGATCCGGCGCACGATGAGCAGCCCCAGCCCGCTGCCGCTGCTCTTGGTGGTGAAGTACGCGTCGAACACCTTGCCCATGTTCTCGGGCGCGATGCCGCCGCCCGAGTCGGTGAAGGTCACCGCCACGTAGTCGGGTTCCAGCGCCGTCGTGATCCGCAGGATGCCGCCCGTTTTCATCGCCTGGAAGCTGTTGCGGATGACGTTGTAAAACGCCTGCTTCATCTGGTCGTGGTCCAACTCGACGGGCGGCAGGTCGTCGCCGAGTTCGAGTTCGACGAGGATGTCGCGGTCGGCGATCTCGGCGTTGAGGAAGGACACGCTCTCCTGCAGGATGGCGTTCACGTCGCCGGGATGCGTCTCGACGGCCCCGGGCCGGATGGCGCGCAGGAACTGGCTGACGATGAAGTCGAGCCGGCGGATTTCGTCCTTGGCCACGCGCACGCTCTCGTCGAGGTCGGCGCGCTGGTCGGGCGACAGGCGGCGCAGTTTCCGCTCCATGAGCTGGAGATGGATCGTCAGCGAGTTGAGCGGGTTGCCGATCTCGTGCGCGACGCCGGCGGCGAGGAGGGTCAGCGCGGAGAGACGTTCGTTTTCGATGGTGGTCTGCGCGGAGCGGCGGTCCTCGGTGATGTCGCGCACGATCATGGCGTGGCCAACGTGACCCGACTGAGGGTTCTCCTCGGTTTGCGCCGCGTCCACGTCCATGAGGCGCAGCGGCACGGCGTAGAGGTTGAGGAAGCGGTGGGCGGGATAAAAAACTTCCAGGTCGCGGCTGACGAGTTCGTCGCTGGCGGTGAGCGCGGCCCAGTCGAGGCCGCGGACCTGCTCGGAGAGCGGTTTGCCGAGCGAGTTCTGCGCGTGGAGACCGAAGAAATCGACCGCCGCACCGTTGAAGTAAACGATCCGCCCGCGCGGGTCGGTGACGACGATGCCCTCCTGGATGGCGTTGAAGATCGTCTCGAGAAAACCCTTCTCGCGCACGACGCGCAACAGGTGCCGGCGCGCTTCCTCCGGTCCGACGCGGCCGAGGCGGGAGATGAGTTTGTCGATGAAGCCGGTTTTCACGGGCAGAGGCTCGACACTCTAGCGTCGGAGATTTCACCCGTGAACATGATTCCCCGCCGCCTTCTTGCTTTTTCCAGTTTTGGAGCTATTTTAGCAAAGTCAAATCACTTGCCGCTCGCACAATGGATGCTCCCCGCGAACACCTCCGAGCAGAACTGGAAAAGTTCCGCACGCGCTGCTTCTGGTGGGTTCATAGGAGCGTCGCAGTGGCGGATCTCTCGCGAGAAACCTTGCTCGATGGCTTGCACACGTATGGAGGTCGGGAAGGAATGAGGCTGGCAGCTCGATTGTAGTGCTAGCTTACTTCAAGAGGTTTTCAGGTGTCGCTGCATGCCTTTGACAGACTTCCAGGGCACTGTGCTCCGTTTGTTGGCGGCATCGCGCAATCCCGAGAGTTTTGTCGCGGGCGGACTCGCCATCAACGCTTCGCCAGATTCACCGCGCTACTCGGATGACATGGACATCTTCCATGACGCGGAAAAAGGGCTTGCCGCCGCCGCCGCCGCCGACGTCGCGGTGCTGACACGGGAAGGATTTGAGGTTGTGCAGTTGGTGGATCGGCCCAGTTTTCAGCGTGCCATGGTCAGCCGCAGCGGGCAGAACCTGCGGCTGGAATGGGCGCTGGACAGTGCCTTTCGGTTCTTCCCGGTGCAGAGAGATGAGGAGTTCGGCTGGCGGCTGCATCTCGCCGACTTGGCAACCAACAAAGTGCTGGCACTCGCCGGACGCTGGGAGGCGCGTGACTTCGTGGACACGCTTTATCTGGATGGCAGCTTTGCTTCGCTGGGCTTGCTGGCTTGGGCGGCGGCGGCAAAGGATCCTGGGTTGACGCCGAGGCTGATTGTAGAACAGGCCAACCGTTTCAATCGTCTGCGGCCGGAGGACTTTGAAGAGGTGTTGGGTGCCGGGCAACTCGACCTCGTGGCGATGAAGACGCAATGGCGCGAGAGCGTGGAGGCCGCCCGTGAATTGGTGATGGCTCTGCCCGTGGAGGAAGTTGGCGCGTTGTATCTGGACGCGCAAGGCCAACCCGCCAACCCGCTGACCGTCAACGGAACCCGTCCGCACTACGCTTCCCTGGGTGGCGTATGGCCGCACTTGGTTGGCGAACCCGTACCTTTACCGGAAGAGGTTCGTTCCCAGGCCGATGAGCAGGCGCGGCAGCGCTACCAACGAGACTGATCCGCCGGATCGCTCAGAACAACTCCTCCTGCCCGCGCTTGTGCGGCTTTGCGCTTTCGTCCTTCGGGACGAACTCCTCGTACTTTTTCGCCAGCTCGTCCAGCTTGCCGACGTAGTACTCGACGTTCTCGTCGCGGGCGTCCTTGTTCCACTCGCTCGCCAGCTTGGCGTTCTCGTAGGAACTGACCTTTTTCTTCGTGCCGGTGATGTAGTAGCGGATCTGGTCGCCGGGCTGGTAGTCGCGCTTGCTGCGCAGCGCCAACTCGTACGGCGCGGAGCGGTTGCGCGCGTTGCCCTCGATCTTCTTGGAATACTGCCCGAGCGAGTCCTGCAACGTGTCCGCCTTCGCCAGCATCTCGATGGGCCAGCGGCGTTCGCGAATGTTCTCGGCGAACTCCGCCTTTAGCGCCAACACTTCCGTGGGTTTGCCTTCGAGCAGGAGCCGGATCGAGCGTTCGAGGTACTGCCGCTGGAAACGCTCCATCCCGCGCGACTTCAGCGCGCCGCCCTTCATGATCAGCCGGCCATCCTCGTCGAGCAGCGCGTAGTTCTTGGCCTTGTAGGAAAACATCGCGCGGTACTTCGCATCGAACTCGATGTCGATCCCCGCCGGCAGCACCTCGTGCAGCCCGGTCTGGAGCATCTTCGCCGTCGCCTTCTCGGGCGGCACGAAGTAAATTCCGTCCGTGTCGATCTCGATGACGTTCGCCTCGTGGCCTTGCAGCCAGGCCACCATCTGCTTGAGCAAGTCACGGCCGATCTCGGTCACGCGTGCGGCGGCGTCGTAGTCGGCGAAGTGCCCCTGCGCAAAACCCAGGTAACCGTAGAACGCGTTGATGAGCACCTTGAACACGTTTTGCAGCGCGTTGATGCGTGCATATTCGCGCGAGTGAGGCTTGAAGGCGCGCATCTCCGCCTTGGCTGCGAGCCGGA
>CAXTMD010000330.1:0-5366 GCA_964245035.1 uncultured Chthoniobacterales bacterium
GTTTAAGGGTGTCGAGGATCACGCGACCGGGGGAGGGGGCAGAAAGCTCCGCGGCCGGCGCTTCGGCCGGCCGGCCGCTCGTCGCTGGGGAGCAGTTCCCGGTCCCGACGCGCCGGGGCAGCGGACCTCCGAGGGGTTTTCGCATCGCGTGAAAGTTTTCCTTTAGCGCGGGAACGATTCAATGCAACCCTCCTTGCCATGGCTTTGCTCATCAAAAACGGCGAAATCGTCACCGCCAGCCAGCGTTACGTCGCGGACATCCTCTGCGAAGGCGAGACGGTCACCCGCATCGACCGTGGCCTCGCCGCACCCGCCGGCGCGGAGGTCATCGACGCCACGGGCAAGTACGTGTTCCCCGGATTCATCGACCCGCACACGCACGTTTACCTGCCGTTCATGGGCACATTCTCCAAGGACAATTACGAGAGCGCCAGCCGCGCGGCGCTGATCGGCGGCACGACGACGATCTTCGACATGTGCTGTCCCGCGCGCGACACCTCGCCGGCCGACGGCTTCCGGACCTGGAGCGAACAGAGCGCCGGCCGCTCGGCCTGCGACTACTCGTTTCACATGGGGGTGACCCGCTTCGACGACGCCTCGGCCGCGCAGTTGCGCGAGATCGTGGCGCAGGGTGTGGCTTCCTTCAAAATCTTCCTGGCCTACAAGGGAGCATTTGGCATCGATGACGGCGAGTTGTACCGGGCGCTGTCGCTCGCACGCGAACTCGGCGTCGTCGTGGCCGCCCACTGCGAAAACGAGACGCTGATCGCCGAACGCCAGCGCGAACTGCTCGCCGCCGGGGTGCGTGGGCCGGCAGCGCACCACGAAAGCCGCCCGCCAATCGTCGAGGCCGAGGGGGTGCACCACCTGATGACCTTCGCCCAACTCACCGGCGCGCACGTCTACATCGTCCACCTGAGCTGCGAGGAGGCGCTGCAACACGCCCTGGCCGCCCGCGCGCGCGGCGTGCACGTGCGCGTGGAAACCCTGATCCAGTACCTGCTGCTCGACCGCACGGACGCCGAGCGGCCCGACTTCGAAGGGGCAAAGTACGTCATGTCGCCGCCCTTGCGCGACCGCCGCAACCAGGCGGTGCTCTGGGATGGGCTGCGCGCCGGGTTGATCGACACCGTGGCCACTGACCACGCGCCGTTCGACTTCGGCTCGCAAAAGACGCTCGGACGCGACGATTTCACCAAGATCCCCAACGGCATCCCGGCCCTGGAAGATCGCGTCAACCTGCTCTATACCCACGGCGTGCGTCCGGGGCGGATCGACCTGCACACCTTCGTCGACGTAGCCAGTACGCGCGCGGCCAAGATCTTCGGCCTTTTCCCGCAGAAGGGGACGATCCAGCCCGGCGCGGACGCCGACCTGGTCGTGTACGACCCCGAGTTCCGCGGCACGATCACGGCCGCCGGACAGGCGATGAACCTAGACTACAGCGCGTTCGAGGGCTGGGCCATCGAGGGCCGGCCGAGCGTGGTCACCCTGCGTGGCGAGGTGGCCGTGCGCGACGGAAAGTTCGTCGGCACGGCAGGGCGGGGGAAGTTCCTGGCGCGTCGACCCGGGTTTGCGTGAGAAGCGGTATTCACAAGTTATTCACAAGTGCGAGGCGGCGGTGAACAAGAAGATAAACCCCTGAATAACAGATATTAGCGGATCGCATCCGGATTCCCGCATTCGAAGGAATTTTCCCCGTTATCCGGGCATGTGAATAACAAGAAACCCTCCCGGCCGACGTTTGCACGAGGCCGGGAAGGCGAGGGGAGAGCTAGCTTTTGCTCAAGCCAGGACGATCATTCGGCAGCGTTGTCTTCCTCGACCGTGAAGAAGCGCGTGCCGTTGGGCGTCCACGCCTTGACCAGCGTCTGGTTGCTGGTGGGATGCGAGGTCAGGTCCACGGCATCCTGCGCAGTCTTGACGGGGTGATGGTTGATTTCGACGATCACGAAGCCCTCGCGTAGGCCCGCTTCGTACGCGGCGGAGTTCTGCGGAACGTCCGAGATCGCCGCGCCGCGGATGTTCTCCGGGGCGCTCAGTTGCCGGCGCGCCGCGCCGTCGAGATCGACGACCGCGACACCCGCCAACGCCTCGTGCCCTTTGCCGTTGGGCGCATCGGCGCGGTTGCCTTTGGCGAGCGTCTGGCCGGGTTGATCGTTGACCGTCACCTCCAGCTCCTTGGGCTCACGCTCACGGATGACCTGCACGGGGACCTTCGTGCCGGGCACGGTCTCCGCGACCTGGAGCCGGAACTGCGCCGCGTCGCGCACCGGCTGGTTGTTGAACGTGCGCACCACGTCGCCGCTCTTGAGGCCGCCCTTCTCGGCCGGGCTACCGGGAGTGACTTCCGCGATCAGCGCGCCGCTGACCTTGTCGAGGCCGAACTGCTCGGCGAGCGCGGGCGTCAACACGGGCTGGAGGGCGACCCCCAGGAAGCCGCGGTCCACGTGCCCGTTCTTGACCAGGCTGTTCATGACCCATTGGCAGAGGTTGGAAGGGATGGCAAAGCCGATGCCCTGGTTGCCGCCGGTGCGGCTGAGGATGGCCGTGTTGATGCCCACCAGGCGGCCTTCCACGTCCACGAGCGCGCCGCCTGAGTTGCCGGGGTTGATGGCCGCGTCGGTCTGGATGAAATCCTCGTCGGTGGCGTTGCCCGTCTGGCGGTCCTTGCCGCTGACGATGCCCTGCGTCACGCTCTGGGTGATGCCGAACGGGTTGCCCACGGCGAGCACGACGTCGCCCACGGCCAGGTCGTTGCTGTCGGCGAAGGTGATCGCCGGCAGGTCCTTGGCGCTGATCTTGATGACGGCCACGTCGGTCTTTTCGTCCGCGCCGATGACCTTGGCGGCGAACTCGCGTCCGTCGGCGAGCGCCACGCGGATGTCGCTCGCGCCGTTGACCACGTGGCGGTTCGTCAGGATGTAGCCGTCCGCGGAGACGATGACGCCCGAGCCGAGGCCGCGCTGGCGCGGGGCAAACGAGTCGTCGTTGCCGCCGCCGGGCAGGTTGCGGCGGCGCCCCTGGCCAAAGAAGCGCTGGAAGAGATCCGATTCGTCATCGGTCATCCCGCCGTTGGGGTTGCCCTTGGAGGTCACGTTGACCTCGACGACGCTGGGCGCGACCTTCTGGACGATGGGCGCGAACGAGCCGGCCGGGGTCCGGCCGCGGTCCACGGGGGCGCGCTCGACCTTGACCTCCGGCTGCGCGCCGTTGTCGGGCTTGGCCGGCGGGGTGGGGTCGGTCAACGCGAACGTGGTGCCGGCGATGAGCGCGGCGGTGCCGACGATTGCCGCCGAGAAAACGGGCTTGGAAAACATTTTGTAGGGTGAAGAAGGATGGCTGAGCATGGCAATAAAGTTCGTCCCCGCGCGTGACGGGGAGCTTTCCAAAAGATTACAAAATGGTAAGGAACCCCGGGCGCAGACGGCGTCAAGACTGTGCCAAGGCGGGGACTCGAACCCCGACTCCTCGCGGAACCAGATCCTAAGTCTGGCGCGTCTACCAATTTCGCCACCTTGGCGTCCGGGCGGGCTGCGGGGAACTTTCCGGCCGGACTCCGGTGCCCGCAAGCGGGAAAATCACCTCCGGCCGCGCAGGTAGCGCACGAACGAACCCAGGCCGGAGAACTTGTAGCCGGGGTCGACGTAGTGTTCGATCACGTAGAAGGCAAAGTTAGTACGCGCGACAGAAGCTCCAGACGCAGATCGCCAGCAGGGCGGCGTCGAGCAGCGAGGGGTGCTCCACCAGCAGCTGCGCTGCCGCGAGGCAGCCCGATACGACAAAGAGCAGGCCCTTGGCTTTGATCCAGCGCGGGTCAGCGAGGTCGCGCCCCCAACCGCGACGCGGTTCAGCCGGCGCTTTCATGCCATTGGAGCCCGCCGGGCAAGTCGAAAGCGGCGTACTCGATGTGCAGCACGCGGCGGTGGCGTTCGCTGGTCGAGCGGCCGGAGGCGTGCAGCAGCAACGGGCGCATGAGCAGCGCGTCGCCGGCAGATGCCGCGCAGAGCACGTCAGGCTGGAGTGCGCGTTGTTCCTGGATCTGCGCGGCCGTGAGCCGGCCCAGCCGGTGCGAGCCCGGCAGCACGCGCAGCGCACCGTTGGACGCATCGGCGTCGTCCAGGTGCAGGCGCACGGTCAGCATTCGCTCCAGAAGTTCGACCGGCGGCTGGACGTGCGGAACACCATCCTTCGTGCTCCAAGGACCGAAACCCGGCGATTCGATGCGCGAACGCATGGTCAGCGTCAAATCCTGATGCCAGGAGACGAGCCAGTTTGCCCCGGGCGACTTATCGAAATAGATCGCCCGGACAGGCCGCGGCTCCTGGTTGGTGTGCGGACGCACCAGCGCGAGCATCCGCGCCGACCGTGCCCACCTAGCCACTGCGGGCGAGGTCAGCAACCCGCGCCGTCCGGCTCCGTCCACCGAGCCGAGGGTATCCAGCCACTCGCGTCGTTCCGCCGGCTCAAGAACGCCTGTGACCGTCGCAAACCCGTCGGGTTCTACCTCGAAGCGCTTTGTTCCCGGCGGGGTCACGGCCGCAAGTTCGTCGGCGGCGCGTTGGAAAGCAAGCCGCACCGCGCTCCGGAAAGGCAGGCCAGCGTTGGGCTAGTCTGGCATCATCCACGCTGCCTAACCCATGCGGAGCGGACGTTGGTTGCTTTACGGAATGAACGTCCGGACGGCCTGCATCAAGGCGTCGCCGCTCGCGAGGTTCCAAGCTTGCAGCAGGGCATAAACGACGGCGGGCGCGGTGGCCGCGACCAAGCCCAGCAGCATGCTTTGGCCGAAGCGGTCCTCGGCGGGGACACGCAGCAACGTGGGGGAGACTGGCGCCGCGGAAATCAAACGTGGGGAAAGAGAAACGGTGTTGGTCATAAAAGGTTGTGAAAAGAAGGTCGCCCAGCACCGTGAAAATTGAATTACTTTCTACTTGTTTCCGTGATTAGATATAATTATCAGCAGCAGCATACCAGCCACATGGAGCTTCGCCACATTCGCTATTTCGTGGCGGCGGCGGAAGAACTGAACTTCCGCAAGGCCGCCGAACGTCTGCACGTCTCGCAACCGGCGCTGAGCGTGCAAATCCACCAACTTGAGGAAGAACTCGGTGCGGTCCTGCTGGACCGCGACCGCCACCACGTCGCGCTGACGGCGGCGGGCAAGGTGTTTCTGGACCACGGCCGCCGCCTGCTGCGCGCGGCGGACGAAGGGGCGCGCGCCGCCGTGCGTGCGGCACGCGGCGAGACCGGCCGGCTCGCCATCGGCTTCATCGCGCAGCTTTCCTACGAATGGCTGCCGACGGTGCTGCGTTCCTTCCGCCGGCACCACGCCGACGTGGAGATCACCCTGACCGAGCTGACAC
>CAXTMD010000331.1:0-5361 GCA_964245035.1 uncultured Chthoniobacterales bacterium
GAGCAGTTCCTCCGTCAAGAGGCTCGCGTCCACCACGCCGACCATCCGCCGCTCGGCGTCGACGATGGGGAACGACAAAAACTTGTAGAGCACGAACAGGTCGCACGCCTCCATCAGCGTGGCGGTCTGCGGGATGGCCGCCACCCGGCGCACCATGGCCTGCGACAGCCCCTGGTCGGCCGGCGCGGTCAACAGCCGGCGCGTGGGCAGCACGCCCACCAGCTTGCCGTCCGCGTCGGTCACGTAGAAGTAAACGATGCGCTCGCCGATGCCGTCCCGACGGATCTGCTCCAACGCCTCGCCCACCGTCAGGCTTTGCGCCAGCGTCGTGAAGTCTGTCCGCGCGTAGTCGAGGACGGGCGCTTGCAGCCGCTGGGCGTGCGGACCGGGCATCAGGAGGATTTGGCCGCCGCCCGGTGCACGATGCCCTTGGCCTTCAGCCCCTGCGCGGCCTCGGTGAAGTAATCCTTCACGTCGCCCTGGCCGCGGATCCATTCTAGGTAGCGCCCGACGCCGGTGAGCAGGTCAGTCTGCGGCGCGTAGCCGACGCCGTCGCGGATCCGCTGCGTGCCGCTGGTAAGATGCCGCATCTCCCCGGGGCGGAACTCGCCGTTGACCTCGGGCGCAATCTTGATCCCCAGCGCCTCGCTGATCCCCTCGGCCACCTCGCGGATCGGCACGCCCCGGCCGCTGCCGACGTTGATCGGCAGGCCGTCGAGCGCGTCGCTCTCGGCCACGAGCCAGTTCGCCCGCGCGATGTCCTCGACGAACGAAAAGTCGCGCGTCTGCTCGCCGTCCTCGTAGAGCACGGGCGCGAGGCCGTTGAGCAGGCGCGTGCAGAAAATCGCGATGACGCCCGTGTAAGGGTTGAAAATGGACTGCCGCGGCCCGTACGTGCACGAGTACCGCAGCGCCACCGTCGGGATGCCCACCTGCTTGCCCCACAGCAGGACGAGCTTTTCCTGGTCCACCTTGGTCAGCCCGTAAACCGTCTCGCCGCCGACGGGCGCTTCTTCCGGCGTGGGCACGGGCGTGGTCGGCGCGCCGCATTGCGGGCAGTGCACGGTCCAGTCGCCGGTGCGGAGTTGTTCGACCGGACGCACGCTCGGGAACACCAGCCCGTGCGCGGGGCAGTTCGCCGCGCCCTCGCTGTAGACGGCCTGGCTGCTGGCCACGACGATCTTCTTGATCGGCAGGTTTTCCTCGCGGATGACCTCCAGCATCTGTGCGGTGCCGAAACTGTTGACCCGCACGTACTTGGCGATCTCGGGCATGTAGCCGCCGTAGGCGCCCTGGTGGAAGATCACGTCGATGTCTTCCATCGCGGCGTGCACGGTGGCGCGGTCGGTCAGGTCGCCCTGGACAAATTCCGCCTTGGCGTTGACCCACGCCGGCTTGCCGAGGCGGTGGGTCTGGGGTTCGAGGTTATCGAGGACCCGGACGGTGTAACCCTCGCGGAGGAGGTGATCGGTGACGTGCGAGCCGATGAGGCCCGCGCCGCCGGTGACGAGGGCGCGCTTGTCGTGGGGCATGATGGCCGGGAGCCTCACGCAAAGTCCGCCAAGCCGCAAAGGGGAAGAACGAAGAAGTAGGGCGGCTGTGAGCAGAAACCGTTTGTTCTCCGCTTTGCCCTCTTCTCCTTGGCGGCTTGGCGGATCTTGCGTGAGGCTCGCTGGAGCGCGTCTATTTGCCTTTGAGCAAAGGCACGTTGATGCCGCCAAGCATCTTGCCGCCGCCGCGGCGTTCGTTCAGCGCGGCCATGATCCCGCCGGCCACGGCCACCAGCGCCGTCGTCGCAAACGCCGCCAAACCCACCGTCAGGATGCGCTGTTCGCTGGATTCGTCGCGCGCCTCGCGCACCAGCGCGAGGATTTCGTGCCGGATCTCGCGCGCCTCCTGCGGCGTGATGTCCGGGCGCTCCAGCCGCGTCTTGAGCACGCTGAGGGCCAGCTCCACCGTGTTCTGGACCTTGTGCGAAATGCCGGACTGGTCGAGCGAGAACGCCTTGAGCCCCTCCATGAGGATGAGCAGCGAGGGGTTGAGCATGCCCATGTAGCCGCGGAAGGTTTCCTCGTCGAGCGCCTTCTTGGTGAAGTACGCGCCGAGCACGATCCGGACGGTCTCCGCCGTCGCTTTGAGCGGATCCACGACGCCGAGGGCCTGGACCTTGCGGAGGATAATTTCGTTGCTCATAGGGGAAGCAGTCGGACTCCTGCCGGCCGCGAGTCTACGGCACAAAGACCAGCGGCGAAAGTCCAGAAACCGCCGCGCGTCCGATTCTTTTATCCCTATGTCCGACCCACGCAACGTTCAGCACGACAAAAAAGTCATCAACCAGAAGCAGAAGCACGGTGAAGATCTCACCGAGGGTGCGGTGCACGTCCCGCAGCCCGGCAAGAAGACCGCGCACGATCAACCCCACGGCGCGCACAAGGAAACCGAAGCCGAGAAATCCGGCGGCAGCATTGCCGAGACCGAACACGACATCACACCGGGTGACACGACCACCACCCCGGCGCGCGTAACGAAGAAGGGCTGAGGCAGGCTCAGTCGAGCCATCAGGAGTTCCACCCTCCGATCCCGACCACCTGCCAGCGACCTTGGATTCGCTGTGCGATCACAGAGATGCCGGCAACGTCGCCGTACATCACCTCGATTTGTTGCTTGCTGACAATCATCACCAAATAAATCTGTCCACCAGAAGAGTGTTTCGAGCGCTGTGCCGCAGCGACAGCGGCGGCAATATCCGCTTTTGAGACCGGGCATTTCCCTTTGCCGACGTACGCAGACGCTGGTGCGTCGATGGTGGTAGGCTGCTGGCAGGCCGAGGTGCAACCAGCAAGCAGAAGGACCGTGAACAGTGCACGCGAAGACGGACTCATGACGTGGCTGCTCGACGCCTAGATCACCGCACGCGCATCCCGGCCTTTTCGTCCCAGTGGAGCGGCCGGTCCTTTTTGGGCATCGGTGATTCTTTCGAAGGATCGATTGTCACGCCGTACTTCCAATCCGGCGGGCAGATGGCGATGTAGCGCGCGTAGCCGCCCGTGCCGCCACCAAACTTCGGGTAGCCGATCTCTACCAGCGCGCCAGTCTCCGGCACCTGGTCGAGGTTGCAGATGCCCTCGCCCTGCGTGTAGCCATTGCGCAGCAGCCACGCCTCGCCTTCGAGGTCCGGCGTGGTGTCCGTGTCGAGCGCCTCGTGGCCGTGCATGAGGACCCGCCGCTGAAGGTGCAGGAACTTCAGGGCGGCGAGGGTCACGCCGGGGAACTTTTCCTCGGTGGCCAGCTTCGGATCGGGCCAGCGTTTGGACCAGTCCGAGCGGATGAACACCACGCTGCCCTCCGGGATCGGGCCGTGTTCCTTTTCCCACGCTTCGATGTCGGCCACCCCCATCTGGTAACCGGGGTCCTGCTTGACCTTGTCCACGATGGAGATGACCACCAGCGGGCGCACGCAAAACGTCGCTGGCAACTCGTCGATGGCGGGGTAGTCGGGGTTCCAGTGAGCGGGCGGGTCGAGCTGCGTGCCTAGCTGGTCGGTGGCGAGATTGTACGCGCTCGCCTCGAAGTTGTCGGTCTTGTACTCGTAGGGCTGGCCCGTCTTGGGGTTGACCGTGCGCGCGAACTTCGACGGCGCAAACCCCGCCCACACCGGGATCGACGGCGTGATCGTGTGCGTGAGGTCCACGTACTTGGCGGGCTTGAGGTAGCGCGCGTACACGTCCCACAACCCGTGCGGCTCGACGATGTCCTGCGCACGGGCAGCGGTTGCGAGGCCGAGAAAGCAAAACAGCAGACGGCAAAACGGCTTGGGCTTCATGGCCCCCTTTATAGCGGGTCCGCACGGCGAATCCAGCGGCCGTTGCAAAATCGCGCTTGTGCCCGTGCGCCCCACGCCGCAACAATGCAAGCTATGTCACGCTTTCTCGGCCGGTACTCGCCCATCGTCTACGCGCTGCTGCGCATCATCATCGGTTTGCTGTTCGCCTGCCACGGCGCGCAGAAGGTTCTCGGCATGTTCCCCGATCCAACCCACCCGCCGTCGTCGCTGCCGACGTTCCTCGTCGTCGGCGGCTGGATCGAACTGATCGGCGGTTTCATGGTGGCCTTTGGCCTGCTTGGGGATTGGGCGGCATTTATTTGCAGCGGGCAGATGGCGGTGGCCTACTTCATGGTGCACGCCAAGGGATTGTCCGTTCCGCTGGTGAATCACGGCGAACCGGCGGTGATCTACTGCTGGATTTTCCTCTACATCGCTTTTCACGGCTCGGGCATTTTCAGCGTGGATCAACTCCTGTTCCGCCGGAGCGTCGAGGAACCGCGGGCATTGATCTAAACCGACGCGCTAGCCGCTTCACCCCATCCACTCGGGGTGCTTCGCCGTGCCGTCGAAGTACTCGCTGATCTTGTAGCGTTCGTACTTGCCCTCGGCGGCGGCGACCCGCGTGCGGTCCAGCAGCGCGGCGACCTGTTGCTGGTCGAGCGGCTGGTAGGTCCGCACCGCATCGCACGCCTGGTCGAGGTACTCGAACTTGTCCATGCCGGTGATCACCGTCGCCACCGGCAGGCTCATCGCGTAGTGCAGGCATTCGACGGGAGAGACCGTGTTGCTCTTGAGCACGAAGCCGCAGCCCATCGTCTTCATCGCCAGGACGGCAACCCCGCGCCGGGTCGCCGCGGGCACGACCTCCCGCGCGAACGAGCGGAACTGCGCGTCCATCACGTTGAGCGGCATCTGCACCGTGTCGAAATGGAACTCGTGTTTGTCGGCCACCGCGAACATGTGCAGGTGCATCGCCGGGTCCTTGTGGCCGGTGAACCCGATGAAGCGCACCTTGCCGGCCTTCTTCGCGGCGACGACGGCTTCCATCGACCCGCCGGGTGCAAAGACGCGGTCGGCGTCGCTCGTGCGCAAAATTTCGTGGTGCTGGAGCAGGTCCAGGTGGTCCGTGCCCAGGCGCGCGAGGCTTTCGTCGATCTGGCGGGCGGCGGTCGCGCGGTCGCGGCCGTCGATCTTGGTCATCAAAAACGCCTTGTCACGGTAGCCGTCGCGCAGGGCCTTGCCCATGCGTTCCTCGCTCCGGCCACCGCCGTAGTCCCAGCAGTTGTCCAGGAAGTTGACCCCGCGGTCCAACGCGCTGCGCGTGATGCGGATCGCCTCGTCCTCGGAGCAGGCGGAAAGGTGCGCGCCGCCCACGCCGACCAGCGAAACGGTCTCGCCGGTGTGGCCGAGCGGACGGTAGATCATGCCCGCTCGGTGGATCTGTCCATGCGCAGGTCCAGCGAGCAGGGGCAGCGGATGGGTTTCCTCCTCCGCGAAGACGGAGAGAGGAGCCCCGAGGCCGCCGACGGCCAGCG
>CAXTMD010000332.1:0-5355 GCA_964245035.1 uncultured Chthoniobacterales bacterium
GCCACGGCGGGCGCATCGACCTGCACAGCACCCCGGGCCTCGGCACCACGTTTCGCTTCGTGCTGCCGTGCCGGCCTCCGCCCGCCGCCGAACCGTCGGCGGAGGCTGCCGCGCCGGAGGTCCAGCGGCCCTGGAAGATTCTGGTCGTGGACGACCAGCCGGTATTCGTCAACATCCTGCGCCACTACCTGGCGCACGATCTGCACACGGTCGAGACCGCGCAGGACGGCCGGGAGGCGCTGGAGAAGTTCCGCAAACGCACGTTCGATCTGGTCATCACGGACCGCGCGATGCCGCACATGCCCGGAGAGGAGTTGGCCGCCGCCCTCAAGCAGATCGCGCCGCCGACGCGCGTGATCCTGCTCACGGGCTACAGCGGCGAAGAGGCTCACCCACTCTCGTCGGCGGTGGACGCGACCGTGCTCAAGCCGGTGACCCACGCCGCGTTGCGGGCGATCATCAGCCGGACGATGGCGGGCTACCAACGCGGCCGCAGGGCCAAGCACGGGGCGAAAGTTCGTCGGCCGCCTGCCTTGCGCAAGCTGCGGCTCTGAGGCTTGGTGTTCAGTCGTTTGCGGAGAGAAACACCGGGCCTGTTCACGGCCGGTGAACGTCGTGCGGGCGATGATGTTGTCTGAGGCTTGGTGCAGTTCCCCGTTGGCTATTTGACCCGTATGAAAATATCCTGCTGTCCCCATACCCTCCTGCTTCTCTTCCTGGCTGTCTCCGGTGCCCTGCCCCTGCGCGGAGACCCGGAGACGCCAGCGCCAAGCACGCGCTCTGCCGAGGGGGGCAACCCCATCGTTGGAAAATGGGCCACGCACCACCACATCACCGTCACGTTTTATGCCGATGGCACCGGCATGGTGAGCGACGGCAGCAAGGTGACCTGGAAGGCTATGCCCTCGCAGCCGGGCACGTACACCTACGCGGTGACCTGGCCGCAGCGCGGCTTTCTTGAGGAACTGAGCTTCAGCGAGGGAGCGCAGACCGCGCTGCTCATCGGGGACAACCAGGAGAACTACACGGCGCGGCGCATCCCGGACCCTATCGTCGGCAAATGGGATTGGCACCACCACGAGACCGTCACCTTCAAGACCGACGGCACCTGTGAAATGACGGATGGGACCCGCGGCACCTGGCGGTACGTGAGCGGCCCCGACGCGGAGCGCAGGTACGCCATCGTTTTTAGCGGTGGGCGGTACAAGGATGAACTGACCTTCAACAAGGATGGCCAGACGGCTTTGCTGGTTGGCAACAACCGCGAAAACTACACGGTGAGCAGGGCCGCGGAGTGAGGTGGGCTGACCCTCACCGCTCGCCGTAGCCGTAGCGGGGATCGAGCCGCCCGATCTCTCGGTCGAGGAACGCGATGTCCGCCGCGCCGAGGTAGTCCACGTACCCGCCGACCTTGCCGCGGCGCACCTTGAAGCTGTCGGGGTCGCGCACGTCGCACGGCCGCAGGGCTTCCTCCTTGAGGCTGGCCACCAGTTCCACGCCCGGCGCGCGGCAGTCGCCCGCCTCCAGGCGCCGCATGTTCTCGAAGCTGGCGATCTCCAACGCACGCTCCAGCGCCGCCCCGTCGATCTCCGCCCCCGGCCGCAGGAATTGCACGGCCTGCGCGAACGTCCCGGCCGGGTCGGTGCGCGCGTCCTCGTAGCGCAGCAGGTGCAGGTGCCCAGGGCGGTCCCATTCGCGTAGCCAGCGGTTCATGATCGCCACCACCGCACGCACCCCGTAGACCGGGTGCCGCAAGAGCGCCGGCAGATCCCCGCCGTAGGTGCGCGCGCGCCGTTGCAGGTGGAAAAACAGCGACACCATCACGTCGCGCGGGTCGCGCGCCACGAGCAGGATCGGCTTGTTCGCCGCGTCGGCGCGGGGGATGAGCCATTTGCCGCGCAGCCGCTCGCCCGGGCAGCCCTTGGTGACGTGCTCCCAGAGATCGTGGGTGTAAACCAGCCCCGGCCGGCGGCGGCCGGCGAAGTACGCGGCCAGGAACACCCGCACCCAGGTCCGGCCGCTTTTCTGGATGGACACGACGAACGCGTCCGCCGCGCGGAAGGTGGCCGCGTGGCGGCTGACGTTCCAACGCGGGTAGCGCCACGAGGACGCCGGACGCGCCGCCGTGGGGCAGGGCGCGGGCGGGGCTTCAAGCGTCGCGTGGACCATCCGCGCGAGCATGGCTGAAACGGGCCGCCGGACAAAGCAAAAACGGGCGGTCAGGACGGTGTTTTTTCCGATGGCTTTCAGAGGGAAAAGGTGTTTCGTTGCCAATCTCGCAGAACCCCGTAAAACAATCCTTTACAAGTACGCATCATGGCCACTGCCCCCGCCGCCCCGACCACCGGAGAAAAGATCACGATTTCCGGCGGCAAACTCCAGGTTCCCGACCAGCCGATCCTGCCTTTCATCCGCGGCGACGGCACGGGACCGGACATCTGGGCGTCGAGCGTGCGCGTGCTCGACGCGGCGGTCGAGAAAGCCTACGGCGGCCAAAAGAAGATTTCGTGGTACGAGGTTTTCGCCGGCCAGGCGGCCAAGGACCAGTTTGACAACTGGCTCCCCGACGAGACCGTGGAGGCGTTCCGCGAGTACCTCGTGGGGATCAAGGGACCGCTGACCACCCCCGTCGGCGGCGGCATCCGCTCGCTCAACGTCGCCCTGCGCCAGCTCCTGGACCTCTACGTGTGCCTGCGGCCCGTGCAATATTTCTCCGGGGTGCCTTCGCCCGTGAAGCGGCCGGAGAAGGTGGACATGGTCATCTTCCGCGAGAACACGGAGGACATCTACGCCGGCATCGAGTACCAGGCCGGCACGGCCGAAGCGCAGACCGTCCTGGAATTCCTTGCCTCCAAGTTCGGCAAAGACTTCAAGAAAATCCGCTTCGGCACGGCAACCGCGACGAGCGAGTGGGTGCACGGCAGCGAGCCGGAAACCCACGCGGAGAACGCCACCGGATTTGCTGATTCGCCGCTGGAGGTGGGCATCGGCATCAAGCCCGTGAGCAAGGTCGGCACGCGCCGGCTCGTGGAGGCGGCCATCGAGTACGCCATCGCCCAGAAGCGCAAGAGCGTGACCCTGGTGCACAAAGGCAACATCATGAAGTTCACCGAGGGCGCGTTCCGCGACTGGGGCTACGAGCTGGCCGACAAAAAGTTCGGCGAACAGACGTACTCCTGGGCCAAGTGGGAGAAGACCAAGGCGGCCCAGGGCGAGGCGGCGGCCAACGACGAGATGAAGGCCGCCAGCAAAGCGGGCAAGATCATCGTCAAGGACGCGATTGCCGACATCACGCTCCAGCAGGTGCTCACGCGGCCGGAGGACTTTGACGTGATCGCCACGCTCAACCTCAACGGCGATTATCTCTCCGACGCGCTGGCGGCGCAGGTCGGCGGCATCGGCATCGCCCCGGGCGGCAACATCAACTACCGCTCGGGCCACGCGATCTTCGAGGCCACGCATGGCACCGCGCCCAAGTACGCCAACCTCGACCGGGTCAACCCGGGCTCGGTGATCCTCTCGGGCGAGATGATGTTCCGCTACCTTGGCTGGAACGAAGCGGCGGATCTGATCATCAAGGGCCTCAACGGGGCGATTGCCAGCAGGAAGGTGACGTACGACTTCGCCCGGCTCATGGATGGCGCGACCGAGGTGAAGTGCTCGGAGTTCGGCGATGGCGTGATCGCGGCGATGTGAGGCAACTGCGTTGCCTGCCCGGAACTTTTCGCGCGCCGTCCAGGGTTCCCGGTTGCCGGGGGGCGAGGGGCGGATTAGCTCTTGCGCGCAATGAGGAACTATCCAACCGCCTGGCAGCGCCGTGTCCTGTGGACGGTCTTCACCTACCTGGCTGTCGTCGTCGGTGCGGCGGTGGCGCTGACGATCATCGGCCTGTTCGGCCGGTCGGTGGCATTTTTCCAGCCGGTGCTGCTGCCCTTCGCGTTGGCGGCGGTGCTGGCGTACCTGCTGGAACCCCTCGTGCGAGCCCTGACCGCGCGCACGCGGCTGTCGCGCATGTGGGCGGTGCTGGTCGTGTTCCTGCTCATCGTGCTGCTGCTCGGGACACTGGGCGTCGCCGTGGTGCCGCGCATCTACGACTCGACCTCCGAGATGGTGCAAGGTGCACCGGAGTACGCCCGCAAGGCGCAGGAACGGCTCCTGTCATTGTTCGACGCCGCCGAGCAGCGTCTCAGCAAGCTCAACGGCATCCTGCCCGGCCCGAAATCCTCGCCGTCGCCGTCGCCGAGCGCTTCGCCCACCGACAACGCCTCGCCCGCGCCTGCCGCCTCGCCAAAGGGCGACAGCAACGCCGGCGTGCCTCCCCAGGACGGACCCGCGCCGAGCCTGGCCTTCCAGCCCAACGGCATCCGCAATTACATCCAAAAGCAACTCCCGGCGCTGGAAGGCCGCATCCCGGCCGTGCTCGACAGCCTGTGGAAGCTGCTCATCACCAGCCTCGGCGGCGTGCTCGGCGCAGCGGGCGCGCTGCTCGATGCCATCATCATCCCGGTCTACCTGTATTTCCTGCTCGTCGAGTCGCGCAACATCGCCCGGCACTGGAACGAGTACCTGCCCATCCGCGATTCGCCCTTCAAGAAAGAAGTCGTCAGCGTCTTGCTGGAAATCAACGGCTACATCGTGGCGTTCTTCCGAGGGCAACTCGTCGTCAGCACCATCGACGGCATCCTCATCGGCGGCAGCCTGGCGATCATGGGACTGGATTTTGCGTTCTTCATCGGGCTGCTGGTGGTCGTGCTGACGTTCATCCCGTACCTGGGCATCATCCTGTGCTACATCCCGGCGATCCTGGTCGCCATCATCCAGTACGGCGACCTGTGGCACCCATTCTACGTCGTGCTAATCATGTTCACCGTGCAGACGCTGGAGAGCACGGTCATCTCGCCCAAGATCGTCGGCGACTCCGTGGGCCTGCACCCGGTGACGGTGATCCTGTCGGTGTTTGGCTGGGGGCTGCTGCTGGGCGGACCCATCGGCGCGGTGCTGGCGGTGCCGCTGTCCGCGACGGTCAAGGTGCTGCTGCGCCGCTACGTCTGGGAAATGAGCGGGCGCGGGCGGCACTTCATCCCGCTGGGTGGGGCGGCCATCGCCGGTCTGGAGGATGTGAATAAGCAGACGGAGCACGCCACGCACGGCAAGGAAGACGCCGGGGGATCGCGCCGCGCCGCCGCGCCGCTGGAGGACCGGCCGCCGTCGACGCCGCAGTCTGAGCCGCCGCACCCACCGCGTCCAACACCCGCGAAGTAGCGCGTTCATGCCCCCGCCGCCTCCGCCCGCAACGCGACGCGTGGTGCCGGACACGCGGCGGCGCGATGCGCTGATCGCCGTCGGCGCGGGCGC
>CAXTMD010000333.1:0-5350 GCA_964245035.1 uncultured Chthoniobacterales bacterium
GGCGGGCACGGTCGCCGGCGCCGCCCGGGCGCATGGGGTCAGCTTTGCACAGGCCACGCACCCGGTCTGGTGGATCATGGTCGGCTGCGGCGCGACGATCCTGGCGCTGGGCTGGGCGTCAGCCACACCGTGGGCGCAGGCTTCCGCACGGCAGGTAGCGCACCTGCTCGAAGCGGGGTAAGTCATTAGAGATGGACCCCCAGATTTCTTCCGCCGAGCCCGCCAACTCGGTCGCTCCCCGGCAGCGCACAGTCTCCTGGAGCGATCCGGCCGAATTGGCGCGGGCAGGCACGCAGCTCGCCGGGATCGACTTCCTGCGCGCCATCCAGGCGGGGCGGTTGCCGCCGCCGCCGGTGCTGGCGCTACTGGGCGTGCAACTCGATCCGCCCGAGGAGGACCGGATCACCATGCGTCTGCTGCCGGCCGAGTTCCACTACAACCCCATCGGCACCGTGCACGGCGGGGTACTGGCGACCCTGCTCGATTCGGTGATGGGCTGCGCCGTGCAAGCCAAGCTGCCGGCGGGCCGCGCGTACACCACGCTGGAGTTCAAGGTCAGCTTCGTGCGCGGGGTGCGCGTGAGCACGGGCGAGATCGTGGCCGAGGGCAAGGTCGTTCACCTGGGACGCCAGACCGCGCTGGCCGAAGGCACGGTGTGCGACCGGCGCGGGCGGATCGTGGCGACGGCGACGACCACCTGCCTGCTCTTCGCACCGCCCGCCTCACCCGCAGGTAACGCCGAAGCCGGTGTTTGACATTCTCCTAGTTAGCCGATAGGCATTTGCACGGCGCGGCCTGCGTCGCCACGCCCATGCCTGCCACCGCCCAGCGCCTGCACGGTTTCACGGAGTCGGTCATCCGCGAGATGACCCGCGTGGCCCGTCAGCACGGAGCCATCAACCTCTCGCAGGGCTTCCCCGACTTCGACCCGCCCAAGGAATTGCTCGACGCCGCCGCGCGCGAGATGGCCAAGGGCGACCATCACCAGTACGCGATCACCTGGGGCGCGCCGGAGTTCCGCCGCGCGCTGGCCGAAAAGCAATCCCGACTCATGGGCGTGGAAATCGACCCGGACGCGCACGTCGTGGCCACCTGCGGCGGTACGGAAGCGATGCTGGTAGCCGTCATGACCGTCTGCAACCCGGGCGATGCGGTCGTGATCTTCTCGCCCTTTTACGAGAACTACGGGGCCGACGCGATCTTGGCCGGCGCGCGGCCGATCTACGTGCCTTTGCACCCGCCCGGCTTCGGCTTTGACCGCGACGAGTTGCGCCGCGCCTTCGCGCAACGGCCGCGCGCCATCATCGTCTGCAATCCCTCCAATCCGTGTGGCAAGGTGTTCACGGCGGAGGAACTCCTCTTCATCGGCGAACTGGCGCGCGAGCACGATGCCTTCCTCATCACCGATGAGGTGTACGAACACATCGTCTACGCACCGCACCGGCACGTCTATGCCGCCGCGCTGCCAGGCTTGTGGGAACGCACGCTCACGGTCGGCTCGCTCTCGAAAACCTACGCGATCACCGGTTGGCGGCTGGGCTACGTCATCGCTCCAGCGCCGATCATCGCGCAGGCGCGCAAGGTGCACGACTTCCTGACCGTGGGTGCGCCGCACCCATTGCAAGAGGCGGCCGTGACCGCGCTGCGCTTCCCGCCGGAATACTACGAGGCGCTCACGGCCGCGTACACCCGGCAGCGGGACGTGTTCCTCGACTACCTGCGGCGCGCCGGTTTGAAGTTCACCGAACCGGAGGGCGCGTACTACGTGCTGGTGGACATCGGCGGGTTCGGTCATGCCGACGACACGGCATTTTGCCATTGGCTGGCCAAGGAAATCGGCGTGGCGGCGGTGCCGGGAAGCTCTTTCTTCGCGGAGCCGGTCCATCACCTCATCCGCTTCCACTTCGCCAAGCGGGAGGAAACCCTCCACGCCGCCGGCGAGCGCCTGCTGCGCTTGCGCCAAGCGGCTTGAGAATCGACGTTTGTTCATGCCAACCCTCGCTTCTCCCCCGAGCACGGAACACCCGCTCCCCGCCGTCCTCTCCCTCATCGGCAACACGCCGCTGGTGGAAATCACCCGGCTGGACACCGGCGTCTGCCGATTGTTCGTCAAACTGGAAAACCAGAACCCCACCGGTTCCATCAAGGACCGCGTGGCCCTCGCCATGATCGAGGCCGCCGAACGCGACGGCCGCCTGCAACCCGGCGGCACGGTCGTCGAGGCCACCGCGGGCAACACCGGTCTGGGTCTGGCGCTCGTCGCCGCGGCCAAGGGTTACCGCTGCCTGCTGGTCATCCCCGACAAGATGAGCCAGGAAAAGATCAGCCACGTCCGCGCGCTCGGCGCGACCGTGCGGCTGACCCGCTCCGACGTGGGCCGCGGCCACCTGGAGTATTACCAAGACCTCGCCGCGCGCCTGGCGGCGGAAATTTCTGGCGCGTTCTACGTCAACCAGTTCGCCAATCCGGCCAACCCGCTCGGCCACGAGACGAGCACCGGCCCCGAGATCTGGGATCAAATGGGCCACGACGTGGATGCGGTCGTCACCGGCGTGGGCAGTTCCGGCACGCTCACGGGCCTGAGCCGCTTTTTTGCGCGCGTCCAACCCGATTTGGAGATGGTCCTGGCCGACCCGGCCGGCTCGATCCTCACGCCCTACATCAAGGAAGGCGTGCTCGGACAAGCCGGCAGTTGGTCGGTGGAGGGCATTGGCGAGGACTTCATCCCCGACATCGCCGACCTCTCGCGCGTGCGGGCGGCGTACTCGGTTACCGATGAGGAGTCCTTCGCCACCGCGCGTGAACTCTTGCGGCAGGAGGGCATCCTCGGCGGTTCGTCCACCGGCACGCTCCTGGCGGCGGCGCTGCGCTACTGCCGCGAACAAACCCGGCCCAAGCGCGTGGTGACCTTCATCTGCGACAGCGGCAACAAGTATCTGTCGAAGATGTACAACGACTTCTGGATGGCCGAGCAGGGCTTCATCCGGCGCACGACCCAGGGCGATCTGCGCGACCTGATCTCGCACCGCTACGAGGCGGGCGAGGTCATCGCGGTCGGCCCGGAGGACACGCTCTCGACCGCGTACAAGCGCATGCGCGCGGCCGACGTGTCGCAGTTGCCTGTGGTGGATGCCGCCGGCCACGTCGTCGGCATCCTGGATGAGTCGGACGTGCTGGTCAAAGTCCACGCCGATCCGGCGCATTTCCGCTCCCTGGTGCACTCGGCCATGACCGACCGGCTGGAAACGCTCCCGCCGGCCGCGGGCATCGACGATCTGTTGCAAGTGTTCGCCCGCGACCGCGTGGCCATCGTCATGGACGGTGACCGCTTCCTGGGTCTCATCACCCGCTCCGATTTGCTCTCCTACCTGCGCCTCCAGTTCTCATGAGTTCTCCTGACAAACAAGCTCTGGCCACCCGCGTCATCCACGCCGGGCAGTCGCCTGACCCTTCGACGGGCGCCATCATGCCGCCGATTTACCAGACGAGTACCTACGTGCAGCAGAGTCCCGGTGTGCACAAGGGCTTCGACTACGCGCGGAGCATCAACCCGACGCGCTCGGCCTTCGAGCGTTGCGTCGCCGACCTGGAAAGCGGCACGCGGGCGTTCGCGTTTTCCTCCGGGCTCGCGGCGATGGGCACCGTGCTCGAGACGCTGCCGGCCGGCAGCCACATCGTGGCCAGCGATGACCTGTACGGCGGGACGTTCCGCTTGTTCGAGCGCGTGCGGCGGCATTCGTCTAACCTGAGCTTCAGCTTCGTGGACTTGACCAACCCGAAGAACCTGCTCTCCGCGCTGCGGCCCGAGACGAGGATGGTCTGGATGGAAACGCCGACCAATCCGCTGCTCAAGCTCGCCGACTTGGAAGCCCTCGCGCAGTTGGCGCACGAGCACGGTGCCCTGGCGGTCGCGGACAACACCTTCGCCAGTCCCATCCTCCAGCGTCCGCTGGAACTGGGCTGCGACGTGGTGATCCACTCGGCCACTAAGTACCTCAACGGCCACTCCGACATGGTCGGCGGGATCGCGGTGGTAGACGACGCCAAGAACAAGGAACTTGGCGACCGGCTGGCGTTCATCCAGAACGCGGTCGGCTCCGTGCTCGGGCCGATGGACAGTTTCCTGGCCCTGCGCGGGGTGAAGACGCTCGCCATCCGCATGGAACGCACCTGCGCCAACGCGGACGACCTGGCTCACTGGCTGGAAGCGCAGCCCAAAGTCGAGCGCGTGCACTACCCGGGTCTGGACAGCCATCCGCAGCACGCACTCGCCCGGCGGCAGATGCAGGGCGGCTTCGGCGGGATGATCACGCTCACGCTGCGGACCGACCTCGCCGGTACGCGGCGGTTCCTAGAGAACACGCACCTCTTCGCGCTCGCCGAGAGCCTGGGCGGCGTGGAAAGCCTGATCGAGCATCCCGCGCTCATGACCCACGGCAGCATCCCGCCCGACCAGCGCGCCGCGTTGGGCATCAGCGACGCGCTGGTGCGGTTGTCCGTCGGCGTGGAAGCCGTGGACGACCTGCGGGCGGACCTCGCCGCGGCGCTGGCGAAGATCTAGCAATGCTCCGCTCTCATTCCTCCGCAGTGCCGGTAAGGCTGCGGGGGAACGAGCAACTCTGTTCATCAAGCGTGCCTAAAACCTTCTGTCATCCTGAGGCGAGTTCTGCGAGCCGAAGGATGACAGAAGGTTTTAGGCGAGCGCCAAACCTAACCTCAACATGACCCCGAACGAACCCGCCACGATCACCCCTCAGGAAGCCACGGAGCCCCGGCAGCAAGCCTGGTGGCAGGAACTCTGGCGCAAGGAGGATTGGTGGGCCGTCTGGATCGGTTTGTTCGTGGTCCTGCTGGCTTACGGGCTGTTTGCCAGCGGTCGTTCGATCTCGTGGATCGCCGTGGCCCCGACCAAGTGGGCGACCCTGCCCGAACTCGGCGCGCAGTTCGCCGCCAACGCCGCGCGCTACGCGGCCCAGTTCGGGGTCTTTCTGGTGGTGCTGACGTTCGCCGCCGCGTTCATCGGCCAGCGACCCCGGCAATTTGTGCCGTCGTTCGTGCTGGTCTACGTGCTCTCGCTGCTGATCTTCGCCGCTGGCAACTGGGACCAGTCGCAACGCTACAACTTGGAGCCGCCGCTGGTCGCGTTGTTCCTGGGGCTGGTGATCTCCAACCTCGTGGGCCTGCCGCGTTGGCTGGACGCGGGGTTCCGCGTCGAGTTCTACGTGAAGCTGGGCATCATCCTGCTCGGCGCGACGCTGCCGTTTACCCTGATCCTTTGGGCCGGCCCGGTGGCGATCCTGCAAGCGTCGATCGTCTCGATCACCACGTTCCTGGTCATTTTCTTTACGGC
>CAXTMD010000334.1:0-614 GCA_964245035.1 uncultured Chthoniobacterales bacterium
TCGAGACCGACGGCTACGTCGACTACGACGCGATGCCCGACTACGCGCTCGGCGTCATCACCCGGACGGCCGGAGGAAGGTTCGGCGTCCGGCGGGGCGCCGGCGCCGGGTGCCGCGAGCCACGCCGCGCCAACCGCGACGCAATGCTTGCAGAACCCGCGGCCCGCCCCGGTCGGGCAGGAGCAGGAAAACTGCAATTCGCCGCGGGACCGCCACAGCTTCACCCGGTACGAACGTGAACCTTCCACGCGGGCCGCGGCCCGGTCGGCCGCCGCGCGCAACTGCCGCACCCGGCCTTCGGCAAAGTAGCGCTCGCCCTGGGCGAAGGCCGTTTCTCCGGCCAGCCGTCGCAGCAGCGCGGCATCGAGAAAACCTTCGGATGGGTGGGACATGGCGGCGAACGGGCCTTCTATCTAATGGATTCGCCAACCCGCTTCAACCGCGATCCGTCGGCCGGCCGGGCGAGGGTTGACGCGCCACCTCCTGCCGGGCATAGTGCCGGGCCGCCGATGCCCGACCCGAGTCTCACCCGCAACTTCTGCATCATTGCCCACATCGATCACGGGAAGCCGACCCTTTCCGACCGGCTCTTGCAGGTCACCGGCACCGTCGCC
>CAXTMD010000334.1:624-3874 GCA_964245035.1 uncultured Chthoniobacterales bacterium
CCGCGAGGCGCAGGAACAACACCTCGACTCCATGGACCTGGAGCGCGAACGCGGCATCACCATCAAGATGCATCCCGTGGCGATGCAGTACCGGGCCAAGGACGGGAATCTTTACAAGCTCAACCTCCTCGACACGCCAGGGCACGTTGATTTCGCCTACGAGGTGTCGCGCTCGCTGGCGGCCTGCGAAGGCGCGCTGGTCATCGTCGATGCCGCGCAGGGCGTGGAGGCACAGACGGTGGCAACCGTTCACCTGGCAAACAAGCAAGGGCTGACCATCGTCCCCGTCATCAACAAGATCGACCTGCCCAACTCGGATATCCCGTCGGTGAAGCGGCAACTGGAGGAAATCCTTTCCATTCCCGCCGAGGAAGCGATCCTCGCCAGCGCCAAGGCTGGGATCGGCATCGAGGACATCCTCGAAGCGGTGATCCAGCGCATCCCGCCGCCCAAACAGTGGGACGACGACAAGGTGCGCGCGCTGGTGTTCGACTCGACCTTCGACTCGTACCGGGGCGTCGTGACGTACGTGCGCGTGATGAGCGGCGTGCTCAAAGTGGGTGACGGCGTCAAGCTGATGAGCAACAACCGGCCTTACGACGTGAAGGAGGTCGGGGTGTTCACGCCCAAGATGAAGGCGATGCCGGAACTCGGGCCGGGGGACACGGGCTACGTCATCGCCAACATCAAGGCGTCGGCCGAGATCAAGATCGGCGACACGCTCACGGGCACGCGCTTCCCGGCGACCGAGCCGCTCGCAGGGTTCCAGGAAATCCGTCCGATGGTGTTCAGCGGAATTTATCCGATCAACACGGCGGACTTCGAGGCGCTCAAGGCGGCGGTGGCCAAGCTTCAGCTCAACGACTCGTCGTTCGACTACCAGGCGGAAAGCTCGGTGGCGCTGGGCTTCGGGTTCCGGTGCGGGTTCCTAGGGCTGCTGCACATGGAGATCATCCTGGAGCGGCTGCGGCGCGAGTACAACATGGACATCATCGCCACGTACCCGTCGGTGATCTACCAAGTGGAGAAGACGAGCGGCGAGGTTCTTTCCGTGGACAACCCGGAGTTTTTGCCCGACCCGAGTGTGATCCTGGAAATCCGCGAGCCCATCGTGAAGTGCTTTATCATGGTGCCCAACGAGTACATCTCGCCCATCATGCAGCTCATCATGGACAAGCGCGGCGTGCTCGACCACACCGAGACGCTGGACTCGCGCCGGGTGATGCTCTCCACCGTGCTGCCGCTGAGCGAAATCCTGGTGGACTTTAACGACAAGATCAAGAGCATCACGCGTGGGTACGGTTCGATGGATTATGAGCACGCCGGGCACCGTGCGGACAAACTCGTCAAGCTCGACATCCTGGTGAACGGCGAGCCGGTGGATGCGTTTTCGTCCATCGTCCACCGTGAGAAGGCCGAGGGGCGCGGGCGGCAGTTGGCGGCGAAGCTCAAGGAAGTGATCCCGACGCAGTTGTACCAGGTGGCGATCCAAGCGGCCATCGGCGGCAAGATCATCGCGCGCGAGAGCGTGAGCGCCTCACGCAAGGATGTGACCGCCAAGTGCTACGGCGGCGACATCTCGCGCAAGCGCAAGCTCCTGGAAAAGCAGAAAGAAGGCAAAAAGCGGATGAAGAGCATCGGCAAGGTCAACATCCCGCAGGAAGCTTTCATCGAAGTGCTCAAGGCGGGCTGACCCCCGCCAACCCCGCCGCGTTTCCCATGTTTTTCAACCGCCGCGAAGATCTCAAGGAGGCGCGCCTGATCGCGCAGAACGCGCGCCGCCAACTCCACCGTCGCCGCGACCTGCTCACCGACGAGCAGTTCAGCAGCTTCTCCTCCCGGATCGACGAACTGGAAACGACCGTAGGCCGCGGCGACGCGGCGGATCGCCAGCAGGTGGAGGACATGGTCAACCGCCTCGACAAAGATTTCAGCAAGGTCCAGGCAGCTCCCGAGGACGCCGCGTGGCGGGAGAACTGCGAGGTGCTGCTCGTGGCCCTCGTGCTCGCCATCGGCATCCGCGCGTATTTCCTCCAGCCGTTCAAGATTCCGACCGGCTCGATGGAGCCGACGCTCAACGGGATCGTGGCCCACGACGTGAACTGGCGGGACCCTTTGCCGAACGTGTTTGTGCGGGTGTTCCAGTACCTCTGGCTCGGCCGCACGTACGTCGACGCCGTTTCCGCCCAGGACGACACGATCCGGCGTTTGCAGCCGGTCAAGAAGTTCGGGCTATTTAACTACACGCGCATCGAGTGCGCCAGCGGCCGGTCATACGACGTGTACGCGCCGGTCGAGAAGATGAACAGCAGGCAGCCTGATTACTTCGACGTTTACCAGGGCCGGACGCTGAAGGCGGGCGAATCGATCGTGCACGGCTACGTGGACACAGGCGACCAGGTATTTGTGGATAAGTTCACGTACAACTTCCGCGTGCCGCACCGCGAGGATGTGTTCGTCTTCAGCACGGCGGGCATCACCGGCACGCGCCGTGCGGACATGGACCCGGCCATCAAGTCGGAGTTCTACATCAAGCGGCTGGCCGCCTTGCCCGGGGACGTGCTGCGCATCGACCATCCGCGGCTGTTCATCAACGGCCAGCCCGCGCAAGGCCGGTACTTCGACCGGGTCGCCGCCTCCCAAAACGGTTACGGCGGCTACACCAACAACACCATGGGAACGTACCTGGTCACGCCGGCGGACACGTTCCAGGTGCCGGTCGACAATTATTTCGCGCTCGGAGACAACAGCGCGCACAGTTCCGACAGCCGCTTCTGGGGCACTGTACCCGCGCGCAACGTGGTCGGGCGCGGGTTGTTCGTTTACTACCCGTTCACGTGGCACTGGGGCTTGATCCACTGAATGGACGCTGACGCCCGCCGCGTGACGCTGCTGCTCGCGGGCGCGGCGGCGGGCTACGTGGTCGTCATGGCCAGCAACCCGGCGCGGCCCAGCCTGCGCGACGGGCTGCGCTGTCTGGCGCGCTACCGGCAAATCTGCGGGCTGCCCGTGCTGTTCAGCTTGTGTTACAGCGGGTTCACCTTGCTGATGCACTGGTACGAGGGCCTGGCCTTGCGCGACGGCCAAAAGCTGCTCACGCCCTGGCAGGGGTGGCAGCCGCCGGGCTGGGACGAGGTGTTGGCGGGCAGCCGGCTGCCCCCCGCCGAGGGGGGGGCGGCGGTGGTAAGGTACGTGGTGCCGCCGGTTCCGCGGGCGGGGCGCGGGGCGGTGGGCTTTCTCGTGGACAGGC
>CAXTMD010000334.1:3884-5346 GCA_964245035.1 uncultured Chthoniobacterales bacterium
GGTTGCGCGCCGCCACACCCCCCCGCCGGCGGGGGGGGGGGGGGGGGGGGCGGGGGGGGGCGGGGGGGGGGGGGGGCCGCCGGCCCCCCGCCGCCGAGGGAGTGGCGGCGGTCTTCAGTTACGTGGTGACGCCGTTTCCGCTGTCGGTGCTCGTGGCGTTGTGCTTTCTCGTGAACTGGCGCGGCTACCAGGGCGTGGTCGGCCGCGGGTTGCGGACGCGCTTCGGCCGGGTGGGGGGACTCGCCATCCACGGTGGGCTCACCGTGGCGGCGGCGGCGGCGCTGCTCAAGCCGGTGCTCTACGTGGGGCTGACGGGGCTGAACGTTTACCTGGGCGCGGCGGACCTGTTGCGCTGGGGCATGGTCGTCAACGTGGTTGGCTTCCTTTTCGAGTACCTGCTCGGCATCGGGGTGCAGGTGTACCTGATAGGGCTGTGCTACGTGTGGGTGCGTGGGATCACGTTCGACTTCGACCGGATGCGCAGGTTCGCGCTGCGGAGGTTCGCTTCCGTGGGACGCTGGGCGGCCGTCGTCCTGGGGATCAGCACGGCCGGCATCAACGGACCCCTGCTCGTCAAGGTCTTCCAACCCGCCGGCCAAACCGAACCGCCGGCCTGGATCGAGCGCACGATGTCGGTGACCCACTGGCTGCTGGCAGCGGTCCTCGTGGCATTTTGCTCGCTGCAAATTCGGCTGGCCTTCCACAACGAAACCCTGCGCGCGGCAGGCGTGGACCACTTCCGGCTGCTGCGGCGGCACGGGCTGCACGTCGGCTGGCTGGTGGCGGTCGCCGGAATGCACTTCTTCGTGCTGGCGGCCGCCAACGGGGTGCTCTCCAAGGCGCTCGGCTCCTGGACGTGGCCCGCCGCGTTGTGGAGCCTGCTGGTCTACCCGGTGCTCTGGACCGTCCTGGCGAGCTGGTTGCTGGCGAGCTGGGTATGTTTGTACAAGCGTTGCGAAACCGGTCGCGCGGACGCCGACGAGTTGGTGCCGTACTGAAGTCGTGCTTACAATGCCGGTCTCATGAGCCTCCAAGCGGACCACTGGCACCCGGCCCACGCACGCGCGGCGGACTTTTCGGGCAAGTCCAACCTCGCGCTGGCCTTCCTGAGTCTGGGGCGCGCCAAGCGACGGGACATGGACGTGTTCTACACGTTCTGCCGACTGGTGGACGACATCGCCGACGAGTCCGCGCTCCCGCCGGAACAAAAGGCGGCACTCCTCAACGCTTGGCGGCAGGCGCTCACGACCGCGCCCCCCAGCGCGCCCGACTTGCTTGCGGGCCAACTCCACGGGCTGATGGCGAAGTACGATATTCCCGCCGAGCACCTCTTGGAGATCATCGCCGGGGTCGAGATGGACGTGGCCGGCAAGCAGTACGAGACCTTCGAGCAACTGCGCACCTACTGCCACCGGGTCGCCAGCGTCGTCGGCCTGGTGAGCATCGAAATCTTCGGTTACCG
>CAXTMD010000335.1:0-5339 GCA_964245035.1 uncultured Chthoniobacterales bacterium
TGGTCGGCGGCGTGCTCGTGCAGGACCGCGACGCCCCCCTGCTCGGCGACGAGGGATGGAAGGTTGTCACCAAGCGCACGCCGACCGAGGCGGAGGCGCGCGCCTTGATGTTTGGTTGGCGGACCGTCAAGCATGTCAAAAGCAACGCTATCGTGTTCACCGGCGCGGACCGCACGTTGGGCGTGGGCGCGGGCCAGATGTCGCGCGTGGACTCGGCGCGAATCGCCGTGTGGAAGGCGGCCGACGCGAAGTTGAGTTTGGCGGGCAGCATCGTGGCCAGCGACGCGTTTTTCCCGTTTCCCGACGGTCTGGTGGCGGCCGCGGAAGCGGGCGCGACGGCGGCCATCCAGCCCGGCGGCAGCGTGCGCGACGAGGAGGTGATCGCCGCGGCCGACGAACGCGGCGTCGCGATGGTGTTCACCGGGATGCGGCACTTCCGGCATTAAGATAATTCTACATTTTTTGCTTGCCGGCTCTGTGGGCGGCCGTAGCTCGCGGCGTCATCCATGAAATACCTCTTCGAGTTTGACCCGCAAAAAAGCGCCAGCAACAAGAGCAAGCACGGCATCGATTTCCAAGCGGCGCAGGCGCTTTGGCGTGGCCGAGTGGTTGAAGGTCCGGCTCAATCCAAGGATGGCGAAATGCGCTATGCAATCATCGGGAAAATAGGCGATGATTTCTGGACGGCGATTGTCACGTACCGTGCCGCGGTGCGCCGGATCATCTCGGTATATCCTTCAAACCTCCGCCAAATAGAGCAATATGAGCGCGCCGGAAGACCGCAAACCTCGTAACAAGCCTGCCCCGATCACGGCGGAAGAATTTGACCGCCGTGCCGAGGCGGGTGAAGACCTCAATGAATATTTTGACTGGGACAACGCCGTGACGGTCGAACCTGGCGAACTATCGCCGGGACAGAAGGACTCGTTGTTGGCAATGTTTGGTGAACTGTCGCCAGCCGACAAGGTCATGATGACCCAAGTGATGCTTGAGGCGGTAGCTGGCGCGGAGTTGCACTTGAACGTACCGATCCCTGCCACCCTGCACTTCGAATTGGCACAAGCGGCTATTCAGCGTCGGATCACTCGAGAAGCCCTCGTGCAATCCTGGATCGTGCAGCATCTGCAAGAGCTGAGGGCCGTCGCTTGAGCCTGACCCTCGGCGTCAACATCGACCACGTCGCCACCCTGCGGCAGGCGCGCTACGCCCGCACGCCCGACGCCCACAACGTCGAGCCCGACCTCGTTGCCGCCGCCGCCGTTTGCGAACGCGCGGGCGCGCAGTCGATCACCGTTCACCTGCGCGCGGACCGGCGGCACCTGCAGGACCACGACCTCGCCCGGCTGCGGGCCAGCTTGCGCACGAAGCTCAACCTCGAGATGGGCAACACGCCCGAGATTTTAGCCATCGCTTTGCAGACCCGCCCCGAGGACGTTTGCCTCGTGCCGGAGAACCGGCAGGAGATCACGACCGAGGGCGGCCTCGACGCCCACGGGCTGCGGGGTGAACTCGCCGGCACGATCCGCCAGCTCGGCGAGGCAAACGCGCGCGTGAGCCTGTTCATCGACCCGGACGAAGGACAGATCCGTGCCGCCGCCGAACTCGGCGCGCCAGCCGTCGAACTGCACACCGGTGCGTTCGCCAACGCTGTCGGCGACGCTCAGACCGCCGAACTCGGCCGCCTGCGCGACGCCGCGACCCTCGCGCAAAGCCTCGGCTTGCAGGTCAACGCCGGGCACGGTCTCAACTACACGAACACGCCGCTGCTGTTGGGAACCGTGCCGCACCTGCGCGAACTGAACATCGGTCATTCAATCGTGAGCCGGGCGGTGTTCGTCGGGTTGGAGCGCGCGGTTGGCGAAATGCTCAAGTTGATGGCGGAGTACGCGGGCTGAAACGCCTGCCGCGGGTCTCCAGCCAGCGTGCCGCCGCTTGGCCCGCACGGGTCCCGGTGGCAAAACAGCCTTGCAACAGGTATCCGCCCGTCGGCGCTTCCCAATCGATCATTTCACCCGCCGCAAACACGCCGGGCAGCCGCCGGACCATCAGCGTCTCGTCGAGTTCATCCCACCGTACGCCGCCGGCGGACGAGATGGCTTCCGCCACCGGGCGCGGCCCGCGCAGGACGAGCGGGCAGCGCTTGACCGCCGCGACGACAGCCTGCCGGTCGGATGGTTCTTCGGCGGGTCCGCGCTGGAATTGCAGCACCGCCCGCGCCGCCGGGCTCAGCTTCAGGTGGCGGGCGATTTCCTCCCAGGATCGTGCGGCGGGCGGCAGCCTCGCGAGCAGGCGTTCGGCGGTGGTGCCCGGCTTGAAGTCGATCTCCAGGTGCGGGGACGAACGCAGTTCCCGGCCGAGTTGGTAGAGCGTGCCGCCTTCGAGGCCATAGCGCGTGATCAGCGCCTCGCCCGTCACGCGGGTGCCGCCCGCGGTGGCGGCGATGTTTTTCAAGGGCTGCCCCTCGGCCGCTGACAGCACGCGCTCGTCCCAGGCGACCGCCCAGCCGCAGTTCGCCGCCTGCCACGGCTCCACGGCCAGCCCCGGCGCGGCGTTCGCCAACACGGCGGGCCAGGTGCCGTCCGAACCCGTCTGCGGCCACGAAGCGCCGCCGAGCGCGAGCACGATGACCGGGGCACGGACTTCCACCGGGGCCCCGGTGTGCGTTTCGCGGAGGATCAGTTCGCCTGGCGCGATCTTCTCCAGTCGGTGGCCGACGTGGAACGCTACGCCCGCCGCCCGCAGCCGCGACACCCAGCGTCGCAGCAGGGTCGCCGCCTGCTGGCCGCGCGGGAACACGCGACCGCTGGTGCCGACGTAGGTCTCGACGCCGAGTTCGGCCGCCCAGCGTCGCAACGCCTCCGGGCCGAACCCGTCGAGCAAATCGCACCAGCGCGGGAGTTCGTCCCGGTAGCGGGCGACGAACCCCGCGCGTTCTTCCGAGTGCGTCAGGTTCAAGCCGCCTTTGCCCGCGACGAGGAACTTCCGGCCGACCGAGGGTTTCTGATCGTAGAGGGCGACCGTCCAACCCTCCGCGGTCAGCACCTCGGCCGCGCGCAGGCCCGCCGGCCCGCCGCCGCCGCCGCCCGCGTCGGGAGGCGGCGGCGGCAAGAAGTCCTTGTCGGAAGGCGTTGGCGCGGCCATGCTGGAGCGGCAGGATGGTCTTCATGGGCGACGGACTCAAGCGCGCGACGGTCGAAAACGGTCCGGTCGTGCAGGTCTGGGACGCCGCACTCGACCGGGACGATACAGCTATCGCCGGTCTGGCTGCCTTGCTTGATCCGGCGGAACGCGCGCGGGCGGCGCGGTTTCACTTCGAGCGCGACCGGTGGCGGTTCACGGCGGCGCGGGGTATCCTGCGCACGCTGCTCGGGCGCATCCTGGACGTACGGCCGGACACGGGCTTGGTGTTTGCCGCGGTAGGACGCGGCAAGCCGACCGTTGCCGCCCCGGTGCTCCCGGGCGGGGAAAAGATGTGTTTCAACGTGTCCCATTCCGACGGCCGGGCGTTGTTCGCCTTCGTGCGGGGCCGGGAGGTCGGGGTTGACCTCGAAGCTGGCGCGCGGCTCGGCGACGACTGGCCGGGGCTGGCGCGGCGGATTTTCTCCGCGCGGGAACAGGTCGAACTCACCAACGTTCCCCCGGAGCAGCGGCGCGCGGCGTTTCTCAACGGCTGGACCCGCAAGGAAGCCTTTCTGAAGGCCACCGCGCAGGGCATCGTCGACGGCCTGACATCCATCGAAGTCACGCTCGGCCTCGCGAACCCGCCGGCCTTGCTCGCGGTGCCAGCCGGCCAGGACGTGCGGGGCTGGACGTTGTACGACCTGCGCACGGACGAACGGTTCGCCGCCGCGTTGGTGGTGGCGGGCGGACTGGTGAGGATCGAGCGACAGGAATTCGTCGCAGGGTAGGGTTACCTTTGCGGGACAATCCTACTCTGGGACAGCCACCTGCGGCGCGAATTTCCGCGCGTACAACCGGCTGAAACGCTCCCATAATTGGACGGGATCGAGGATGTCGTAGGGGTTCGGCACGATCCGGCGTGGGGCCAGTTCCGCCACGCGCCGGAAGCTAGCCGGGAACTCCTCCGACGCGCTGTTGAGGATGGCCGGCGGCAGGTGGGTGTGGAAGAAGTAGCTCGCGAACAAATCGCCGCTGAAAAGCAGGTCGTGGCGCTCGCTGTAAAACCCGCAGTGTCCGCGCGTGTGGCCCGGCAGGTGGACCACGCGCAGCCCGCCCCAGAACGGCAGGACCTCGCCGTCGGTAAACGTGCGGTCCACGCTGCCCACGCGCCGCCGCAGCACGACGCGGCCACTCGCCTCCGCCCAGCCGCACACCCGCGCCCAGCCAGTGTAGCGGTAGCGCCCCTCGACGTGCGCGCGTTCGGCCTCGTGGGCGTAGACGGGCGCGCCGGTCCACTCGCGCAGCGCGACGAGGTTGCCGACGTGGTCCAGGTGCCCGTGCGTCAGGAGGATGGCTTTCACGTCGTCCGGTTTCAACCCGAGCCGGCGCAGGAGCCGGCGGTAGCGCCCCATCTCGCCGAAGAAGCCCGCGTCGAGGAACACGGCGCTTTTCCCGTCGTCTTCGACCAGGAGGTGCGAGCAGCCGAGCGCGTTGCGGATCGGATACAGATTGGCGGGAGGACGGTCCATGAAAGCCAACCAACCTACGGCCGGGGCGCTGTGGCTGCCACATCGATAAAACCGGCGCGGTCATCGATCCAGGCTGGCCGGGGTCGTCGGCGCAGGGTAAAACGCCCGCCGTGACTTCCCTGCGCGCGCTGGCGCTTTTCCTGATCGTCGTCGGGACGCGGTTCTGGCTGGTCGAACGCTACGCCCGGCCGCTGCCGTACTGGGACCAGTGGGACGGCGTCGGCGCGTCGATCCTCAAGCCGTGGCTGGAGGGACACCTGTCCTTCGCCGCGCTGATCGCACCGCACAACGAACACCGCATCCTGCTGACGCGGGTCTGGTCGCTGGGCCTCTTTGCCTTGAACAGCCAGTGGGACAGCCTGGTGGAGATGGCGGCCAACGCCATTTTCTGCGGGGGCAGCGCCGTTTGCCTGGCGGGGATGTTCCTCTCCGCCCTCGGGCCGGCGTGCGCGCGGCGCGTGTTCGTGGCGGTCGGCCTGTACTTCGTGCTGCCCTTCGGCTGGGAGAACACGCTCGGCGGCTTCCAGTCGCAGAATTACTTCCTGGTCCTGTTTTCGCTGGCGGCGGTGTGGGGGCTGGGGTTCCACGCGGCGGGCACGGCGAAATGGTGGCTGGGACTGCTCGGGCTGACGCTGGCGTGCCTGAGCATGGCCACGGGTTTCCTGGCAGGTGCGGTGGCCGGCCTAGCGG
>CAXTMD010000336.1:0-644 GCA_964245035.1 uncultured Chthoniobacterales bacterium
CTCCCGCCCCGTCCGCCTGCTCCTGGCAGCCCTGCTGCTCGCTCTGCCGTTGACCGGCCGCGCGCAGATGCTCGCCGGCAGCCTCGTCGAAGGCCCGGCTTCCGCGCCGTACGCGTACGGTCTGACGATCCAGTTCGCCAACGGCAACTACTACGACTTCACCCTGCGCTCGACGACCGCCTCGTACAGCGGCACGGATTTCATCAACACGGTGTCAGCCGGTTCGCAGGGCACGGCGCTCGTGCTGACGGTTGGCCAAGTGGCGTCGTCGTTCGGCAACTACATTAACGCCATCACGGTCAACGGCGACACGAACAGCGGCTTCGCCAACAACAACTACTGGGCTTACTGGCTCGGCAGTGCGACCACCCCGGTGACCTGGACGTACTCCGCCACCGCGGGCGAGGACGCCCGCACCATCACCCCCGGGCAATCCGATGGCTGGGTCTACAGCAACGGCAGCGTCGCGCCGGCGGCCACGATGTTCGCGGCGGTGCCCGAGCCGTCGGCCGGAACGCTGGCGATCCTGGGGTTGCTGGCGGCGGGCGGCGCGTGGGCGGCCAAGCGGCGGCCCTCGGCGGCACGGGGATAGCGATGAACGCGCGCGCGTTCACGCTCGTGGAGCTGCTGGTGGTGGTCGTCAT
>CAXTMD010000336.1:654-5327 GCA_964245035.1 uncultured Chthoniobacterales bacterium
GGCGCTGCCGGTCCTGCAGAGCGCGCGCCTGAGCGCCTCGCAGGTCGTGGCGGCCAGCGCGCTGCACCAACTCTCCGCCGCCGGGCAGGGTTACCTGGCCGACCACCGCAACGTGTACTGGCCCTTCCGCAGCGACGATGACGCCGGCACGACCTACTGGTTCGGCTACGAGACGGCGGCGGACTCCGCGCTGCCCGAGGGTCAGCGCACGATTGATTACGACCAGGGCGCGCTCGGGCCGTACGGTGGCGGCCTGCACGACGTGCATCCCGACCCGCAGTTCACGCGCATGGGCGCGACGTTCAAGCCCAAGTTCAAGGACGGATATTTCCCGTACGGCTACAACGATCTGCTGGCGGGCACCTCGCAGTTGGCGATCCCGGCGCTGACGGGGCGGGTGGTGTTCGCCACGTCCGCGCAGGTGAACACCTTCCAGGCCCCGGCGTCGGCCTCCCACCCGATGCTGGAGGAGTTTTACATGGTCGACAATTTCAACGTGACCGCGAGTTTTCGCTACCACGGGCAGGCGCTCTGCGCGTTTGCGGACGGCAGCCAGGGTTTCGTCGCGCCCGCGCCGGGCACGCAGGACACTCGTCTGCCGTCCGGCGGCGTGGCCATGCTGCCGGCGTCGGTGTTGCAGTAGGCGTGGCTCCACGCCGCAGCCGTGCGGCCCATCCAGGGGTTTCACGAAACCTTTCGGGGAGGCCGGGGTGCCTGGACGCGGCGATTGATCTTGTGGTGAAACAAGCATCGTCCGACGAGATCACTCCCTTTACCCTCCGCATCCCGCAAGACGAACTGGACGATCTCCGGCAGCGTCTTGCCCGCACCCGCTGGCCGGAGAAGGAGCCGGTGGGCGACTGGAGCCAGGGCGCGCCTCTGGACAAGGTGCGGGAACTTTGCGCCTACTGGGCCGGCGGCTACGACTGGCGGCGTTGCGAGGCCACCCTCAACGGCTTCGGGCAGTACCGGACCACCATCAGCGACCTGGGCATCCACTTCCTGCACGTGCGCTCGCCACACCCGGACGCCCTGCCGCTGATCCTGTCCCACGGCTGGCCGGGCTCGGTCGTCGAGTTCCACAAGGTCATCGGGCCGCTGACCGATCCCGTCGCGTACGGTGGTGACACGCGCGACGCGTTCCACCTCGTGGTTCCTTCCCTGCCCGGCTTCGGCTTTTCCGACCGACCCGCCACCCCGGGCTGGGGCGTGGAGCGCATCGCCACGCTGTGGGTGACGCTCATGGGTCGCCTGGGCTATGGTCACCGTTTCGCCGCGCAGGGTGGCGACTTGGGTGCGGCCATCACGGCTGCCGTCGGCGCAATGAAGCCATCCGGGTGCGTGGGCATCCACTTGAACATGGCGCTGTTCGCCCCACCGGAAGGGGAGGCGGCCCCGAGCCCCGCGGCGGTCAAGTCGCTGGCGTTGTTGAAGCGCTACCGACAGGAGTTGAACGGCTACTCGAAGGAGCAGAGCACCCGGCCGCAGACCTTGGGCTACGCGCTGGCCGATTCGCCTGTCGGCCAAGCCGCTTGGATCTACGAGAAGTTCTACGATTGGACCGATAACCCGGGCAACCCCGAAGACGCGCTCACCCGCGACGAGATGCTCGACAACATCATGCTCTACTGGTTGCCGGGCACGGCAGCTTCCTCGGCCCGGCTCTACTGGGAGAGCTGGAGCGACGATGCGGCCATCACCGCGGCAATCAAGATCCCGGCGGGGGTCAGCGTCTTCCCGAGGGACATCACGCAGGCTCCGCGCGAGTGGGCGGAACGCTCGCTAAAAAACATCGTGTACTGGAACGAGGTCGAGCGCGGCGGACATTTCGCCGCCTTCGAGCAGCCGGAGCTGTTCGTGCGCGAGGTGCGCGACTGTTTCCGCCGGATGCGCTGAATCAGCCCACGGTGCGGCCGGCCATGACTTCTTCCTTGGGCACGGTCTTCTCCATGAGCTTGGCCGCTGCCAGGTAGGCCACGATGCCCAGGCCCACCTTGTTGTACACGTCCGCTACCGAGAAGGCGATGTGCACCCAGTTCAGGTCCGCCTGCGGGTAGAGCGCGGGCACCAAGTAGCCCAGCGGGTAGACGCCCCAGGTGGTCACCGTGGCCCAGGCCAGCCAGCGGTAGGCGCGGCGCTCCTCGGGCTCCGCCTGCGCCGCGTATTGCTGGTACACGCGATACAGGATCACCGGGATGACCAGGTAGAAGACCGTCGAGATCGTGCCCCACAGGTAGTGCGGCCCGGCGAGCATCGCGCCGTCGGCGCTGATCTGCTGCTCGCCGATGTAGCCGGTGAGGATCATCAGGATGTCCGCCGTCACCAGGACGAAGAGCGTGCCCGCCACCCGGCTAGGCTTGAGCTTGAGCAGGAGCACGTTTTTGACGAGCAAAAGCGGCGTCGTCACCATCCAATCCATGTAGCGGTACTGGCCGATGGCGAGGTAAGAGGTGTAGAGCAGATTGTGCCGGTCCGTGAGGTCGGGGGTTTTGACGAGGGTTTCCAGCATCGCGTGGTAGTAGGTGCGGATGACCACGTAGGAGCAGCCCGCCACGAAACAGATGATGGCCGTCAGCACGCCCGAGACCCGGTGCTCGGGGCTGACGCTGCCCTTGGTCGCCAGCGAGAAGATCGTCATGCCAAAGAAGCTGAAAAACGTCACGACGAGGATGTACTCGGTCAGGACAGCGGAGAGGCCGGCCTGGCCGGCGTGGGTGACGAAGAACTCTTGGAAATGCATGGTCGGATGGTTAGATGAAGCACCGCCAATACGTGTGCCTACCTCCCGGAGGTTGTGAAAATCCTGGCTTGGCGACTGATTTGAGGCAAACCCCGCTAGGCCCTCACGGTGTCGGCGGGTCGGCGGGCAAGCATGCACCCCGCGATCCATCGACGGTTGTGCGTCACCCGGCTGCCCGTGCCACGTCGAGGCACCGCGCCAGACTGCAAAGGCGCGCGGAGGAGGAACCGCGGGTTCTCACGGCACCTGGGAAGCCTTCTCCTGGCGGTCGGGGACCTCCACCCCCAGTAGTCCCAACACCTCCCGGAACACCCGCGGATTGTTCTTGCCGTCGACGGCCTCGTCGGGGTTGTCGCGTTCGGATTCGTCCGCCTGCCGGTCCATCTCCTGGACGGCGGTGCCGGAGAGCTTCCAGCCCAGCGGCAGCGGGATCGCCCGCGCGGTCAGGCCGAAGAAAAAGAACGTCTGCTCGTCGGCGTACCCCTGCTCTTCGCGCAACGCCAGTTGCGCCTGGCTGTCGTGCGCGTCGCGGGTGTTGACCATCGCCCACACGGGAGCCAGCGCGTCCTCCAGAAACGACCGCGGCCGGTGGGACTTCTCCTCGCTGGACACGGCGCGGCTTTTGCGCCGGAGGTCGCGCCCGCCCCTCGGCTCGCTCGTGGGATTGTTGCTGATGTAGATCACGCAGGGCTGCACGTCGGTCAGGCCGCCGTCGCGGAGGATCTTTTTCACCGCGCGCAGCACCTCCAGCGCGGTCGTCGCGCCGGAGTTCTCGAAGTACCCGCCATCGACGACGTGCGTGCCGTCGGGGAAGCGGCCGGCCGGGCTGACGTAGGTGAAGCGCGCGCTGTTGTGCGCGGCCGTGCTCAGGGGCAGGCTGCCGTTGGCCGGCTGGCGCGCGAGTGGGCGGCTCGCGTCGACCGCGTCGAGAAACCGGGTGTCCACGAGCACGTTGCTCGCGATGATGCGCTGGCCGCTTTCCACGCTGGTGCCGTTGAGGAACAACGCGGGCAGGTAGCCCGCCTGCGGGTCGTGCCCGTTCCAGAGATCGTTGAAGTTGCGCGCGAAATAATCGTTGCCCAGGTGCGTGCGCGCCGCCTGTTCCCACGCCCTTTCCAGCCACTGCCCGCGGTCCAACCCGCCGAAGGGCCAGGGCAGGAAGCGCTGCATGAGATCGGGGTAGAGCAGCGCGGCGAGCGGGGGAGCCAGGAAATCCTCGCCGAGCATCTTTCGCAGGCCCGGCCGGACCCCGCCGGCGGGTCGCGGACCGGCGAGGGCCGCGTCGAACGCCGCTGCCCCCAGGCTGCCGCCCGACACGGCGCTGATCGCGAAGACGTGCTGGGAAAAATCGGAGGATCCCGGCGCGGTGGCATCCTCCAGTTTGCCGAGCACGGTGGCCGTCCAGAAGGCCGCCCGGATGCCGCCGCCCTCCGTGGCCACGATGAACAGCGGGTGGACGGGCTCCTGCGTGAACTTCGCGGCGTTCGCGTGCCAGGCGGCGAATGCCTCCTCGACCGTGGGCCGCCGGTAGCCGTCAGCCGGCACCGTGCGCACGAAATGATTGTCGTTGAGCAGGCTAAAAAGCATCACGGTTCCCACGAGGACCGTGATCAAGGGCACGCGGAACCGCTCGTACACGTAGACCGCGACGCTGCCCCAAAACGCCCAGCCTGCCGCCGCGAACAGCAGCAGCGCGCCCGAGCCAACCGGCCCGGCGAAGCGGATGGGATTCCACGTGAACAATCCCAGCAGCCCGAGCGAGAGCGCGGCGGTCAGCCACAGGGCGGCCTGCGTGCTGCTTTCCAGGTCGGCGAGCCGGCGCTTGGTCCCGTGGCGGTCGGCAAAGCGCGGCCCGCCGGGCGCCTGGCGGCCGAGGAGCCGGCACCGGTAGACGAGCAGCCAGTAGAGCAGCGCCGCCAACCCGACACAGCCC
>CAXTMD010000337.1:0-5326 GCA_964245035.1 uncultured Chthoniobacterales bacterium
CCCGAGCCGATGCCCGGGCCGCTCATGCCGTTTTTGGTCTTGGGGTCGCCGACCTGCGCGACGAAGTCGGGCACGATGCGGTGGAAGCGGATGCCGTTGTAAAAACCTTCCTCCGCGAGCTTGAGGATGCGCTCGACGTGCTTGGGTGCGGCGTCGGGGAAGAGCACACAATAAAAGGAGCCCGCCGGCACGTCGACGCGGATGACGGGGTCCTGCCGCTCGGCGTACTTGGCGTCGCCGGGTTGGGTGGAAGGGGCGGTGTTTTCGCTCATTGGCTGATTTAAGGGCATTTCCGATTCCGCGCCAGCGAAAAACCGGGTATTCTTCCTGGCATGGACACCTTGGTCGAAGCCCTGCTGGAATCCCCGCTTTTGCCCCGGCACGCCGAGCGCATCAACCATGCTTTGGCCGAGGAACGCGCCCGCCGCGAGCGCTTCTACGAGGAGATCACCGAGGGAGACCGCTGGGAGTTTATCAACGGAGAAATCTTCATGCACTCGCCCGCTCGCTACGCCCACGCCGAGGTTCTCGGCTGCCTGACCTGCCTGCTCGGCCCTTACGTGAACCGCCATCGCCTGGGCGTGGTCCTCACCGAGAAAGCCATGGTCAGCCTCACCCGCAACGACTATGAACCCGATTTGTGCTTCTTCCGCCAGGAGGTTGCCGACACTTTCACACCCGACGCCCTGAAGTTTCCCGCTCCCGACCTGATCGCCGAAATCCTCTCGCCTTCCACCGCGCGCCACGACCGCGGCCTCAAGAAGGATGACTACGCCGCCCACGGTGTCGCCGAGTATTGGATCGTCGATCCCGTCGCGCTAGCCGTCGAGGTTTACCGACTGCGCGGCGAGGTCTACGCACCCGCCGTCCGCGTCCACGGCGGCGACGAACTAGTCAGCGCTGCCGTCGCCGACTTCCGGGTCCCCGTCCGCGCGCTCTTCGATCGGCAAGCCAACGTCGCCGCGCTGAGCGCCCTGCTCGCCGCCTGACGCATCCGCGCCCCGTCCGGCGGCGATTCAGCGGGCAACGCCATGCCCGCCGCCTCCCCGCAGTCTCTCGCCTTCGACATCTACGGCACCCTGGTCGATGTCCAGGCCATCGCAGAGCCCGTCGCCGAGACCCTCTCCCTACCCGCCGAACGCGCCCGCCGCTTCGCCGAACTCTGGCGAGAAAAACAGCTCGAATACACCTTTCGCCGTGCCCTGATGCGCCTTTACGAACCGTTACCGGTCGTCACGCGTCAGGCCCTCCGTTACACCGCCGCTTCTCTGCGCGTCCCCGTCTCCGAGTCCGACGAGGAAACCCTCCTCAAAGCCCAGCAGAAACTCCCCGCCTTTCCCGACGCCGCCCCTGGCCTCGACGTCCTGCGCGCCGCCGGCCACCGGCTGACTGCCTTCTCCAACGGCCCCGAGTCCTCCCTCCAGCCGCTCCTCAAGCACAACGGCCTCACCGGCAAGTTTGACCAGACGGTCTCCGCCGACGCCCAGCGTACCTTCAAGCCCGATCCCGGCCTCTACGCGTTTTTGGTCACCTCCCTCTCCGCCCCGCCTCTACCGATTTGGGTCGTCTCTTCTAACCCCTTTGACGTGATCGGCGCCAAGCGCGCGGGTCTGCACGCCGCCTGGATCAAGCGCTCCGACGATAAAATCTACGATCCTTGGGACATCAATGCCGACTTGGTCGTTCCCGACGTGCGCGCGCTCGCCGTGGCCCTTGCTCGCTGACCAGCCCGCCGCTCCTTGCCATTTGCCATTCCGGACCAACCGCTCGCTGCAAACGTCAAGCGGCTCTGCGTGGGGTCGCCACACCCAGCGCGAGCGCACCGCCGGCCAGGTAGGACCACGTTCGGGGCTCCGGCACGAGTTGGCCGGCGATCATGTACGGACGGTCCAGGCCGGAGAGATAGCTCGGGTTGATCGTCGCGCCGGTCAGGGCATCGTACGTGCCCGTCGTGGTGCCGTCGTTGGTGGAGCCGCCGTGATTGACGAAGAGTGTGGTGCCTGCCGCGTACAGGCCGAAGGGACCATCCAGGCCGGTGAGGAACGTTTTGTTGATCACCGCGCCGGTCGTGGCGTCGAACTCGCCCACGCGGCCAAAGGAGGAGTTGGAGACAAAGAGCGTGTTGCCCAGAATTGCCAAACCGAAAGCGGTGTGGAAGGTGATCGTGGTGAAGCCGGCCAGCGGCTGACCCGTGGACGCATTGTAGGCACCGACCGTGCCGGCGCTGTAGTCGGACACGTAGATCGTGCCGCCGGCCGCCAGCACGGATTCCGGGCCGTCCAACCCGGTGATGAAGGCGGGGTTGACGGGCGCGCCGGTGGCGGCGTCGTACGCGCCCACCGCGCGTTTGTTCGAATCGACCACCAGCAGGAGGTTGCCCGCTAGCGCCAAACCCACAAGGTTGTCCGTGCCGGTGAGGAAGCTGGCGTTGATGGCCGCACCGGTGGCGGCGTCGTATTCGCCCACCGTGCCGTCGGATGACGCCACGTACAGGCGGTCACCTGCGACCACCACGCCGCTGGCGTCAGGGAGTCCGGGCAGGAAATTGACGTTGGTGAGTGCGCCGGTGGCAGCGTCAAAGGTGCTGACGCCGTCATTGTTCGTGACGTAGAGGGTGGCGGTGGGATCCACGCTGGCAGCATGCGCGGCAGGCCGCACCGCGGCGAGCAACAGGGAGACGAAAGCGGCCAGACGCAGGAAGGATGGCTTGAGCATGGCAACACGTGACAGCACGGCGCCTGCCACGGCGGTGCGGGTGCGTTTACTCCAGCAGGCTCTCAATCTCCTCGAAGGAGAGGGTTTCCAGCAGCGGCTCATCCTTTTCGCGTTCGACGAGGCTGGCGGTCAGCTCGCGCTTGCGGTTTTGGAGGGCGAAGATTTTTTCTTCCACCGTGCCGCGCGCGATCAGGCGGTAGGCGGTGACGACCTTCGTTTGCCCGATGCGGTGGGCGCGGTCGGTGGCCTGGGCCTCGACGGCCGGGTTCCACCACGGGTCGAAGTGGACCACGGTGTCGGCCCCGGTGAGGTTCAGGCCGACGCCGCCGGCCTTCACGCTGATGAGGAAGGCCGTCTGAGTTTCGTCGTTCTGGAAACGCTCGACCTGGGCGGTGCGTTCGCGCGGCTTGGTGGAGCCGTCGAGGTAGCAGAAGGAGGTCCCGGCGGCTTCGAGGTGCGCGGAGAGAAGCCTCAGCATGGAGACGAACTGGCTGAAGATCAGCACCCGGTGGCCGCCCTCGCGGATTTCTTCGAGGAGTTCGTCGAGGAGGGCGAGCTTGGCGCTGTTGGCGGGAGCGAGGTCGGTGTCGGCGGGAGTGTTTTCCTGCATCCCGAGCAAGCGCAGGTCGCAGCAGGCCTGGCGCAAGCGGAGCAACGCGGTCAGGACGAGCATCCGGCCCGCACCCTTGTTCTTGTCGCGGCGGGCGTTGTCCAGTTTCAGGCGGGATTGTTCGAGGAGGCCGCGGTAGACCTCCGTTTGCGCGGGGGTCAGGTCGCAGAAGGCCGTCTGCTCGATGCGGTCGGGCAGTTCGGTGGCCACGTCGCGCTTGCGGCGGCGCAACAGCACCGGACGCAGGCGGCGGGTGAGGCGTTCGCGCACGGCGTCGGCGGCGGGGTCGCCGGGGCGCGCGAGCGGGAGTTCGTAGCGTTCGCGGAAATCCTGGCGGTTGCCCAAGTATCCGGGCAGCGCGAAATGCATGATCGACCACAGGTCGCGCACGGAGTTTTCCATGGGCGTGCCGGTCAGAACGAAGCGGTGCTGGCTGCGGAGTGAGCACGCGGCCTGGGCGACCTGGCTGTCCGGGTTCTTGATGTGGTGCGCCTCGTCGAGGACCACGGCGGCGAACTCGGTGTTGGCGTAGCGGTCGGCGTCGCGGCGCAGGAGGGCGTAGCTGGTGATGACGAGGTCGTGTTGCGGGACCCGCGCAAAGAGGGCGGCGCGGTCGGGGCCGTCGATGGCGAGCGTGCGAAGTTCCGGGGTGAACCGGGCGGCCTCGCGGGTCCAGTTGTCCACGAGCGAGGTCGGGCAGACGACGAGCGCGGGCCGGTTGGTCTTGGCGGCGGAGAGGTAGGCAAGGGCCTGGAGGGTTTTGCCGAGACCCATCTCGTCGGCGAGGATGCCGCCCAGCGCGTTGGCGGCGAGGAGCGCGAGCCAGCGGACGCCGTCGTGCTGGTAGGCGCGCAGGAGGGCGGCGAGCGCGGGGGTGAGGGCGGGTTCGGCGGCTCGCTGGAACTGGCCTTGGCGGGCGCGGTAGTCCTGCCACGAGGGGGCGAGCGCCACACCCCATTTCTCGAAAGAGTCGTCCAGGTAGGTGCCTTGCGCACGTTGCAAGCGGTAGACGCCGGGGCGAGGCTGCGAGGGGTCGCAGTCACGCAGGACCTCCTGGAGGTCGTTAAGGGTGTCGGCGGGCAGGACCGCGAGTTTGCCGTTGGAGAGGCGCGCGCTGCTTTGCCCCATCTGGAGCAGGCGCTGGATTTCGCCGGGCGGGATGCGCTGGCCGCTGCTGCCGGCAAGCGAGACTTCCATCTCGAACCAATCCTCGCCGGAGCCGCGCAGGTTGATCTCGGGCGTGATAACCTCAATCTGCTTGGCGACGTTGGTGAAGCGCGAGCCGACCGTGACCTGCCAGCCCGGTTCCTTTTGCAGCGCGGGCAGGCCGAGGGCGAAGAAGCGCAGGATCGGGTTTTCGCCGCGCAGGAAATGGTGGCCGGTGGCGTCGGGGCCGGTGAAGCCCCAGTCGGTGATGCGGGCGAGCGCGGCGCGTTCGGCGGGAACGTTGCGCGTGTGGCGCACGCCCGGCGCGGCCCCCGGCGGCGCGTAAGTGAAGGCTTCGTGGTCGCGGGTGGCACCGACGGTGACGGCGCGGCCGTTGGGATAGGTGGCAGCGAGGCGCGCGCCGAGTTGGTTGAGAGAACCTTCGATGGACAGTGCAAACGCGGGCTGACCGGGTTCGACGCCGGCCAGAGTGGCGGGAGCCGGGCCGGGGTTGTGGGCAGCCGCCGGGAGCGGGTCGGCACGCAGGTCAAAGAACGGCTCCAGCTTCGGCCACTCCACGCTCAGAAACGCCGCCGCCTGGTCGGCAGGCAGGCGGCGGGATCGTTCCTCGAACAGGGCTTGGTACGCAGCGGGCAGGCCGGGCGAGACGGGTTGGAGCGTCGTTTGGCTGGCGCCGGGTTTGAGGAGGTAACTCCGGCCGCCGGCCACCAGCGGGCGGCTGCCTTCGGGCCAGCGGACAGCGAGTTCGAGGGAGCCGTCGGCGTTGAACGCGGCGCGCAGCGGCGGGCGCAACGGGGCGGGCTCCACCCGGAACGCCCCGGCCCGGCCAAGCGT
>CAXTMD010000338.1:0-5324 GCA_964245035.1 uncultured Chthoniobacterales bacterium
CGGCCCCTCCCTTGTCCATCCCCGCCCCGGATGAAGCGTCCGACGACGCGGCGTTGTTCGCTGCCTACGAACGGCTCGTGCGCGAGTCGGGCGGTTTTCCCGACGTGAAGATCGCCGGCCTGCGCCGGGCGCTCGGGGAGGCCGCCGCGAACCTCGCCGAGCGGTTGGTCGCGCTGTGGCGCGAGGGCCGCGCGACGCTGAGCCTGGGCGACTGGTCGCTCGTGGACGAAACCACCCGCGCCGCCGCCGTCGAGCTTGATGGGGAGAAATATCTGCTGGTAAGGTTGGACGGTTGACGCCACGGCACGCCGCGCGCACGCGCCTTGCTGCCGGTGTCCTCCGCTACCGTGACCGACCTTGACATCAACCCATTTGCCGACTGGGTTTTTCGCGAACCCCGCCAGCCGCACGCCTCCGTCGCGGGGTTGAACGACCACGCCCTGGGCAAGCTGCTCGCGCAGTTCAAGCGCCTGCACCCCGAAGCCGCGGCCGGCCGGCCGATCACGAAGGCACGCCGGACGATGGGCGAACCCGCCCAACTCGTCGTCTCGCCCCAACCCGGGTATGGGAAATCGCACCTCATCGGCCGCCTGTTCGGTGCGCTGGAGGGGCGCGGGACCTTGATCTACGTCGCGCCCTTCCAGAGCGTGAGCCTGTGCTGGCAGTCGGTCCTGCTGCGCACCGTGCAGGAGCTGACCTTCCCCGAGCGTGCCGCGAACCCCGCCGGCGGCGAAGGGTCCACGCAGCTCGACGCGTTTGCGCACGGGGTGCTAGCCCACCTTATCGCCGGGTTGATCGAGACCGGCCGCGTCGAACATCCCGAACCCGCCGGAGCGGCGGCGTGGCTGCGCACCAATCCGGTGGAGGCGTTCTCACTCGCCGACGCCGCGCACCCGTGGGCGAACTGGCTGCGCGTGGTCTTCGAGCATTACCACCGCGAGATGGAAGGCGAACTGCGCCGCGCCGGGCTGCAGATGCAGTCGCCGGGCTGGTTGCGCGTGCTCTTTCGCTACGCGTCCTCGCGGCCTGACGACGAGGCGCGGACGCTGTGCCTGGCGTGGTTCAGCGGGCAGGCGCTGGAGCCGGAGGAAGCGAAGATGGTTGGCCTGCGCACGGGCGAGAACACGCCTGCCGACACGCCCGACCAGATCAACGAACTGTGCTGGCGGCGGCTGATGGATTTTTGCCAGTTGGCGGCGTTCTACCGGCCATTCGTGTTTTGCTTCGACCAGACGGAAGCGTACGGACACGCGCCCGGGTTGGCGCGGTGTTTCGGCACGGTGGTGGCGCAGATTCATCTGCTGGCTCCCAACCAGATGATGGTCGTCACGGCCAACCAGCAGCCGTGGGAGGAAACGGTGGCCCGGCACATGGAGACGGCCGACAAGGACCGCTTCGTGCCGCTACCGTTGGAAGGGCTCAACCGCGCGCAGGCCGAGGAACTCGTGCGGCTGCGCTGCCGGTCGTGGGAGGTGCCGCCCGAGCAGGTCGGGGCGTTTCTGCACGGCGGCTGGCTGGCGGGCAAGCTGCCCACCGAACGCAACCGGATGGGCACGCGGCAGTTTTTGCAGCTTTGCAGCGCGCGCTGGGAGGATTCCGCGACGTGGTGGAACGCGCAGGATCGCGCCGTGGCCCAGAAGTGGGTCGAGTCCGGCCCGGGGCTGGCGGATCTGCTGGACCGCTACGCGGACGATCTCGCGCGCAAGCCGAAGCGGCTGGTGTACAACCCGGACGCGTTTCGCTGGCTGGTGGAGGACGTGGCGCGCGACCGGCCGGGCTGGACCGTGTCGGCGAACACAAAGAGCACACGCGGCGATCTGCTGCCGGTGATGTGGACGCCGCCGGGGAGCGGCCAGCCGGTGTTCCTCGGGTTTGAGGCGGGCGACAACTGGAAGCGGTGGCGGGCGATCCTGCAGGAGGCGCGGGCGTGCTGCGTGTCGTCGCCGTCGTCGCCGCCGCTGGACCGGCCCGGGACGGTGATGGGCAAGGCGGTGTTGTTCCGCACGGCCGGGCAGTCGAAGATTCCCGGGGCGCGCTGGTCGGTGGCGGCGGAGATGAACGAGGCGAAGGCGCGTTTCTTCGACCTGATCGAACTGGACGCCGGTTCGACGGCGGAACTGTACGCCGCGCGCGGGTTGTACTTGGACGCAGTGGCCGGGGACGTGCCGTTTGCGGCGGAGGATGTGCTGGATTTTCTGGTGAAAGAACTGGAGCCGTTCTGGCAGCGGATCGAGGCTCCGATAGAGGGAACGGAAGAAGGCAGCTAAGAATGGGCGAAGAAAGCTTCGCATTATTTTGCGAACTTTCGTCTAATACAAAGTTAGGCGGCACTCATCTCTCGTGAAATCAGCTTCGCAAATCCTCCTCGCTTGTATACTTGCCGTGTTGGTTGTTTGCCCCGCTCGTGCCGACAGCGCACCTGTCCACTCCGTTCCCACCGCCAAGCTGCGGCATCGTCTCCTTGGCCGCTGGACACGGCAGAAGCAAGGCACCGACGCGCAGGGCGTCTGCTTGATCGACACTACCATAGAGTTCCGTGCTGATGGGAGCTTCCGCTACACTCGGACGTTTCATGCCCTAGATCATCCTAGCCCTACTTGGGATTTCCTAGTTGATGGCGGCACTTGGAAGCTCAGAAAAGGTGTTCTTGTTCAGCACTGGGCTGGCGGCGGCGAGCACCCTGGCGGGTTTACTTTTCGTTCGGCTTTGCTTTACCTGTCCCCCGAGCGGTTGCGCTACGTCGAGGGCATGGACGGGACCGTTTTATACCACCGAGCATCCAAAACCGTACGCTCAGCCATGCCGCCTAACCACGCGCTCTAGCGAACTGCCTCTGGTCGCTCCGCTCCCGGCGGTAGTCGCTGAGCTTGAGTCCGTTAGGCTCTACTTTATGGCTACCCGTCCCAAAATCGACATGCGCCTCTTCTCGGGGGTGGATCCAGGCAACAAAATGGAGTTGTCAGCCGAGATCGACGGCCTTGTGTGGGATCTGGTTTCCGTCGTGGCTGACGACGGGGACGAGAGCCTCTGGGTGCAGGTTTACGCAGGCGAGCATCTCGTGCAGATTCCCGCGCAGACCGTCTACGCTTTACTGGCCGCAGCCAAGGAGCAGGTGCACTCGGAGACGTGGTTCGAGCAGAACGTCTTCTCTAAGCACGACCCAGCCTAACCACGCGCTCCAGCGAACAGGCAGGGCGGTGAGGCTTTCTTTGTTCTTCCGCGCTTGTTTTCGCCCCTGCCTGTCGCTGAGCTTGGGGGCGGTAGGCCCAGAGACATGAACGCGCTTTGCCCAGTTTTGGCCGTAGCCGCGCTGGCACTCGGCGGCTGCGTCAGCACCGCCGACCGCACCCGCACCAACCTCGCCCACGCTTACGTCACCCCTTGGACCCGCCTCTCCGCGGCCGACCACGCGGCGGTCGTGCGCCTCATCAGCGAGAGGGACCTCAAGCCTATCCTTGGCATCAGTGCACACCCGGTCTACTCGGACGGCTCCACCCTCTCGGCTTACACCGGCGACCTCAACCAGCAGACCTACCAGTTCTGGCACGGCTACCACCTCAAGCGGGAGGCGGAGGGCAACTGGCGGGTCACCTTTGAGGGGGAGTGCTCGCACACGATTGCCGATCTCGACCTTTCTGGCCAGCTACGAGAGTTCGAGCAGCAGCGACACCGCTAGGTCTAACCACGCGCCCCAGCGAACAGGCAGGGCGGCCTCGTCTCTCCTGTCTTCCGCGCTTGTCTTCGCCTTGCCTGTCGTTGAACTTAAGTTCATTAGGTCTCAATTCTCCGTCTATCCTGTACTTGATCTCCTCAGAGGCTTCCTCTGCATAGTGTGTCTGCTGATTGCATCGGCTACTCACTCGCTTGCCGACGATTTCTCCGTCAAACTCACTCTTGGCATCCGAGACAACACCTATGTCGCTGCGAAGGATCGCGTGGAGTACCCGCTTGCTTTCCGGGCAGAGAACACCGGCAAGAAGACAATCAAGGAGGACCAGATCCCGCGATTGTTCTTCAAGGGAACCATTCACGTTTTGTCCGAAGATGGCAGAGAGCATCAGGCAAGCGTACAAGGGGCGTGGAGGACAGCCACCATTGATCTGCCGCCAGGTCAGACATCCGAGTCGCCGGTTTATGCCGATCTCCTCGCTTTCTTCCCGTCACTCAAGGATGGCGAGTACCAAGTTTGGTGGACGCGCGAGGAAGCAAAGTCCAACGTTTTGCATTTTGCAGTGACCAGAGGCAAACTTCGCTCGCGGCAGTCAAAGATTTAACCACGCGTTCCTGCGAAGAGGTTGGCAGCGGTGCGATTGCGTGTTCCGAGCTTGCTTTCGCCAGCCGCTGTTGCTGAGCTTGGCGGCGTCGAGCCACCAGGCACGCCATGATCCGGACCGCGATCCCTTTTGGCTATCTGTTCATAGCCCTCCTGCTCTTGGCGGCGTTCGTTGCTGGGATCGCCGTCTTTGTGTGGGGCTGGCTGCGGCGTTCGCGCCTTGCGCGATGGATCGGCGCGGCTTTGTGCGCTTGCGTCGTCGTCCTTGTGGTCGCCGATGTCGCTTACGATTCGGCCCTCGAACTGAACCCCTCCATTGATAACGATTCGCAGATCCTCGGCACCTGGACCGGTGACGGCCAGGTTGTCAAGCTGGCGGCGGATCATACTTTCACTTGCCAGACCGGCTCGCAGACAGCGCGCGGCACGTGGACACGCGACGACTTTAACCTTTACCTGTACGGAGGTTCGTACACCGGCACGATGCGTTTCATCCAGTTTCGCGGCGTCTACCGCCTCTTGCCTCATGCGCTCGGCGACCCGGACACCTGGGACGGCGACCTGGGGCTGCGACTTGCCCGGCACGGATGAACGCGCATCACCGCCAGCCTCACCGAGCCCGAGGCGTTCACCAGGCTTGGCTGTACACACTCCGCATCATCCATGAAAACCATCCTCATCGCCGTCGGCCTGACCTGCTCGCCGCTTTGCGCTCACCACGCATCCGCCCAGAACAACCTCCCGGGAGCCGTCATCGCTTCTTCGGGGGGCCGCTTCGTGTTTGGCCAGACGTCCGGTTCCGGGGAGGATCAGTACATGCTCGACACCGCAGACGGGGCGGCTCTGGAAACTCCAAGCGCCGGAGGGTGCTTTGGCGCTTGTTCCCGTGCCCTACCGTGCCGCCGACGCTACCCGGACGGCGTTGCCACCGGACGAACCGGCCGCGGCCGAACAGAAGCCGGTCGCCATCAACGTGGCCGCCGACGGCAGCTTTTCACTGGCTGGCGAGCCGCTCGCTCTCCCCGCGCTGTCCGCCAAGCTCAAAGAACTG
>CAXTMD010000339.1:0-5270 GCA_964245035.1 uncultured Chthoniobacterales bacterium
GCACCCGCTCGTCCTGGTCGGTGGCGGCTGGCACGGCGGGACCGACGCCGCCCGCGCGCACACCGCCGCACTCGGGATCGCGGACGACGTGCGCTTCCTCGGCTGGGTCGAGGACCGCTGGCTCGCGCCACTCTACCGGCAGGCGCGCGCGTTCTGCCTGGCCAGCCGCGAGGAAACCTTCGGCCGCTGCGTGGCGGAGTCCATGGCCTGCGGCACGCCCTGCGTTGTCAACCGCATCCCCATCATGGACGAGGTGACGGGCGGCCACGCCCTGGTGGTCGATTACGCCGACACCGACGCCACCGCCCGCGCGCTCGACACGGTCCTGACGGACGACGCCACCCACGACCGCCTGCGGGCGGACGGGGTCGCGTGGGTGCAGCGGTTCAGCTTCGACCGGCTGGCGCGCGAACGCATCGACGCGATTTGCAGCGCGCTCGCGGCAAATGGGGATTGACTTCCCGGCGACGATTCGCCCTTGTGTCTGCGGCATGGAACGCTTGAAACTGGCCCTGCGCGCGGTGGTGCTCTTCGTGGCGCGGGGGCTCGGCTCCCGCGTGGTGGACGCGCGCACCGGCCGGCCCCTGGGCCGGGCGCTGCTGGTCCCGTTCCGCGGACGCGTCCACGTCATCGGGCTGGATGCGGTCGTCGTGCCGGAGTTCGCCCCGCAGGAGCGGCTGACGTACTGGAAACAGGAGCTGCGTTTCACCACGCACCCGCCGCCGGACTTCCCCCATGAGCCGGGTGCTTAACCTGCTGCTCACCCACCAGCCGGCCGCCGCCGTCGCGCGCATGCTCGCCTGGTGGCGCGACTACTGCCCCGCCGACGATGTGCTGCTCGCCTACAGCGGACCGGCCGCCGCGCTGGCGCAGATCGACCATCTGCACACGATCCACGTGGCCGACGCGCGGCTGCACACCCGCCACCACCAGCGCGAGCGCCAGAGCTACGCGGCGGTCTGGCGCGGGGCCGCGGACTGGCTGGCGGCGCAGGGGAGCGCGTTCACGCACGTGCACTTCGCGGAGTACGATCACCTGCCGCTGGCCGCGGGGTTCAACGCCTTGCAGGTCGCCCGGCTGGAGACCGAGCGCGCTGACGTGCTCGGCTTTCAGCTCGCCCGCGTGGACCGCACCAACCAGCCGCACTTGCTCTACCACCTGCCGCAGCCGGAGTTTTTGGCCCACTGGGAGGCCATCAGCGTGCGGCCGGACCCGGGGGTGGTGCTGTCGATGTTTGGCAGCGGTTCGTTCTGGACGCGCGCGGCGTTTGACGCGGTGGCGCGCGCTCCGGCGCCGCCCTGTCCGGTTTACCTGGAAATCGACCTGCCGACGACCGCGCACCACCTCGGCTACCGCCTGCGCGACTGGAGCGACCAGGGCCGGCACGTCAGCAACCTCGGCAACTTCTCCGACCGCATTGAACAGGCCCGCCGCGACGGGTCGTGGACGCTGCACCCGGTCAAGACACTGTGGAACGAGCCGGGGCATTAGCGCCGCGAGCGCATCCAAACCGACTGGTAGATCTCGGAAAAGATGTCGTCGAGTCCCTTGGTCAGGTCCCAGCCCGGGTAGTGGGCGCGCATCTTCGACAGGTCGCTGATGTAACAGATGTGGTCGCCTTCACGCGCCTTGTCCACGTACTCGTAGACCATGGTCTTACCCGAGAGCGCCGCCGCCCGCTCGAACGCCTCCAGGATGGACACGCTGTTCGCCCGGCCGCCGCCGATGTTGTAGACCTCGCCGCAGCGCGGGGCTTCGTAGAAGCGGTGGATGAACTGGGCCACGTCAAAGGAGTGGATGTTGTCGCGCACCTGCTTGCCCCCGTAGCCGAACACCTTGTACGAGCGCCCACTGGCGTTGCACTTGATCAGGTAGCTCAGGAACCCGTGCAGCTCGACGCCCGAGTGGTTCGGTCCCGTCAGGCAGCCGCCGCGCAGCACGCAGCACCGCAGCCCGAAGTACCGCCCGTACTCCTGCACCATCACGTCGGCGGCCACCTTGCTCGCGCCGAACAGGCTGTGCTTGCACTGGTCGATGGGAAACGTCTCCGCGATCCCACCCGCAAACGCCAGATCGTCGTAGTCCCAACGCGTGGACTCCTCCTTGAGCGCGATGCGGTTGGGGCCGTCGCCGTAGACCTTGTTGGTGCTCATGTGCACGAACACCGCCCCGGGCACGTGCCGGCGCGTGGCTTCGAGCAGGTTGAGCGTGCCGCCCGCGTTCACGTCGAAATCGTCGAAGGGCCGCGACGCCGCCAGGTCGTGGCTGGGCTGCGCGGCCGTGTGCACGACCAGCGCCGGCCGCAACTCTTCCAGGCACGCGGACACCGCCGCGCGGTCGCGGATGTCGAGTTCGTGGTGCCGGAAGCCCGCGTGCGTGGCGAGCAGCCGCTGCTGGTTCCAGCGCGTGTCACCCGCCGCGCCGAAGAAGTCGGCTCGCATGTTGTTGTCCGCCCCGTGGACGGCCCACCCCAAGCGGCTGAAAAACGCGACGACTTCCGAGCCGATGAGGCCGGACGAACCGGTGACGAGGGCGGTGGGCATGGAACGACACACCCCCGCGGCTCAAGCCGCCAGCGGCTGCCGGGCAGCCATCTGGTCGTAGATCCAGCGGTAGGTCTTCTCCATGCCCACGCGCAACGGCGTGGAAGGCTCCCAGCCCAGCACGTTTTTGATGAGCGTGTTGTCGCTGTTGCGGCCGTTGACCCCTTTGGGGGCCTTCAGGTTGTAGCTTCGCTTGAGCCGGATGCCCGCGATCTCCTCGACGATGTCCACCAACCCGTTGATCGTCACCATCTCGCTGCTGCCGACGTTGATCGGTCCGGCGACACCCCGGTCCATGATCGTCTGCGTGCCGTAGAGGCAGTCGTCGATGTACATGAACGAACGCGTCTGGTTGCCGTCGCCCCAGATCTCGATCTCGTGCCGCCCGCTGAGCTTGGCGGCGATGACCTTGCGGCAGACGGCCGCCGGGGCCTTTTCGCGCCCGCCATCGTACGTGCCCCAGGGGCCGTAGACGTTGTGGTAGCGCACGACGCTCGTCGTCAGGCCGAAGTCCTCGGTAAAGTGCCGGCACATGCGCTCGCCGTAGAGCTTTTCCCAGCCGTAGCCGTCCTCGGGCATCGCGGGATAGGCGTCCTCCTCGCGCAGGGCGGTGAGGTTCGGGTCCGTCTGCTTGTCGGCGTTGTAGACGCAGGCCGACGACGAAAAGAAATACTTCTGCGCGCCGACCTTGTGCGCCGCCATGAGCAGGTGCGTGTTGATGAGCACACTCAACATGCACAGGCACTTGTTGTTCTCGATGAACCCCATGCCGCCCATGTCGCTGGCGAGGTTGTAGACCTGCGCGGCCCCGGCGAGCGCCTGTTCGCAGTTCGCGCGCTCCTGGAGGTCGAGCACCAGGTTGTCCACGTCATCAAACTTCTGGTACCACTGCTCGACCGGCTTGATGTCCACCGCGCGCAGGTTCTTGATGCCCTGACGGCGAAAATCCGCGATCAGATGACCGCCGATAAAACCGCCGCCGCCGCACACCACGATTTCTGGATTGTTCATGCTGGAGGCCCTGCCGCCGGAGGGTGTCTGCCGTCCGGCCGCTCGGGGAAGAATCTCCTATCAGCAAGGCGCGTACTTGGCAAGAGGGGATCAGCCCCATTCTTCGCGCAGGACGCTTGGCCGGTTTTCCTGGCGCAAACGCTCGACGACCGTGGCCTGCATCCTCGTCACGAGCGCCGGGCGGGTGTGTTCCGCCAGCACCCGCGCCCGCGCCCGCGCCGCCATCGCGCGCAGCCGCTCCTTGTCCGCGAGCGCGCGGAGGACGGTTTGCTCCAACGCGTCGCCCTCTGGCCGGTAGTAGAAACACTCGGCCGGGTCGTCGTACGGCCGCGGGCGTCCCAGCGGGGGGGCGTCGATCACCGGCACGGAGCCCGCGAACGCCGACTCGTAGTGGCGGTAGCAATCCCAGCCGCCGCCGGAGGGCGACCAGACCAGCCACGCCGCCGCCATGCGTCGCATGAACTCGCGGTATGGGAGGCGTTCGTCGGGCACGTCGACGCGGACCCCCCGCGCGGCGAGTCCCCGCAGCCGCGGCAGCCCCTCGGATCGCGCCGCGCTGTTGCAGGCGCCGGCGAAGAAAACGTCCTGCTCCTTCAGACACGGCTCCGGCGCGACCTCCGTCGTCGGCAAGAACAGCGACCAGGGCACCACCCGGCGGTTGACGTCCTCCCAGCGCGGCCCGGCGCGCAGGGTTTGCGCCGGCTCGTACTCGCGTTTGAAGTACGCCAGGAACCCGGGCACCAGCGCGCAGACCTCGTAGCTGAGCGGCGGCAGGTCGGACACGTCCGCGAACACCACCACGTTTTTCTTCCAGCGCAGCAGGAGTTCGAGCACGGCCGCCACCAGGCGCGACGCCGCGGCGATCCCCACCGCCCGGCGCAGCAGCTTCTTGGCCCACCGGGCATCGTGCGCGTAGCCGAGGCTGACGGCCGGCAGCACCACGAGGTCGTACGCGCCGCGGCGCAGGTCACGGATTAGCCGCAGCACGCGGCGCGGGGTGAAGCGTTCCGAAACGCAGCCTTCGTTACCCGGCACCAGCGCCGACCCGAGGCTGAACCACGTGGTCTCCTGCGGTCGGCAGTATTTGAACAGCGGGGTGCGGGAGATTTCCAACACGCGGGCCATGGCCGGGGGAACCTAGAGCGGATATTTGCGCGCGCCGGTGAGTTGCAGCGCGGCCCGGGCGACGAAGAGCGGGTTGTTGACGAGGTAGCGTCGCGCGAGCCGCCGCGGCTCCTGCGTCAACCGGTAGAACCACTCCAGGCCGCTGCGCTGCATCCACGGCGGAGCCTGCCGCACGCGGCCCGTCAGCAGGTCGAACGCCGCCCCCACCCCGAGAAACACCTTGGCCTGCGGCAACAGCGGCAGGTACTCGGCCATGAACCGCTCCTGCTTGGGCGTGCTCAGGCCCACCCAGAAAAAGTCCGGCCGCAACTCGGTCACCTGCGCCTGCAACTCCCCGCGCTCGGAGGCGTTGAGCGCGCGGAAGGGCGGGCAGTACGTCCCGACGATGTTCACGCCGGGAAAGCGGGTCTCCAGGGTGCGCTTGAGTTCGTCGGCCACCCCGGGATTGCCGCCGTAGAAGAAATGGGTGAACCCCTCGGCCGACGAGTGTTCGCAGAGGTTGAGCATCAGGTCCGGCCCGTAGACGCGGCGCATGCGCCGGTGGCCGCGCAGCCGGCCCATCCACACCATGGGCATGCCGTCGGGCGTGCA
>CAXTMD010000340.1:0-5269 GCA_964245035.1 uncultured Chthoniobacterales bacterium
TCCTGCGCGCCCACGAAGAAGTAGGCGGGCACGTCCAGTTCGGGAACCAGGCGGTCCACATGGTAGCCGTGCAACTGCGGGTCCAGGAGGTCGCGCGAGAAATGGTAGCTGCGGTTGGCGCGCAGGATCTCCGGGAGGGGATAGTAGCGTGAACTGAGGACCATCAAGGCGAGCTTCCAGCCTTTGGCCGGGTTCGGCACGGGAGGGAACAGCGACGTGATCAGCTTGGCGGCGCGGTCCTGGTTGGAAGTCTTCCGGTAAGGAGGCGGTCCCAGGGCACGCAGGCGGGCGGCCCGGCGGTCGGCGTGCTGCTCGCGCGCGTAGGCCAGCGCCAGCGCCGTCAGTTGCCGCTCGGATCGGTCGAGGTCGACCAGTTGGCCGATGGCCACGTAGGCGGTGAAAAGCTGCGGCTCCCGCTGCACCGCCAGGATGGCGGGCAGGGTGCCCCAGGAGTGTCCGAGGAGGTAGAGCTTGGGCTGGCCCAGCTCCCGGCAGAGGTGGTGCGCGACGATCAGCGTCTCCCGGACAAATTGCTCGACGTGCATGGTCGCCGGCGAGATGTCCGGAAAATACGAATACCCCGCCCCCCGCTGGTCCCAGTCGACCACCGTGAAACTCCGCTCCAGCTCGTGGTAGACCTGCCGGAACGGAGCGGCGGGGAAGCCCGGTCCGCCGTGCACGAAGAGCAGGATGGGGTTGTGCCGCAAGTCGTCCCCGCGGATCAGCAGCCGATCCGGCACGCCGTCCACGGTGAGCGTCTCGATGCGCGCCCCTCCCGGCGGCGGCGGGTCCTGCTGGCGGGGGTCCAACACGCCGCACCCCGACAGCAAAGAAAATCCCAGGAAGATCGCCAGGCACCATCGCGGCTGGCAGCGGCGGCGTTCCATCACGCGGGGAGCGTTGCCGTCCCGGGCTGGGCTGGGCGCAAGCCGGGTGAGATCAGGAGGGTAAGTATTTGCACGGGAGACGACGTTTTAGCATTCAGATCACGGCCTGGTACGATATAGTAGGCAAAAGGTATGATCTCCCGATAGACTTTCGCAGAAGAATTCTTTACAGGCGTCGCGTGCAAAAGGTTCATGTGATCGGTGCGGGGGGGATCGGGGTGGTGCTCGGGTGGGCTCTGGCGCGGGCCGGCTGGGAGGTGACGGTGGTGGAGACGAACCCGCGCAAGCTCGCGGCCGGGCGGCAGGATGGACTCGCGGTGGACGGCGTCGCCGTGCGCCGGGTGCGGTTCTGTGAGTTCGCGGACTGGACGGCCCCGGACGGCGCCCCCGTGCTGCTGTGCACGAAGACGTACGACAACCCCGCCGTGCTCGCGCGCGTGCACGCACGTCCCGGGCTCGTTCCCGTCCAGAACGGCTTCGACCCGGTCTTGGACGCCTCCGATCATCCCTGCGAAGGCATCGCTTCGTTTGTCTCGCAGTGCGAGCGCGACCGCCCGTCGACCCGGATCACCCGTCCGGGCGCACTCTATCTCGGCGGCCGCCGCCCTCTGGACGGCAGGGAGCGCGGTGTCTTGGAGAGCTTGGCGGAGGGACTGCGGCGCGGAGGTCTGAAACCAGTACATACCGTGGACCTGATCGGTCCCTACAAGTCGGCGAAGCTGATGTACAACGCGGCGATCTCGCCGCTGGCGGCCTCGGCCGGCGTGGACAACGGCCAGCTGCTCAGCGACCCCGTGGCGCAACACCTGTTCTTCGCGCTGTTGAAGGAGAACTACGCCATCCTGCGTCGTCGGGGCGTGCGTCTGGCCCGCGTCGGCCCCTTCCCGCCCTGGCTGGTCAACCGCATCCTGCGTCTGCCCGGCTTGGCGCAGGCGCTCGCCCACCTTTTTCGTCCTGGCTTGCAAGGCACCTACTGCTCGATGGCCCCCGACATGGGCACGGGCCGCACGGAGATCGCGGCTTACAACGGCCATCTGAAAAGGCTGGCGGGCGGCGGAGCTTGTCCTGTAAACACTGCGGTGTTGGACCTGATGACCCGCATGGAAGAAGAAAACCTGCCCCCGGACCGCGCCAGGCTGTACGAGCTGCGGGAGGCTCTTGGAACGGGAGGCGCGGCTTGATCCTGGTGACCGGCGGCGGGGGCTTCATCGGCTCCCACCTCGTGACCCAGTTGGTGGCATCCGGCGAGGCCGTCCGGGTGATGGAAGAACCCAGCGCCCAGGTCAAGCACCTGCCGCTCGGGAGCATCGAACTCGTGCGCGGCGACATCCGCCACCCCGAGGCGGTGCGGGACGCCGTGCGGGGCTGCCGCCAAGTTTACCATCTGGCGGCCAACCCCAACCTCTGGACCCGCGTGCCCGCCGACTTCGACGCGGTGAACTACCGAGGGACCTGCCACGTGCTCGACCAAGCTCTGCGCGCCGGGGTCGAGCGGGTGCTGTACACCAGCACCGAGAGCATCCTCGCCGGCGTTCAAACCAAGGGACAGAGCATCGAGACGTTCCGACTCAACGGCGAGAAGATGATCGGCCCCTACTGCCGCAGCAAACTCAAGGGCGAGCAGGAAGCCTTTCGCCTGGCGGACCGCGGTGCTCCGGTCATCGTGGTGTGCCCCACGCTGCCGGTTGGTCCGGGCGACCACCACCTGACGCCGCCCTCGCGGATGACGCTGGCCTTTTGCCAGGGCAAGCTGCCCGCTTATCTGGATTGTGAGTTCAACATGGTGGACGTGCGCGACATCGCCGGCGGCATGCGCGCCGCCATGCGCAGCGGACAGCCCGGAGTACGTTATCTGTTGAGCGGGACCAACCTTCAACTGATCGAATGGCTGTCCATCGTGGGGGAGTTAATCGGCCGGCCCGCCCCGCGCTGGCAGGTTCCCTACCCCGTGGCATTGGGCGTGGCGCACGTCAACGAGTGGCTGGCCAACCGGGTCACGGGCAGGATCCCGCTGGCAACCGTCACCGGGGTGAAGCTGACGCGGTACAGCATGCACTTCGAGGCAGAGAAAAGCCGCCAGGACCTCGGACTGTGCGTTCGCCCGGTGGAGGAATCCGCCCGCGACGCCGTGGCGTGGTTCCGGCAAAAAGACTGGCTGTAAGGTCGACTCAGAGGCCCGCGTACGCCGGCTCCCGGTCGTGGCAACGCTGGACCTCCACGGTGACGTGCACCAGTTCGGCGTGTTCGCGGAACAACGCCCGGTAGTCTTCGGGGGATTTCGGCTCGTGCCCTACGACCGAGACGATGGCTGCAAACTGGCCCGCGCTGACCTGCCAGACGTGCAGGTCGGTCACAAGCGAGTCGCCGTCGCTTTCCACTGCGCGGCGGATTTCGTCCGGCAGGTCGGAGGACTCCGGCGTGCGGTCCAAGAGGATGCCGCCCGTCGCCCGGAGCAGGCTGTAAGCCCAGGAGAAAACCACGGCGCTGCCGGCAAAACCGACGACCGGATCGAGCCAGGACCAACCGAAAAACCGGCCGGCGAGCAGCGCGCAGATGGCCGCCAACGTCGTGAAGGCGTCCGCCAGGACATGGAGGTAAGCCGCGCGCAAGTTTAGATCATGGTGAGTGTGCGCGTGATCGTGGTCGGCGTGGCTGTGCCCGTGGCCGTGGTGATCGTGGTCGTGCCCGACGTGCAAGAGGGACGCACAAACCAGGTTGACCACGAGCGCCACGCCAGCAATGCCGATGGCTTCGCCGAAGTGGATCGGCAGCGGCGCAAACATGCGGTGCAGCGACTCACCCGCCATGAGGAAGGCCACGACCGAGAGCACGATGGCGCTGGCAAAGCCGCCGAGGACGTTCATCTTGCCGGTGCCGAAACTGTAGCGAGGATCGCGGGCGTGGTGGCGGGCAAAGTGGTAAGCTATCGCCGTGATCAGGAAGGCAGAGACGTGCGTGCCCATGTGCCAGCCGTCGGCGAGCACCGCCATGGAGTGGAAGAGGAGGCCGCCGACGATCTCGACGGCCATCATCGTGGCGGTGATGCCGATGACGATACGTGTGCGGCGTTCCGCCACCGCCGAGTCCTGCGTGAAATCGTGAGAATGCTGCCAGCGGGCCTGGTCGGTGCGGTGCATGGGTGGGAAGTTAGAACATTTCCGCGCATCGCCAAAATCTGCTCGTCCGGTACGCCGGACGCGTTGGAAGCGCGTCGGTCGTTCTGCCGGACCATTCTCCATAAACTTTTGCGCCGCGGGATGAGCACAAAGTTGACGCAAACGCCGCACGTCGCGCCCGTCCGGTCGCTCCGCACGAAAGCGGTGGTTTGCTGGTGGCGTGAACCCGCTCCAGACCCCGGCCGCGACCCTCACCGCCGAACGCGTGGCGCGCTCGATCCGCACGCGTTTTGACCCGCTGCCCTCGCTCCACCCGCGCCTGCTCACGCAGTACCTCCAGCAGTTCGAGTACGGCTACCTGGAACCCGCCGCGCGCACGTTCGACGCCATGGAACGGCGCGACGACCGCCTGGCCTCCGTCGCCGCCAAGGCCAAGAGCGCGCTGGCCCGTTACGGCTTCGAGGTGCTGATCGTCGGCGGCCTGAACAAAACTCAGTCCGCCGAAGCCCGGCGCCACCAGGCCGCGCTCGATTATTTCTACACCCACTGCACCGCCACCAACGCCGTGCGCGAGGACGAGACCGGCGGCTTCGCGCTGCTCGTGCGCCAGATGGCCGACGCCATCGGCAAGCGCTACAGCGTCCACGAGATCGTCTGGGAACCGACCGGCGACGGCGGGCTGACGGCGACCTTCCGCCACGCGCCGCTGTGGTTCTTCGAGGCCACCACGGGCCGGCTGCGCTTCAAAGGGCAGGACGGCGCGGTCGAGGGCGTGCCGATGGACCCGGACGCGTGGCTGGTGACGGTCGGCGACGGGATCATGGAAGCCTGCTCGGTGCTGTGGATGTTCAAGCACCTGCCGCTGCGCGACTGGGTGGCGTACGCGGAGAAGTTCGGCATGCCGTACCTGCTGGGCAAGACGGCGGCGGCGTTCAACAGCGCCGAGTGGAACGCGATGGCGGCGGCCCTGCGCGGCTTCGGCAGCGACGGCGCGGCAGTCGTCGGCGGCGCAGACGACATCGTGCCGATCCAGGCGGGCGTCAGCAGCGAGAGCCTGCCCTACCAGGGGCTGGTCGAACGCAGCGACCGTGGGATGTCGATCCTGTGGCGCGGGGCCGATCTCGGCACACAGTCGCACGGCACCGCCGGCGGCGGCCAGGGCGCGAGCGTGCAGGCGGACGAAACCGCCGCACTCGACGAGGATCGCGCCGCGTGGCTTTCCGAGAGTTTGCTGCCGGTGTCGCGCACGGCGGTCCGGTACTTGTT
>CAXTMD010000341.1:0-5218 GCA_964245035.1 uncultured Chthoniobacterales bacterium
GGGTTCATGGCGGGCAGTTTACCAGTGAACCCGGGGACGGTCGAAAAAGAAAACCCACCGCTTTTTGCTTCCTGCCTGGCGGTTTCCTCCTCCACAATGGCCGTCTCGACGACTAACACAGTTCTGTGGACGATTTCTCCTTCCCCTTCGACCGGGACGCCGGCGTGTTGCCTCCGTCGACACCGCCGTTCCTGCCCGCGCCGCACCGGGGACGCCTCGGCTGGCTCGGGCACCTGTTTTTTCTGACCGCCTGGCTGCTGACGCTGATCGGCGTCTGGTATCTGCGGACCGGCCCATCCGGGCACGCACGCAAGCCGCTCGGCAGCGTGCCGGCGGTGCTGGCCGGCGTCGGGTGGAACGCGCTGCTCTTCGGCGCGGTCTGCGTGGCGGCCTGGGGGTGTTCGCGCGCCACGGCGTCGGAGTGGCTCCTACGCTGGCGCGGCGGCGCGGGGCCGATCTGGCGCGGGGTGTTGTACTCGGTGGCGTTGCGAATCGTCATCATGGCGGTGACGTTCGTCGTCGTGTTCGGACTCGTGGTCAGCGGGGTGATCACCGCGCACGATGCGGAGGGATTCAAGCCGCACGTCGAGAACGCCGTGAACCTGCGTGCGCTGGCGAGCGACCGTGCCTTTTACTGGTGCGTGCTGACGCTGCTCAGCGCGTCGGCCGGTCTGCTGGAGGAGACCTGGCGCGGCGGGATGCTGGCGGGATTGGCGGGCGCGTTCCCGAGGGTGTTCGGCGGACCAATCGGATCGTGGGTGGCGATTGTTCCCGTGGCAGTCCTCTTTGGCTTGGGTCACCTGTACATGGGTTGGCCGGCGGTCGTGTTGACGGCAATCCTCGGACTCCTGCTCGGAGCAATCACCGTCTGGCACCGCACGATCTGGGACGCCGCGATTGCCCACGCGCTCTTCGACGCCGGCAGTTTCGCGCTGCTGGCCTGGGCGGTTCGGTTCAATCCCCAATTGTCCGGGCAATAGAGAAATTTCTTCTCGTGAAACCTTCCTTCCGCGTTTTGTTCCCACGTTTTTTGGGGCTGGCATGCGGCCTCGGGTTCTCGTGCGATGCACTTCTAGCGCGGACAGCGGATGAACCGGACATTGTCATCAAGAACAGCGGTTCTCCGGACGGACGCAAGGATCTCGTCATCGCCCCGTCCGGCGAGGACACCGGCATGGCGGCGGGAACCGCCAAGATCCGCGACGTGAAAACCGGCAGAATCCTGGGCAGCTTCCCGTGGGCAGGCTTTGGCGTGCGTCCCGACGAGGAAGCATTCGAGGTGCTGTGGCGTCCCGACAGCCGAGCCTTTGCGATCAAGTGGGAGTTGAGCCGCGGGTTCGTCGTTGGCGCCACTTACCTTTGGTCCGGACTAGGTTGGAAGGAGGTGAAGCTTCCAGATTTCTACGTGCGCTCTCTCCGGTTGGCCCGTGCCATCGGCCCGGATCATGTGTTCATCGACGAGGATGTGGGAGGCAAAGGCTGGGAAGTTCCGTTGGCCTGGTTGCCGGGCAACCGCTTGCGGATTGAGGCTGGCTATCGGAGCATCGCGCCCCTGTACATCGACGGCGATTGGTACCAGCTCTTTTGGTTCACGCTCCGCCTCCCCAAGACCGCCACCAAGCCAAAGCTGAAAGCCGTCATCAAGGATCTACGGCTCGCGCCTCGCTCAGCTTATCGCTCCGATTGATTTGCTCGTACTGCTCGCGCGTGTCGATGTCGGTCGAGGCTTCCGGCATCGGGACGGCGCGGACGTTCGCGGCGTGACGCTGCAAAATCGGCTTGGCCCCGGCCGCGTCGGGCAGCGCGGCGAGTTCGGCGAAGTGTTCACGCCCGAACACCGCCGGCACGCCAAGCGTGCCGCCGTACTCCGCCGCCACCAGAGAACTCCGTTGTCTGTCGCTCCAAGCATCCAACAGCCGCGACAACGCCTCTCGCTCAATCAAGGGTTGGTCGCACAAGGTCAGCAGCACGGCGTCTGCGTCCGCCTCGTCGGCCAGTGCGGCCATGCCTAAGCGCACGGACCCGCCCATGCCGCGCGGCCAGCCCGGATTCACCACGATTTGCACGTCCAGGCCGTCGAGTTCGGCGCAGAGGCGGTCCGCGCTGGAACCGAGCACCACGACCACCGGTCGGCATCCCGCCGCCAGCGCCGCCTCCGCCGCGCGCCGCAGCAGGGTGCGCCCGCGGTATTCCAACAACTGCTTGGGCGACCCCAGCCGCGTGGAGCCACCCGCGGCCAGGATGATTCCGGCGACGCTCACACCTCCGCCAGCGCGGCGGGCACTTCGATGCGCTCACCGGTCCGCTCGATGTCCACGCCCGGGTTCTCGCCCCGCGCGTGCATCAGACGGCGGTTACGCGCCAGCAGCATGTAGAACGTCGGCACCACGAACAACGTGAACGCCGTGCCGATGATCATGCCCGTCACCAGCACCCAGCCGATGGAATTACGCGCGCCCGCGCCCGGGCCCGACGCAAAAATCAGCGGCGCGTGCCCGGCCACCGTCGCCACCGTGGTCATAAGGATCGGTCGCAACCGCGTCGAAGCTCCCTCCACAACGGCCTGGAACTTGTCATAGCCGCGTTCCTGCAGCGCGTTGGCGAACTCCACGATGAGGATGCCGTTCTTGGACACGAGACCAACCAGGGTCACCAACCCGACATTGGCATAGATGTTCAACGTCGTCATGCCCATGAACGTGAACGCCAGCGCACCCGTGAGCGCCAGCGGCACCGAACCGAGCAGGATGATGAGCGGATCGCTGAAGCTCTCGAACTGCGCGGCCAGCACCAGGAAGATCAGCACCAGCGAGAGCAGCAGCAGCGGCAAAAACTTGCTGCCTTCCACGCGCAACTGCCGCGAAGCACCGCCGTAATCCACGACGTAGCCCTTGGGCAGAATTTCCTTCGCCTTGTCCTCCATGACCTTCAGGCAGGTGTCGAGCGTGTTGCCGGGCTTGGGCATGACAACGCCCTGGATCTTCACCGAGTTCAACTGCTGGAAGTGGCTGTACTCGCGCGGCTCGGCCGTCGTCTCGACGTGTGCAAAGGTGGACAGCGGCACGAGTTGCCCCTGTGAACCCGACACGTAGAACTGTTCGAGCTGCTCGGGGTTCAGGCGCTCGGTGCGCGTGACCTGCGGGATCACCTTGTACGAGCGGCCCGAGATCGAGAAGCGGTTGATGTAGTTGCCACCTAACATCGTGGAAAGGTCCGCGCCGACCTGGGAAAGGTTCAGCCCGAGCGAAGCCACCTTATCACGGTCGAAGACGACCTTCGCCTGCGGCTGGTCGTACTTGAGGTCCAGCAGCGAGAACGGACTCGTCTTACTCTTCATCAGCTCTCCCTGGAGCTGCTTGGCAAAGCCGAGCAGTTCGCGCGGGTCGCCCGTCGAGGCGACGACGAACTCGATGTCGAAGTTGCTGCCGCCCGGCAGCGGCTGCGGGGTGAAGACCGCCGCGGCCACGCCCGGGACCGCCGCCGCCCCCGCCGTGACGAGAGGCAGCATCTGCGTCGTGTTGCGTTTGCGTTCGCTGAACGGCTTCATCACCATGCCCGAGAAGCCCGCCGAGTCGCCCGACGGGAACGTCAACTGAAAGGTGTGGTCCTTCTCGGGGAAGGAATTGTAGAGGTCCAGGAACTTGTGCGTGTAGAGCGTGGTCTGGTCGATGGTGGAGTTCGGCGCGGCCTGCACCGCGCCGAAGATCACGCCCTGGTCCTCGCGCGGCGCGAGTTCCTTCGTGGAAACGAAGTAGAACAGCGGGATGAGCAAAAACGCGAAGAACGCCACCGTCAACGTGATCCCGCGGAACTCCAGCGTGCCGATGAGCAGGCGCGTGTAGAGCGACCGCACGGCGTCGAAGCGGCGGTTGATCCACCCGGCGAACCCACGCTCGTCCATGCCGGGCTTGAGCAGGCGCGACCCGAGCATGGGTGAGAGCGTCAAGGCCACGACCGCCGAGACCGTCACCGCGCCCGCCAGGGTGAAGGCAAACTCGCGGAACAGCGCGCCCGTCAGCCCGCCCTGGATGCCGATGGGCACGTACACGGCGATGAGCGTGATGGTCATGGCGATGATCGGGCCGACGAGTTCGCGCGCGCCGTGGAGCGCGGCCTCGAAGGGCGACTCGCCCTCGTGCATGTGGCGCTCGACGTTCTCGACGACCACGATGGCGTCGTCCACGACCAACCCGACCGAGAGCACGATGGCCAGCAGGGTCAGCAGATTGATCGTGAAGCCGAAGAGGATCATCAAGAACGCCGTGCCGATGAGCGAGATCGGGATGGCAACGACCGGGATGAGCACCGAGCGCCAGCTGCCCAGAAACAGGAAGATGACGATCACGACGATCCCAAGCGTTTCCGCGAGGGTGTGGGTGACCTCGTTGATGGCGTCTTCGATGTACTTGGTCGAGTCGTAGGGCACGCCGACGTGCATGCCGGCGGGCAGCGCCTTGGCGATGTCGGGCACGATCTTGCGCACCGCGTGGATGACGTCGAGCGTGTTGGCGGTCGGCAGCACGAAGATGCCCATGAACGTCGCCTTTGAGCCGTCGAAGCGCACGTCGGTCGTGTAGTCTTCCGCGCCGAGCACGACGTTGGCCACGTCCTTGAGTCGGATGATGGTGTTGCCGTTCTGGCGGACGACGAGATCCTCGAACTCCTTGGCGGTGTTAAGATCGGTGTTAGCGACGAGGTTAACGGAGATCATCGACCCCTTGGTCGCGCCGAGAGCAGACAGGTAATTGTTGCCCGCGAGCGCCTTCTGCACGTCGGTGGGCGAGACGTTGAGCGACGCCATCTTGTCTGGCTTCAGCCAGATGCGCATGGCGAAGGTGCGCGCGCCGAGGATGTCCGCGCGCTGCACGCCGTTGACCGCCGTGATCTTGGGCTGGACGACGCGCGTCAGGTAGTCGGTGATCTGGTTGGGCTCGAGCACGTCCGAGTAGAAGCTCAGGTACATGGCGGCGATCTGGTCGTCCGTGGTCTGGACGTTGATCGTCGGCTGCTCGGCCTCGGGCGGCAGGTCGTTGCGCACCTGGGCGACCTTGGCTTGAATTTGGGTCAGCGCCGAATTGGTGTCGTAGTTGAGCTTGAGGTGGACCTGGATGTCGCTGAGGCCCTGGGCGCTCGTGCTCTCCATGTAGTCGATGCCCTCGGCGCTGGCGATGACCTGCTCCAGGGGTGTCGTCAGGAAGCCGCGCACGAGGTCGGCGTT
>CAXTMD010000342.1:0-2298 GCA_964245035.1 uncultured Chthoniobacterales bacterium
CTCCCGGGTTTGCCACCTTTCTCCGCGAAACGCTGACGGCTGACCCCGCCGCGGCTCCGGCGTCCGTGCCAGCCTTCGTCCCGCAGCTCGCCGGGCAGCCTCGCGCCGGGGCCACGCGGCCCGGCCACCCACGCGTCGTGCTCGAACCGGCCGAAAACCACGCCGAGCACTGTGCGGTAGTCGCCTTCAACGGCGTACTGGCGGCCGGGGTCTTCGGTGCAGACCCGGCCAAGCCCTTCCTCACTGGTCTGGCTCACCATCTGCACAACGCCCGGCTGCCGGACGCGGGCGACGCGGGCGACGTGCTCCTGGGCGAACACCTGCGCCCGCTGATGGAAACGTTCCGCGCGATGGCATTGGAAGAACTGCCGCCGGCTCTGCGCGACCCGGTGCGCGACAGCCTGGAAGCCGTGTACCGGGCCGATTATCCGGAGGCGCGGGCGTTCCAGGCGGCGGATTCGCTCGACCGCGTCTTGGAGATGGAGTGGCACGCACGCAGCGCGGCGTTCACGCTGGAAGTGGCGCTGGGAGATATGGACATCATCCATCCCGGGCCAGTGCAGGCGTTCCAGTTGGAGGTGATGCGCGCGGTAGGGTGGAAATGATGTTGGACAGCTTCTTCCAAGGGTTAGCTAAACTAGACCAAGCAAGGGGCTGGTGGTAGTTTCCCCTGTGTGATTACGATTAATACTCATGAGGCGAAGAGCCGCCTCTCTGCCCTGCTGGCTGCCGTCGAGGAACGCGGCGAGGTTGTTCTGATCTGCCGTCACGGCAAACCCGTCGCCGAGCTACGCGCCGCCGGCGCGCACCTTTCTGCTCCCGACCCCCTCCAAATGCATCCTGAATTGACTGCCACCATCCTCTACGATCCCACCGAACCCGCCTCCGAGGACGAGTGGCCGGCTGATGCCCGGTGAGAAGAGGTTGTCATGCTCTTGCTCGACACCTGCACGCTGCTGTGGCTGACCAGCGACCAAGCCAAACTTTCCTCTGCCGCTTGCCAGGCAATCTCATCTTACCGCGGGCAACTGTACGTTTCCGCCGTTTCGGGCTTTGAGGTCTCGCAGAAAGCCGCCAAGGGCAAATTACTGCTGCCACGTCCGCCAGTCGAATGGATGGACTTAGCGTTGCGCCTGCACGGGCTCAAGAGTCTGGCTCTGGAAATGGTTAGCGCCATGGCGGCCGGTGCCTTGCCAGCTTTGCACGCTGACCCTTTCGACCGCCTGCTCATCGCCAGTGCGCAGACGCACCGCCTGACTCTGCTCACCCCCGACCCGCTCATCCGGCAGTACCCGCAACTCGCCACGCTTTGGTGATTCACTTCACCCCGCAAACAACCCCGCCATCCACGCCGCTGCCTCCGGGTAGTGCCGGGTGTCTAGCACGAACTCCTGCCCCTGCTTGGCGGTGTCGAGCAACACGTGTCCCTCGTCCGGTGTCCACGCACGCGGGTTGCCGTGGTAGCTGAGCGGCAGCCGCCCCTCGACCGGATGAAACCACGCCGGCAGCCGCCACTGGCTGCGCGTGCGACCCTCCGCCGTCAGACACAGCGCCGGCCGGTACGTGCCGAACACGCCGCCGCCCGGCCACCGATCCTCCGCCAATCCCGGCAGCCGCAAACGCTTCGCTGCGACGTAGACGCAGTCGGACCGGCCGTAGGGCGTCGGCTTGAAGTGCGGATGCCCCTTCATCCAACCTGGCAGGCCCGACAGCGGCACGACCGGCCGACGTTCCACCACTTGCAGCCAGCCGAAAAACACGTGCCGGTCCGGCGCGTCCGCCCGGTAGCGGAACCGCTCGTCCGCCAACTGCTCCACCTCCCGGAACCAGCCGAAGAACAGGAACAAGTCCCCCGGCCCGACGCCCTGGTTTTGCAGGTGCGTCTCGGCCGCCCCCGTCTGCCCAAACACCGGACGCCAGCCCCGTGCACGCCGCACACTCGCGCGATCCAGGTCCGGGTCGAGATGCGCGAAGTCGCCCGGGCCGATGCGTCCGCCGGTCAGGTCGGCCGCGAGTTGACCGACGTTCCACGCGCCCGCCCGGACTTGCCCGTAGGTGCGCGTTTTTGGATGCACCATCGCCGGGCGCTCGGGGATCGGCAGCGAAACGATCTCGCCGCCGGGCAAAATCGGGCTGGCCACCCCGCCGTACGAGGAATCAAAACCTTTGCGGCTCAGGATGATTTTCATGTGCGCGCCGTCCGGCGTTGGTCGAAGGTGCATCCGCCAGCCGCGCCGCGCCGAATCCTTTTTTCCCGATGTACCCGCCGCCATGCACCTGAACGCACCCGTCCAATGG
>CAXTMD010000342.1:2402-5211 GCA_964245035.1 uncultured Chthoniobacterales bacterium
TACGTCGCGCCGGCCATGAACCTGACGCCCGCCGCCCGCCTCGTGGCGGTCTGCGACCCCGACCCGGCGGCCCGCGACAGCATCGCCGCCGGCCAGGGCGTGGCGCGCCACACCGACCTCGCCGCCTTCCTCGCCACGCCCGGCCTCGAAGCGGTCTACGTCGCCACGCCCAACCACCTGCACCGTCCGCTTGTGGAGGCCGCCGCGCGCGCTGGCAAGCACGTCCTCTGCGAAAAACCGATGGCGACCACCCTCGCCGACGCGGAGGCCATGGTCGCCGCCTGCCAAGCCGCCGGGGTACGCTACGCCACGGCGTTTGACCAACGCTTCCACGCCTACCATCGCCGGCTGCGCGCGCTGGTGCGCGAAGGCCGGTTGGGCGAAATCACCGCCGCGCGCGTGCACTATGCCTGCTGGACGCCCGCCGATTGGTCGCCCGTCGCCGGGCAGGCGCACGACAACTGGCGCGTGGACCCCGCCCGGGCAGGTGGGGGAGCGTTCATCGATCTTGCCCCGCACGGCCTGGACCTCACGCAAACCCTCCTGGGCGAACCACTCGTGGAGACGGCTTGCCTCTTTCAGCGCCGGGTGTTCGACTACCCGGTGGACGACGGCGCGGCGCTCGTCGGCCGGTTTCAATCCGGCGCGCTGCTGTTGCTCAACGTCGCCTACAACTGTCCTGACCACTTTCCCCGGCGCACGCTCGAACTCGTCGGCACCCGCGCCATGGCCATCGCCCGCAACACGATGGGCCAGACCCCCGGCGGCTCCCTGCAACTCGTCGACGCGCACACCGGCGAATCCGAGCCCATCGTCGTCCCGCCGGAGGATGACCGCTCGCCCTTTGCCGTCGGGGTCGAGGAGTTTTCCCGCTGTCTGCGCGCGGGAGAACCGTTCCCCTACCCGCCCGAGGGTGACCTGCACACGATGCGCCTGCTCGTGAACCAGCCGCGATGAACGCCGCCCTGACGCCCTACGTCTGCACGAACTGCGGCTTCTGGCAGCGGCATTTCACCACGCCGCCGGCCTGCCCGGTGTGCCTGGACTTCCGCCACACGCCCTCGCCGGAGGGCTGGGAGTTTTGGACCACCGGGGAAGCCGCCAAGCGGATCGTCACGCGTTGGCAGGAAGACGAACACGGCATCGTCACCTTCCGCAGCGACCCGTCGCTGGGCATCGGACCGAGCGGCTACCTGATCCCTCTGCCCGGCGGCAACCTCCTCTTCGAGAATCCACCCTGGTATTCCAGCGAGGCTCTCGACTTCATCTGGCAGCGCGGCGGCGTGCGCTGGCTGGCGGCGTCGCACCCGCACGCCTACGGCGCGCTGTGGCGGGTACAGGAAGCGTTCTCGCCGGAAGCCGTTTTCATCGGCACGGCCGACCTGCCTTGGACCGGCGCTTTCCGCGCCACGCACCCGTACGGCGAACCCCTGGAAATCGCCCCCGGCGCGATGCTGGTTCCCGTCGGCGGACACTTCGACGGCCAGAGCGTGCTCCACCTGCGCGACCGCCGCCTGCTGTTTGCGGGCGACATGGTGAAGTTCCACGCCGACCCGCCCGGCATTTCCACGCACAAGGCGTTCAACCGCCGTGTGCCGATGAGCCACGGCGAGATCCGCCGCTACCGCGACGCCGTCGCGCCGCTCCCCTTCGCGGAGGTCTACACGACCTTCGAGCGTTCGCCGGCCGGGGGCGGCGCGACGGCTCAGGTGCTGCGGCTCTTCGACGCTCAACTCACTGGCCAACCCTTCTTCGACCCACTTCCCTTGCAAGCCTCCGATCCCGACGCCGACGCCCTCGCCGCCTACCGCGCCTCCTACGCGCCCGCGCTCGCGGCCGGCGCGCGCGCCTTCGAGTTTACGCAAACCGCTCTGGATCGCCTCGGGCTGCCGTTGTGGACGGTCGCTTCGGTCGGCGCGGATGGTGCGCTCTCCGACGGCTTCGGCTACGGCCCCACGCTCGTCGCCGCGCAGGCCAGCGCTTGGGGCGAGACCGTCGAGTGGCACCACGCGCGCGAGTGGCTGGCGCACGCCCCGCGGGTGCGCGGCACGTTCACTGAACTCCGACGCGCCGGCCGACCCATCCTTGACCCGGTGAGCCTGTGTCTTTCCGCCGGCAGCACGTACTCGTACGACACCACGACCCTGGAATGGGTCGAAGCTCGACGTCATCCTTCCGGCGAGTCCGTGCTCGTGCCGACCGAGTTCGTCGCGCCGCGTTTCGCCGATCTCGGGTCCGGCTTCGACCGCGCCGCCGCACTTGCCTTCCCTATCACCAACGGCCTCGGCGCGGGCACGACGTTCGCGCACGCTTTGGCGCACGGTGTCATGGAACTCCTCCAGCGCGACGGCAACAGCGTGCACTACCGCGCAATGGACCGCGGCCTGCTGATCACGCTCGGCGACGATTTCTGCCTCGTGCAAAACCCGCAAACGCGCGACCTCCTGCGCGCGCTCGACCGGGCAGGCGTCGAGGTGATGGTCAAGCTGGCCGACGACAGCTTCGGGCTCACGAACCTCTACGTCGTCGGCTACGACCGCGACCCGGCGCAGGCTCCGCAGCCGATCTCGCTGAGCGGCTGCGGCGAGGCGGTCCATCCCGACCGCGAACGCGCGTTGGCGAAGGCCCTCCGTGAGTTCGTGTCCGCCCGCGCGCGCAAGGCGTTCAACCACGGCCCGCTCGGGCCGGTGCGCGCTGTCGCGCCCGCGGGCTACCTGGAAGCGTTCGGCGCGGGCGCGATGCGCAGCGAGGATGACCGCGCGCTCACGGAGATGCAGCGCTGGATGCGCCTCGACCACGCGGCTTACTT
>CAXTMD010000343.1:0-5171 GCA_964245035.1 uncultured Chthoniobacterales bacterium
ATACGCGGCCAAGGGCATCCGCATCAACGACGTTTGCCCGGGCCTCTTCGACACGGCCATGAGCGCCCAGATGAAGGCTGCCGGACAGGGGCCCGCCCTGGAAGCGATGCTCAAGACCGTGCCCATCGAGCGCGCCGGGCGTCCCGACGAGATCGCCGACGTGGTGTTGTGGCTGTGCAGCAAGGCTTCCACCTACGTCATCGGCCAAAGCATCGCGGTCGACGGCGGCTACACCATCCAGTAAACACACCCACACGAGACCGCCGCTTAACCCCGAGCGGCGGTCACAAGCAAAAACCTCGATGAAATACGCGTATCTGGGCCGCACCGGCCTGCAAGTCAGCCGCCTGGGGCTGGGCACGATGAACTTCGGCATGGTCACCGACGAGGCTCCGGCCCGCGAGATCATGGACGCCGCCCTGGAAGCCGGGATCAACTTCTTCGACACCGCCGACGTGTACGGCGGTCCGCAGAAGCCCGACATCGAAAAGGGCTACGGGGTGACCGAGGAGATCATCGGTCGCTGGATGGCCCAGGGCGCGGGGCGGCGGGAAAAGATCGTCTTGGCCACCAAGGTCTATCAGCCGATGAACTACGGCCCCAACGACCGCCACCTCTCGGCCTACCACATCCGCAAAGCCTGCGAGGAGAGTTTGCGCCGCCTGCAAACCGACCACATCGACCTCTATCAGATGCACCACGTCGACCGGCGCACGCCGTGGGAGGAAATCTGGCAGGCGATGGAACTGCTCGTGCAGCAGGGCAAGGTGCTTTATGTCGGCAGCAGCAACTTCGCCGGCTGGGACATCGCCACGGCCCAAGGAGCCGCCAGCGCGCGTCACTTCATGGGCTTGGTCTCCGAACAGAGCCTCTACAACCTGACCGCGCGCACGGTGGAATTAGAAGTGATCCCCGCGTGCCGCTACCACGGCCTGGGCCTGGTGCCCTGGAGCCCGCTCGGGAGCGGGCTACTCGGCGGCGCGCTCAAAAAGAAGAAGGAAGGCCGTCAATACCAGTGGGGCGAGAAACTCGAAAAGCTGCGTCCGCAGGTAGAGAAGTACGAAGCCCTCTGCGATGAACTCGGCGAGCAGCCCGCCGACGTGGCCATCGCGTGGCTCCTGCGCAACCCGGTGGTGACCGCCGCCATCACGGGCCCGCGCACGAAGGAGCAACTGGTCAAAGGGCTGCGGGCTGTGGACGTGGAACTTTCCGCCGACACGCTGGACCGCCTCGACGCCATCTGGCCCGGCCCCGGCGGCGAAGCTCCCGAAGCCTACGCCTGGTGAGGCGCTAGATTGCTCGAAAACCCTCCGTTGGTGAGACGTTGGCCCAAAAGTATCCAGCGAGCGGGACAAACCACCGTTTTTCGACGCGCGCCGCCTTTTTGAACAGTGCTGTGGATCGCCCCAAAGCGGCAAGTCGCAGCCAGCGGCAGGGCTTTCGCGTTCGTTGGGAGGCCAACCAGCCGCTTACCAAGGGGACACCGCTACGGCTTCCACGTCTCTTGGAACACGCGTGCAAAGTTCTCCCCTAACACCTTGGCCGTCACCCGCTCACCGTACCCGCGTCGGAACATCTCCTGTGCGATGACGCGCGTGCGGTCTGCCTGGTTCAAGCCCTCCACGTACAACGGGCGGTCTTCTTCCGGCGCGGCGACGCCTTTGCGGTGCCGTTCCTCCTCGTGCTTGTTGTACTCGGCCATTGCTTCCGGCGACGTGTCGAAGGGACAAGTCGCTTGGTCGCTGCCAACCCCGACATGGTCCTCTCCGCAGACTCTCAGCGCATGATCGAGGTGCGCGAAGTAGTCATCCAAGTTAGGCTGGTGCGGACTGGCGGTCAGATAGCACAAATTGTAGATCCCGATGACTCCACCGTTCTTGACCAGCCGCCGCATCTCGTCGTCGCTCTTGTTGCGGGGATGAGGGTGCACGGCAGTGCAACCCGCGTGGGTGATCAGCGCAGGCTTCGTCGCCACCTCCAATGCTTCCAGCGTACTTGGTCCGTCCAGGTGGCTCAGGTCCAACGTCACACCCTTTGCCTCCATCCTCGCGATGGCCTCTCGTCCTAGGGGCGTCAATCCCTCGGAGGGTTGCGCGCTCAGCACGCCCGAGGCAAAAGGCGACGGCAAATTGTAGCTGAGCTGCATCACGCGTACGCCTTTGTCGGCGAACAGGCCGATGCGCTCAAGCTTTCCTTCGAACACCGCCACCTCCTCAAACGAAAAGATGATCCCCATCCGCCCTGTCTGCTTGGCGGTCGACAGATCCTCGAAGCTTTTCACCTGCATCAGCAAGTCCGGGTGAGTGGCAACGCACCGCTCGTACCTGGCGATCTCTTGGTTGGTTTGCTCAAACGGCGAATCAAGCCCGCCGATGCTCGCCTTGATAGCGGTCAGCCCGGAGCCCTTGATCATCGTGATAAACTCGGGCAGCAGCGATCCATCCTCCTCTATCGGCAGCAGGCAATTGCCGTCGACCACCAGGGCTCGCTCGTAGAACTCCCCAGACGCGTCTTCCGCCCATGCCTTTGTCCAAGGCAATACTATCCCCAACCCCGCTGTTCCTAGGGCACGGATCATTTCCCGGCGTCTCCAGAGTTTGTGCATCCCTACGTCTTCCATGGTTTCCAAGTCCAAGCCAGTCTCTGCCTGAGCAGCGCTGCGCACCAGCCAGCGTTTAGCTACGCACCATGCGCGCAATGGCCTGGCGCGCCTGGGGGAGCCGTTGCGGAGTTTGAGACGCGGGCATAGCGTCCTGCATGTCTCGACATATCTTGATCACTGGCGCAAGCATCGCCGGCAACGCCGCCGCGTGGTGGCTGACCGCCCGCGGCTTCCGGGTCACGGTCGTGGAGCGCGCCCCGAAGTTCCGCGACGGGGGCCAGAACATTGATGTGCGTGGGGTGGGACGCAAGATTCTCAACCAAATGGGCCTGGAGCAGGCCGCGCTGGACGGCGGTACCAAGGAGGAGGGCGTTGCCTGGATTGACGCCAAAGGACACGTTGCCGCTCGCATCTCCGTGGCGGACGCGGGGCCGGATGGCCCGACCGCCGAGATGGAGATCCTACGAGGAGACTTGGCGCGGCTGCTCTACGAGCCCGTGCGTGAGAAAGCCACCTACCGCTTTGGCGATCATATTACTGCCATCGAGGACGGGGCGGAGGCCGCGACCGTGACCTTCGCCAGCGGTGCGATGGAGCGCTTCGACGCGGTGGTCGTCGCAGAAGGAGTCGGCTCGTCCACGCGCGAGTTGGTCTTCCCGGGCGAGAACGATCCGCGCTACATGGACCTGACGGTTGCCCTCGGCACCATCGCCAAGACCGAAGGCGACGACCAGTTCTGGCGTCTATACAACGCCCCGGGTGCCCGCAACGTGGGGCTGCGTCCCGATCCGCACGGCACGGTGCGCGCCGGGCTGATGCTGCGGCGCAAGGCGCAGGGCGAACAGAAATGGAGCGTGGAGAAACAGAAAGCTTATCTGCGTGAGAACTTCCCCGACACCGGCTGGGAAACGAAGCGGGTACTCGACGGGCTGGAGCGTTGCGACGACTTCTACCTCGACGTACTGCGGCAGGTGCGCATGAAGCGTTGGTCCAAGGGCCGGGTGGTCTTGACCGGCGATGCCGCCTGGTGCGTGACACCGCTTGGCGGGGTCGGCGCCACGCTGGGGATCACCGGCGGCTACGTTCTGGCTGGCGAGATGGCGAAAACAGAAGACTTCTCTGCGGCCTTCCGAGCGTATGAGCAGGCTATGCGCCCGATGGTCACACAGGGGCAGAAGGTCCACGGGTTCGCTCCCCGGCTGCTGACTCCGCGCAGCAAACTTGGCATCAAGCTGCTGCACGGAGTGCTGAGCATCATCGGCCGGCCTATGGTTCTGAAAACGCTCAACAAGCTCTTCGGCAGCAAACAGGAGGAACCTGAACTGAGTCGCTACGCACTTAGCTCCTGAGTTTCGGTTCTGTGACGCTTGCTATGCTAAGGAAGCATGAAAGAGGCGGTGACCTGACACAAGCGTGGTGTCACACCGTTGGTCTATACCGAGAAACCTCTGTCGGTGACACGTCGGGCTTTCAGGGCCAGCGAGTACGGCAAAGGACCGTTTTTCGAGACTGACTACGACGATATAGTCTAGTGTGCTGCTTCATTCCTCGGCTACGAATCTCTTAGCGGCTAAGCTGGAACATACGGCGAACTCGTCCTTGGGCCTTGGCGAGTCCCGAGAACTGAGATGGTAGAAGCCATTACGTTCTTCTCTACGGTACCCCCCACTGAGCGGCCACGCCGCTTTATTCGAAGTAGGCCGGTGCGTGGGGGATGGTGCCGGCTTGGGTGATGTCGTGGTTGAGCCACAGCGTCGCACCTTCTTGCCGCACGATCGCTTCGAGTCGGTCCATCGACTCGCGTGACTGCGCCACATCGCTGTTCATCCTGGGCACACAGCGGTGATCCAGGTTGTACCGGTAGTGCGCCACGTCGGTGGCGAGCATCACCGGCCCAAACTTGGGCAGGCGCACCAGCAACGAACTGTGGCCGGGCGTGTGTCCGGGCGTCGAGAAGATCCGCACCGAGCCGTCGGAGAACAGGTCGAGGTCGCCTGGCACGATCTCCACCTTGCCGTTCTTCACCGCCGCGTAAAGCTTGGGCACGTAGCCGTATTTCTTGTAGTCGGGGCCGAACATGGCATGGTGCTCGGCTTCCTGCACGTAGAACGTCGCGTGCGGGAACAAACTACAATTGCCCACATGGTCGAAGTGCGCGTGCGAAAGCAGCACGGTCTTCACGTCCGCCGGGGTGATGCCGATCTCGTGCAACTGCGAGGCGATGGGCCGCGTGACAATGCCGCGGATGTTGTGCGCGATGACCTTGCCGCCGAGCTTCGGGAACAGGTCGTCCTGCAAGCCCGTGTCCCACAGGATCCACTCAGTCGCCGTTTTGATCAGGTAGGCATGACAACTCAGCGCCACGGCGTTGCCCTTGTCCACGCCGGGCGAGTATTCGGAGCGGTCTGGCGCCACGGCAGCGCCGCCGTCGAGCACGTAGAGGCGCTCGACGCGGGTGGGCAGCTGGCCAAGTTCTGGTGCGTTGCTCATCGGATGACGGGCTCAGGTGAACTGGACGCGCAACTCGCCAAGACCCTCGATGTGAGAGACCACCTCGTCGCCGGGCTTA
>CAXTMD010000344.1:0-324 GCA_964245035.1 uncultured Chthoniobacterales bacterium
TACCGGCGCATCTTCACTCGGCCACAGGGCGAGTTCATCGGCGCGCAACCCGCAGGCCCGGCGCACCACCGCCGGGTCTACGGCCGGTTCCCAGCGCCACCCGGCCGGGACGAGCACGCCCTCCCGGGAGACCAGCCGCGCCCCCGGCAGCGGCGGCAGCGGCCGGCCGAGCACGAGGGCGGATGAAACGGTCGCGGCAAAGCGCAACGGACCCAGCCGCACGGCGGGTGCGCCGACGACCCAGTGCGCCCAGGCGTCGAGAGGGAGCAGCAGGGCGTCAGGCAGGGCTTCGTCGCCACCGCGCACCAGCCGTAGCGTCGTTTT
>CAXTMD010000344.1:391-5162 GCA_964245035.1 uncultured Chthoniobacterales bacterium
GAAACGCGCGCCTACCGGGAGGCGTTCCGGCCACGCGGCCGGTCCACGCACCCACAGGTCTTCGCCGATGGCCGCCACCTCCACCCCGGCCAGCAGCCGGAGTGTTTCCAGCGTCCCGTGATCCTGGCCGGCCATCCGCGCGGCCCATCCTTGGACGGTGTTATCCATCGGCGTGGGAAAGGCGTTCCCAGAGCGTCCGGACGCCCCCGGCCAGGAACTCGCGCGCCTCGGCGTTGCGCACCCACTGGCAGCGTCCGTCCAGCAATCCGAGCCGGTCGCGCAGACCGGCGAGCGCGGTCCCGTCGGGAGTCTGGCCGTCGAGTTGCCGGGCCATGGCTTCGAGTTCACCGGCCAGCGCCTCGGCGTCGGGTTCGCCGTCGGCGTGGGCGCGGGGATGATCCTCGCGCGGGTCAGTCGGGTCCTGTGCGAGGGTATGGCGGACGAGTTCGGCGATGATCTCGCTCTGTTCCTCGCGGTCCCAGATGAAGCGCAACGTCCACAGGTCGCTGCGCCGTGCCTCCAGCCGACCGCAGAGCAGCGCGCTCGCGGCGACCGTGCGCTGGAGCCGGACCGCGCGACGGTCGGAAATCACGATCCCAGCCGCCCGCAGGCGACCGACGAGTTCGAGGTAGGGCGCACGCACCGGGCCGAGATCGACCTGCGCGACCAGGGCGCGCCCCCGCCCCAGATCGTCGAAGCCGACCGACGACGCCGGAGTTTCCCCGCCTTCCAGACGCCAGCCGGCTTCCAGCACCTCGCCGAGGCGTTCGGCCGGCACAGAGCCACAGTGAACCCGCATCAGGAAACGGTCGAAGAGCGCGCGCAGGGCGTCGTCCTCCGGCAGGTGGTTGCTCGCGCCGACAAACAGCAGCGCCCGCAGCGGCCGGGTCTCGCGCCCGCGCCGAAAGACGCGTTCGTTGAGCGCCGTGAGCAGGCTGTTGAGGATGGCGCTGTTGGCGTTGAGCAGCTCGTCCAGAAACACCATCGAAGCCTCCGGCAGCATGCCCTCGGTGTTGGTGACCAGTTCGCCCTCGCGCAGGCGGCGGATGTCGAAGGGACCGAAAAGCTCGCTTGGCTCCGTGAAGCGGGTCAGCAGGTAGTCGAAGGTGCCACCGCCCAGCCGCCGGCCGAGCGAGTGGACCAGCGCGCTCTTGGCGGTGCCGGGCGGCCCGAGGATAAACAGGTTCTCGCCGGCCACGAGGCACACCCCGAGCAGGTCAATCACTTCGTCCTTGCCCACAAAGTCGCGCTTCATCGGGGCGAGGACTTCGCGAGCGAGGCGTTCGCCGAGTGCGAGGGTGGCCGAGGGGTCAGCGGTCATGCGGTGCGGAGAGGGAGGGAGCAAAGCGCGGGCCGAGGGTTTCGGCGTGCTGGCCGAGACTCGCGGCGACGGCGGCCCGGACGGCGGGATGCCCGGCCCGGGCGGTGTCGTCGTGCTGGAGGATGCGGTCGGCGTAGAGTTGGCGCAAGCCCGGGTGACCGATGAACGTGTCGATCTCGGCCAGTCCCTCCGGTGCCAGCCCGGGCACGCCAACCGAAGACAGGGGCCATTCTTGGGCGAGTCGGATCAGGGCATCCGTCAGCGGATCACCCGCTGCCAACCGGCGCGCGGCGGCCAGCAGGTCGGGCAGGTAGCGCAGCACGAGGTCGGCCGAATAGTGAACGGCCGGCGAACGCGCCTGCGGACATCCCTCCGCCAGCGCGGCGGTGACCTCGTCGGCGGGCACGTCACGGCAGACCAGGAGCTGGCAGGCACGGTAAAACGTCGCTGCCGCCCACCGTGCGGCCGGCAGGGACAAGACCGGCGCCTCCCCCGGAAGCTCCAGGCGCGCCCGGCGGTCCAGCTCCGGCAGCCAATCGTCTTCGCCGACCTCCGCCCCAAACGGACGCACCGAGACGTGGCCCGTTTCGCTCAGTTGCCGCAGGAAGGTGTCCATGGCCGTTTGCCCGCGCGCAACGTAGCCCACCGCCGCCCGCTTGTCGCCGGTGGTATGGCCCCTGCTTTCCAAGCCTGCACGCATGAAGAACCGGACCATCATCCAGCGGCTTCGCCTCACGCTCGGTTTGCTCGTTGCCTCCTGGGTGATCGGCAGCCTGCTCCTGGCCGGCGTCGAAGTAAAAATCTCTCACGTCCGCGGCGAGGCCGACCGCGCCCTGCTCGTCACCGGCCGGTTGCGCTACGACCTGCTCGAACTCGCCTCCACGATCCGCGCCCTCCTGCTCGACCCCAAGAACGAGGACGAAGCCCGCAAGCGCCAGGAAGCCGGCGCCGACCTCAACGCCACGGTCGCCGAAATCAAGCATCAGTTCGGCGACCGGCGCGAACTGACCGAGGCCGCCGCGGCCATCGAGAATTTTGACGTGCAGACCGTCGGCCCGCTGAAGGTCCGCATGAACGAACTCCTCGCCACCGACATCCCGGCGGCGACGAAGTTCTACAACGCGACCTACGCGCCCACCCGCCAGCAGCAGAACGTCCTGGCCGAGCAGTTCGCCGCGAGGGTCCGCGAATACAACACGAGCGAGGTTTCCAAGCTGCAACTCCTGCAATACCTCGCCTTGGCCATGTTCGTGGGCAGCCTCGGGTTGAGCTATGTGCTCAGCCGCGGGTTGACCCGCGCCATCCGCGAGCCGCTGGGGCACCTGCTGTCCGCCGTCGGGCGCATGGGCACGGGGGATTTCACCACCCGGCTGGCCTTGGCGCAGTCCGATGAGTTCGGCAACCTCGCCGGCGGCTTCGACAAGATGGGTGACGAATTGGCGGCACTGATCACGCGCGTGCAGGAGTCGGGCATCCGGGTCACGCAGTCAGTCACCGAGATGGCCGCCACTTTGCGTGAGCAGCAGGCCACGACCAAGCAGGTCGCCGTGACCACGCAGGAGATCGGCGCAACCTCTAAGGAGATCAGCGCCACCTCCAAGACCCTCGTCGGCACGATGGCCGAGGTCGTGCACGTCGCCGAGCAGACCGGCGAGTCGGCCGGCAGCGGCCAGGCCGGGTTGGACCGCATGGCCAAGACGATGCAGGGCATCACGTCGGCGTCCGCGACGGTGGCCGAAAAGCTCGCCGTGCTCAACGAGAAGGCCGGGCGCATCAACGGCGTGGTCACCACGATCAACAAGGTCGCCGACCAGACCAACCTGCTTTCCCTCAACGCCGCCATCGAGGCCGAGAAGGCGGGCGAGTACGGCCTGGGCTTTGCGGTCGTCGCGCGCGAGATCCGCCGCCTGGCCGACCAGACTGCCGTCGCCACCTACGACATCGAACGCATGGTCAAGGAGATGGAAAGCGCCGTCAACGCGGGCGTGATGGGCATGGAACGTTTCTCCGAGGAAGTCCGCCGGGGCGTGGCCGACGTGCGCGAGGTCGGTGGGCAGTTGGCGCAGATCATCGAACAGGTGCAGGAACTGACCCCGCGCTTCGAGGCTGTCAGCGAGGGCATGCACGCGCAGGCCACCGCCGCCGAGCAAATCAGCGATTCACTCACGCAACTCAGCGACGCCACTCAGCAAACCGCCGAGTCCCTCGAACAGTCCAACGGCGTCATCAACCAGCTCGGCGACTCCGCGCGCGGCCTGCACGACAGCGTGGCGCGCTTCAAGGTCAAGACCCCGCACGTCCCCGCGCTGGCTTGAGATGATGCTCTTGCTCCTCTTCCAGGTCGGCGACACCCGCTACGCGCTGGACACAGCCGCCGTGCGGGAGATCGTGCCGCGCGTGGCGTTGCGGCCGGTGCTCGGCGCACCGCCGGGGGTCGCCGGGTTGCTGGATTACCACGCCGCGCCGGTGCCCGTGCTCGACCTTACGGCGCTCGCCACCGGCCAGCCCGCCGCCGCGCGCTTCAGCACGCGGTTGATCCTGGCGCAAACTCCGCACGGTGTTGTCGGCTTGCTGGCGGAACGCGCCACGACCCTGCTCCAGCGCCGGCCGGCCGATTTCACCCGCACGGGTCTGCCCGCGGGCGACGCGCCGTTCCTGGGGCCGGTCACCACCGACGCCGAAGGGTTCATCCACCACCTGCGCGTGGAAAATCTCCTGACCGGCCCGGTCCGGGCACTGCTCGCGCTGGAGGAAGCCGTATGATCCGCGAGATCGAAGCCCTGCTGCGCCAATACATGGGCCTCGAAGCGTCCAGCGTCGGCGCAGCCACGGTGGAGGGCGCGATCCGCGAACGCATGGCACGGATCGGCGTCGCCACGACCGACGCCTACCTGCGCACCCTGCGCGACTCGCCCGCCGAACTCGACGAACTCACCGAGGCCGTCGTGATCCCCGAAAGCTGGTTTTTCCGCGACGGCGCGCCGTTCACCGCCCTGGCAAGCTGGGTCCGCGACCAGTGGCTGCCAGCCCGCTCCGGCGCGACGTTGCGCGTGCTCACGATCCCTTGCTCCACCGGTGAGGAACCGTACAGCGTCGCGATGACCCTCCTGGACGCCGGCCTGCCGGCCACGCGTTTCACGGTGGACGCCGTGGACATCAGCCGCCGCGCGCTCGAACGCGCCCGCAAGGCCGTCTACGGCCCCAACTCCTTTCGCGGCCAAGACCTCGCCTTCCGCGACCGGTACTTCACCCCGACGCCCGGCGGCCACGCGCTCGCCGAAGCCGTGCGCCGGCTGGTGCGCTTCGCCACGGGCAACCTCCTTGCCCCCAACTTCCGGATGGGTACGGGCCGCTTCGACGCCATTTTCTGCCGCAACCTCCTGATCTACTTCGACCGGCCCACGCAGGCGCAGGCCGTCCGCGCTTTGGGCCGGCTGCTCGCGCCCGACG
>CAXTMD010000345.1:0-5146 GCA_964245035.1 uncultured Chthoniobacterales bacterium
GTCCTGCGCGAGTGGCTGCTGCCCAACGGCCCCTTTCGCGTCCTGCTGCCGATCCCTGACCGCGCCCACCCGCCCGCCGTGGTGGCCATCAGCCGCGACGCGACTTTGCACTATTTGCCCTTTGATGGTCCGCCGACCGCGTTGCCCACGCCCTTCCAGGTCAATGGATATTACCCCGCGCCGCTGGCCTTCCACGCGGAGAGCGGCCTGCTCGCGGGAGCGTTGGAGGGTGGTGGCTTTGCGGTGTAGACCTGCGCTCGCTGCCTTCGGTGCCGCTCTTGCGCCAGCGTTGCGCGTCCGCCCGCGTCGCGACGGTCTTGGGTTTTAGCTGGCACGCCCGCCGTCTGGCGGTAGGCACGGAGGACCACCACCTGACCCTCTGGGACTGGGAGCAGGTTCTGCCGCTGCTGAGCTTCCCGCTCAACTCGTACTGCGCGAGCGTGGCCTTCAGTCCAGACGGCGAGTGGCTGGCTTACACGGACTACAATCCGAGCCTCGTGCTGCGCCGTGCGGAGCCGCGGGGAACGGGGAAGTAAATCTGTTCGGCGCCACGCAAGGAGAAAAGCAGCTTCGCTGGCTGACCGTGTGCCAAAAACCCATCTCAGTAATCAACGCGCCAAACCGGCGTGACGACATGAGTTCGTGACACCTCACGCGCCAAGTGGCTCGTCCCTCCCCAGTTCACCGGAGTCTCACCGGATCGTCGCCGCCGCCGGTTTGCGCCCCCAACCGGCGGACGCGTTGGTGCGTGGCTTCCCGCCAGACCCGCAGAATGTGCGGATGATGTCCAATGCGATGTTTGTGGTCAATCAATACGTCCGGCGGTATGGTTCACGCCATGCAAACGGCGTCTGCGCTGATACAAAAACCGGCAAGCTCCGCGGTTCGGCTCACCTGAGGGACGCCGATCTGATAATGACCGCAGGCCGTTCTTACCTTCCATGCTGCCTCCGACCGTGTTCGTGCTCAAACGTGCCTACCAGGCTACCCGCCACGCGTTGGATGCCCATCTGCGCTCCCGTGGCTTGCGCTCTGGTGTGCAACGGCGGGGTGCAGAGCGGCGGCGAGATGACCTTCACCAAGGAAGGGTTTGAGAGCACCTTCGGCGTCAACCACCTCGGACATTTCCTGCTGGTTAATCTGCTCGCGCCCCGGCTGATCCCGCCTGCGCGCGTCGTGCTGGTCGCCAGCGGCACCCACGACCCCGCGCAGAAGACCGGCATGCCCGCGCCCGCCTGGAACGATCCGGCGGCGCTGGCCAAAGGGGAGCTTGGCCCGACGACCGGCAAAGATTCGCCCATCGTCGCTGGGCGACGCCGGTACACGACTTCCAAGCTGGCCAGCCTGTACTTCAACTATGGGTTAGTCAGCCGTGTACCCGCGGGAGTGACGGTCAACGCCTTCGATCCGGGACTGATGCCCGGCACTGGCTTGACCCGCGAGGCGGGCGCGCCGCTGCGCTTCGTGTGGAACCATGTTCTGCCACGCATCCTGCCGTTGCTGCGCGTGGTCCTGTATCCGAACATCCACACTCCCGCCGAGTCGGGCGCGGCTCTAGCGCGGTTGGTGGCGGACCCTGCGCTGGCACAAACCACCGGCAAATATTTTGAAGGGGGGCGCGAGATCCGTTCTTCGCAGGAATCTTACGACGAGGACCGGGCCGAGCGGTTGTGGCAGGTCAGTGACGAACTGACCAACCACGCGGACGCGGCCGGCAAAGCGTCCGCCTGATTGATCACGCGAGCCGCACCGCGACGCAGGAGCTTTGTGCATCGTACCCCCGGACACCTTGAATCTGTTGGTCTCGCCCGCCTGGGCGGTGTTTGGCGTGGTTGCCCTGCTCCGTCCGGCTTGGCTCATCCAGCCGGGTACGCTCGGGCCAGGGGAACTGTTTAAGATCTAGACCGGCACGAAGCTCTCCTTATCTTTGTCCGATGCCGGGTTCGCCAGGAATGGAAATCAGACACTTGCGAGCTTTCTGCGCGGTGGCAGAAGAAATGCACGTCACCCGTGCGGCGAGGCGTCTGCGCATGGCCCAGCCTGCGCTGACCCAGCAAATCCGTTTGCTGGAGAAGTCGACGGGCTTGCGGCTGCTGCAACGCACCGGCCGCGGCGTGGCGCTCACGGAGGCCGGTGCGTTTTTCCACCGGGAGGTGGCGGCCGTGCTTGGCCAGTTGCACAACGCCACGCTCAAGGCGCAGGAGATCGCCCGCGGGCAGGTCGGGCACATCCACGTTGGTACGACCGAAGGAGCGGCGTTCCACCCGACGCTCGCGGCGGTGTTCAACCAGTTCCAGGCGCGGTGGCCGGCGGTCACGCTGACCTTCTCCCAGAAACAAACCTTCGAACTGGTCGCCGACCTGCGGGCGGCCAAGGTGGACGCCGCTGTCCTGTGTCCTTTTCCTCCCACCGCCGATCTAGCCGCCACGGAGATCTACCGCCACCCGATGTTGCTGGCGGTTCCTTCCGGCCACCGCCATGCCGACAGGGCGGAAGTGTCGTTGCGCGAGTTCAAAGGCGAATCGTTCGTGTTGGTGTCCCACGGTGAGACCACGGGCTCGCTGGCGTCGATCTTCTCCGCCGCGTGCCGGAAGCTGCGGTTCACTCCGAGGATTCTACAAACCACCTCCGACTTCGTGCTGGCTTTGAACCTGGTGGCGTCGGGCGTCGGTTGCACGTTCGTGCCGGCGTACATGCGCGGCGTGCACCCGGAATCGATCCACTACCTGCAGGTCGAAACACCGCTGCCCATCGAGATGGAAATCGTCTTTGCCGCTCGCGCGGACCAAGCCTCGCCGAGTGTGTGTAACCTCCGCGACCTGATCGCGCAGGTCTTCCGAGGACAGGGGGATGCCGGCGGCTGACTTCTAGTCGGATGCCGTGCGTGGCGGCGGCTGCCGGGGCGAGTGGTTGGATGGGGTAACCGGCACGGAGCACCCGTCCAAACAGTTCCGGCTTGACTTCCCTGCGGGCGGCCAGACCGTCCGGGGCAGCCGGCAGCGGGGCGCAGGCCGCCGCCAAGAAAACGTCGCCAGACCGCCCGGCACACCTCCCATGCCCCCTCCACCGAACGCCTCCAGGCCGAAGCCGGATGGAACCTTGCGCTGGTCGGCTCTCCTCGCCGGCCTGCCCGTGCTGGCGCTGACGCTGGGCATCCCCTTCGCCAACCGCCCGGAGCCGCGCGTGTTCGGTCTGCCGTTTTTGCTGGCGTGGATCGTCGCCTGGATCCTCCTGACCCCGCTGATCATGGCCACCGTGCACTGGTTGGACCACCGCCGATAGGACGGCCCGGATCGCCCTCCGTTCTGCCCTCCGCCATGAACGCCGTTGTCTCTCTGGCCATCGTCGGCCTGATCCTGGCGGGTGCCGTCGGTTTAGGTGTGTGGGGGGTGCGCCGCGTGCAGATGGACCCGCAGCAACTCATCGTCGGCGGACGCTCCTTCGGCACGCTGTTTTTGTGGGTGCTGCTCGCGGGCGAGATCTACAGCAGCTTCACCTTCCTGGGGGCCGCCGGCTGGGCGTACGGCAAGGGCGCGCCAGCCTACTACATCCTCTGCTACGGCACGCTAGCCTACATCCTGTCCTACTACCTCGGGCCGCGGATCTGGCGCGTCTCCCGGGAGCACGGCCTGCTGACCGGCCCGGACTTCTTCGTGGCGCAGTACGGCAGCCGGGGGCTGGGCGCCTGGGTGTCGCTGGTCAGCGTGGTCTTCATCGTGCCCTACATGACGCTGCAACTCTCGGGCATCCAGACCCTGCTGCGCCTCGCGGGCTACGACGCCCTCGACTCGACGGTCGCCGTGGGGGCGGCGTTTGTCCTGATCATCCTCTTCGTCTTCGCGTGCGGGCTGCGCGGGGTGGCCTGGGCCAGCTTGGTCAAGGACGCCCTGGTGCTCGGCGGCGTGGTGTTCGCGGGCGTGTGGCTGCCGATCCACTTTTTCGGCTCACCCGCGGCGGTCATCGACCAGGTGGCGGCGGCCCACCCGGGCTGGCTGACGCTGAGCAGCGACCTTTCCCCGCGAGGAACGACGTGGTTTGTCTCGACGGTGGTGCTGACGGCGCTCGGCTTCTACATGTGGCCGCAGACCATGGCCGCCCTGTACTCCGCGCACGGCGAGGAACCCATCCGGCGCAACGCGGTCTTTTTGCCGCTCTACCAGTTAATGCTCCTGCTGGTGTACTTCGCCGGGTGGACGGCCTTGCTGGTCATCCCGGGCTTGCAAGGCGCGAAGGCGGACGAGTCGTTCATGCTGATCGTCCAGCGCTACTACCCGCCCTGGGTGCTGGGCCTGGTGGCCGCGGCGGGCTGCCTGGCCGGGCTGGTGCCCGCGGCCGTGCAACTCCTGGCGGCGGCGAGCATCCTGTCCAAAAATGTGCTGGCGGACCAGTTTGGCGTGGCGCGCGAGGGAGCGGCCCAGACCCGGACCACGCGGGCGCTTGTCCTCGTGGTGGCGGGAGCGGCGTTCTTTTTCTGGCTCTACGAAAAGACGACGCTGGCCGACCTGCTGCTGATCGCCTACAACGGCATCACGCAACTCTTCCCGGGCGTGGCGCTGTCGTTCGGAGCCCGCCGCCCTTCGGCGCTGGCGGTCGGTGCGGGCATTGGCGCGGGCATCCTCGTGCTGGTGTGGGCGGCGGCGAGCGCGACGGCGACGGTGGGCGGCGTCAACGTGGGGCTGGCGGCGCTGGCTGTCAACGCGGTCACCATCGCCTCCGTCGAGGTGGGCGAGCGGCTGTTGGGCCTGGGAAGCCGCGCGTCGGCGCAAGCGGAGGAAGGACAACCCTCCTGACCGCAAACCTTCCCGCGTGAAAAAGAACCTCCTCCCCATCGAAGCGGTTGCCGCCAAGCTCGGCCTCCCGGCCGAAGCCGCGCAGGACCCCGCCGCCCCTCTCTACGAGAAGCGCAGCCCCGTCAGCGCCAAGCTCAGCCTAGAGCTCCTCGACGATCCCCGCTTCCCCGCCCGGGGCAAGCTCATCCTGGTCACGGCCACCACGCCCACCGTCTCGGGCGAGGGCAAGACGGTCACCTCCATCGGCCTCGTCCAGGGACTGGAGCGCATCGGCCGGCCGCAGGTCGAACCGGCGGAAAAGATCAACCTGCACTTCCACGGCGACTTCCACGCCATCACGAGCGCGCACAACCTCC
>CAXTMD010000346.1:0-4820 GCA_964245035.1 uncultured Chthoniobacterales bacterium
CTCCAAGCCGTGGAACAACGACAGGCTGCTCGCGACGGTGCGCAACGCCGCCGCCAACTCGGCCGGCAGCGTCACGGCCGCGCGCCCGCCCCGGTGCGTGCGCAACGCCGGCCGCGGTCGGTCGGCAGGCAGTTCCAAGGTCGGCGCGCCCCCCTCGAACTGCGCGAGCCAGAAACGCTCGTCCTCCGCCTCCGTGCGTGCTGCCTCCACCGTGCGCCAGCGCACGAACTCGGGGAGCTGCATGGCCGGCTCCAGCGTCGGCGCACGGCCGGTGTGCTCCGCCCCATAGAGCGCGCAGACCTCCTCGAAGAACACCCAGTAAGACGGCCCGTTGCCGAAGAGATGGTGGAACGTCAGCACGAGCAGATGCCGCTCGGTCCCCAGCCGCACGAGCACCGCGCGCAAGAACGGGCCGCGCTCGAAGTCGAACGCCACCCGCTCGATGCCGGCCAGCGTGTCCGCCAGGCACTCCGGGTTGTCGGAGAGGTCGATCAGCGGCACGTTGACGATCACCGCCGGATGGATGACCTGCGACTCGCCGTCGGGTCGGACCAACGCGCGCAGGGCGTCGTGGCGGTTGACCGCGGCTTGGAGCGCATGCTGGAGCGCGTCGGTGTCAAGCGGACCACGGAGTTCGAGCGTGGTGGATTCCTGGTAGGCGCGCAGGGCGTCCGGGTCCGTCTGGCCGAGCACCCAGAGGCCGGCCTGCGCCTCGGTCAGCGGCAGGGTGCGCTCGGCGGCGGGCGGCAGAGCGTCGGCGTAGCGAGCGCGCAGACGGTCCAACGCGGGCAGGCTGGCGAGGACGGCGTCGGGGTGCACGCCGAAGTCGATGAAGCAGCCGATCTCGTCCACGCCGATGGCGCGCAGGGTGTCCACGACGGCGGCGCAGCTTTCCGGCGAACCGATGAGCGCCTTGCCCTGCACGTAGTCGTTAAACGATCTGTCCAGGAGGTATTCGAGGTCATCTTCGGCCACGTCCACGCTCTCGCCGTGCTGGCTTTCGAGCCGCTTCTGGCTGTTGTCGAGGAAGGAGCGCAGGTATTCTTTCAACGGGCCCCGCGCGCGTTCTCGGGCGTCGGCAGCATCGTCGCCGATGAACGTGTGCACGAGGATCGTCACGCGGCCCTTCGCCGGGTCATGGCCGTGGCGGGCGAGCGCCTCGCGGTACTTGGCAATCTTGGCGGCGACCTCGTCGACGGTCTGGTTCATCAGGTAGCCGAGCACGCCGACGCCGAGTTCGCCGGCCTTGACGAAGGAATCCTCGTGGATGCACGTCAGCCAGACGGGAAGCTGCGGCTGCACGGGCAACGGGAAGAGTTTTACATCGAAGTCCGCTCCCGCGCCGGCGCGCATCGGCAGCGATTCGCCGCGCCAGAGCTGCTGGATGGTCTGGATGTCTTCCAAGCAGATTTCCCGGCGGCGCTCGAAGCGGTCGGGTGCAAAGACGAAGTCGTTCGGGTGCCAGCCGGTGGCGATGGAGATCCCGACCCGGCCGTGGGAAAGGTTATCCACCACGGACCATTCTTCCGCCACACGCACGGGATGGTGCAGCGGGAGCACGACGCTGCCGCCGCGCAGGGCGATCCGCTCGGTGTCTCGCGCCAGGGCGGCGGCGAGGAGCGAGGGGTTCGGCGAGAACCCGCCGACGGCGTGGAAGTGGCGCTCCGGCAGCCAGACGGCGGCGAAGTTGTGCTGGTCGGCGAAGCGGGCGCTTTCGAGGATGAGGCGGTACTTGTCCTCGTGGTACGCCGCCGGGTAGTTGCCGAAGTAGTAAAGTGAAAACGCGAGCGGCTGGTCTGTTTGTAGGGCAGGCGGAGTGCCTGCCCTACAATGCTTGAGGCTTCGCCCGGCAGGAACCCGCCCGCCTGCATCGCGCAGATGCTATCCTTGAACGCCGCCACGACCAACGCCACGTCCGCCTCCGTGTGCGCCGTGGACAGGAAACACGGCCGGCCCTCCCAAATGTGCACGCCCCGCGCGCGCAGATGAAAGTACAGCAGGCTGCCGAACTTGATCTCGTCGTCGAAGTGCGGGTAGAACAGCGACGCAAAGTTTTCCAGGTGCAGCGGCACGCCGCTTTTCGTGAAGAAGCGGTTCAACTCGCCCACCATCTCGGCCGTGCGCGCGTTGAGTCCGCGCTGCAACCCGCCGCCCTCGTTCTTCAGATGGTTCAGGACCGCCCAGGACGCGGCCAGCGTCAGCGGGTGGCGGATGTACGTGCCCGCGAAGAACGTCACGCCGACTTCCGGAAACGACCCGTCTCCGTATTGCCACGCGCCTCCGTCGAGCGCGTCCATGTACTCGGCCTTGCCCGTGATCGCGCCGACCGGCAGGCCGCCGCCCATGATCTTGCCCCACGTCGCCAGGTCCGCCTGCACGCCGAAGTACGCCTGCGCCCCGCCCGGATGGCAGCGGAAGCCGGTGATGACCTCGTCAAAGATCAACGCGCAACCCGCCTGCGTGGCGATCTCGCGCACGGCGTGCAGAAACTCGCGCGGCTGCAAGTCCGGCCGGCGGCTCTGCACGGGTTCGACCAGGATCGCGGCGAGTTCGTGCGCGTGGGCGCGGAGCAGTTCCAGGCCCTCGGCCGTGCCGTAGTCGGCAACGAGCACATCCCTGACGATGTGCTCGGGGATGCCTGGGGCTACCGGCGCGCTGCGGCGCGTGCCGTCCACGACGTTGGCGCGCACGAGCACCTCGTCGTTGATGCCGTGGAAACCGCCGGTGGTGGCGATGCGCGTGCGGCCGGTGACCGTGCGCGCGAGGCGCACGGCGGCGAGCACCGCCTCGGAGCCGGTGTTGGTGAACGCGGCGCGCTCGGCCCCGGTCATCTCGCACAGCAGCTTGGCGACCTTGCCCGCGAGCGGGCTTTGCGGGCCGACCTCCATGCCGAGCTTGAGTTGTTCCTCCAGGGCGGCCGTGACGAACGCCGGCGCGTGCCCGAGCAGGTTCGTGCCGAAACCCATCGTCAGGTCCACGTATTCGTTGCCGTCCACGTCCCACAGGCGCGCGCCGGCGGAACGGTTGACCACGATGGGGTAGACCATCTCCTTCCAGGCCTGCCGGAAGCCCGAGACCGTGCGCGGGTCGGAGAGATGGGCACGGTTTTCCTGCGTGGAGCGTTTGGACCCGGGCGTGCGCGCGGTGTAGCGGGCGACCAGGTCGTCGAGGTGCGCCTGCTGGCGTGCCGTGAACCCGCCGCCCACGCCTTTGTCGATGGGGCGGTAAGGACCGAAGGCTTTGGACTCGATCTTGGCGGGCAACGTTGCCACCGGCGCGGCGGGCGGCTGCGCAGGGGTCACAGGCACACCGCCGCGCAAAGCATCGAGTTGCTGCGACATCGCGCGGAGTTGCGCCTGAATCTGATCCAGCACCGGATTGACGGTGGTCGGCGGGTCGGCCGGAGCCGGGATGGTCGTCGGTTTGACGGCCTCGGGCGGGAGCCGTGCGTCGAGGTGACCCGCGAGCGTGTTGATCGTGGCGAAATCCTCCAGCAGCTGGCGGAACGTCACCTTGACGCCGAACTCCTTGCGGAACGCGCCGGCAACCTGCGTGAGAAACAACGAGTCGAAGCCGAGTTCGAGGAACGTCACACCGGGGTCCGCGCCGGCCATGTCCTGGCCGGAAAGATTTTTGAGGATCGTGCGGATTTTGGCGCGGATCGTCTCGACGCGTGCGGGCCGCGCCGCTTCGGCGGCATCGTTATCAAGGTCCTGATGGTTCTCCGAGCCGGTCCCTGATTTCTCTGGCTGGCTTGGCGTGAGCGAAGTACTTGCCGGAGAATCTAGGGAGCGACTCGGAGAGCCAGCAGGACCTTGTTGGACGAACGCCGCAGGCGCGGCGGGAGGTTCGATCCAATACCGATTTCTCTCGAACGGGTAAGTCGGCAGCGGAACCCGGTGGCGGGTTTCCCCGGCGTGCAGCCTGGCCCAATCCACTGTGACGCCTTCCAACCACAGCCGGCCCAGCGTGGTCAACGCCACATCGGCATCGTCGCGGTCTTCGTGCAGCGTCGAGAGAACCGCTTTTCCCGCCGCCGCCGGGTGCTGGCGCGCAAGCGGCGACAGGGTCTGACCAGGACCGGCTTCCAGCAGAACGTAACCGGCTTCCGCCCGCAGCAACTCGCCCACACCATCCGCAAAACGCACCGGCTCGCGCAGGTGCCGCGCCCAGTACCGCGGATCGGTTGCCTCCTGTTCGGTGAGCCAGCGGCCCGTCACGTTAGACACCACCGGGATCGTCGGCGCGTGCAGCGTCACGCCGCGCACCAACGCCTCGAACGGCTCGATCACCGGCGCGACCAGCGCCGAGTGGAACGCGTGCGAGGTCTTCAGCCGACGCGCGGCGACGCGGCGGGTGGCGAGTTCCTGCTCGAAGGCGGCGACCCCCTCGTGCGAACCGGAAACCACGCACAAACCCGGCGCGTTGACGGCGGCGATCTCCAGGCCGGCGCGCGTCGCCAGCCCTCGGAGTTCCCCCTCCGGCAACCGCACGGCGAGCATCGCGCCGGAGGGCTGCGCCTGCACGAGCCGGGCGCGTTCGGCGACGAGCCGCAGGGCGTCTTCTAACGAGAACACGCCCGCCAAGCACGCCGCAACGTATTCGCCGACGCTGTGGCCGAGGGCCGCGGCCGGCTGCACGCCCCATGACATCCACAACCGCGCCAGAGCGTACTCGAACGCGAACAGCGCCGGCTGCGTGAACTGCGTCTGGTCGAGGCGCTCGTCGCCGAGCACCGCCGGCAAGTCGAGCCAGGGGCGGAGGATTTCCGCGCAACGGTCAAATTCCGTGCGGAAGGTCGGTTCGTCGCGGTACAGACC
>CAXTMD010000346.1:4830-5144 GCA_964245035.1 uncultured Chthoniobacterales bacterium
CGGCAAACGCACGGCGAGCATCGCGCCGGGGGGTTGCGCCTGTACGAGCCGGGCGCGTTCGGCGACGAGCCGCAGGGCATCCTCCAACGCGAACACGCCCGCCAGGCACGCCGCCACGTACTCGCCGACGCTGTGGCCGAGAGCGGCGGCCGGCTGCACGCCCCAGGACATCCACAGCCGCGCCAGCGCGTAGCCGAAGACGAAGATCGCCGGCTGAGTGAACTCGGTCCGGTCAAGACGTTCGTCGCCGAGCACCGCCGGCAGATCGAACCAGGGACGGAGGATCTCCGCACAACGGTCGAACTCCGTGCGAA
>CAXTMD010000347.1:0-5142 GCA_964245035.1 uncultured Chthoniobacterales bacterium
ACTTGGATTTCGGCGCAAACTTTGCCACCAAGGCAACGAAGCGCGGATTGCCCTGCAACGCATCCCACACCGGGTTCAACCGGAAATCACCGTAATTGGGAACTCTGACCAGCGACCAAGCGGCTGGCTGGTCCACCCAAGGCTCCAGCATCTGGCAGGCGAGATCAGGCTCATCCAGCCAGGCGTAAGCCACCGCCACCTGATACGCCACCAAAGGCGTAACCATGGCAGACTGGCCGCGCACGTTGAGAGAAACTCGCCGGGCTTCACTAGACGCTTTGTCTTTGTCCCTCAATCCTGCGTCAATCATCGCCAAAATACTCAGGACGTAGTTATTGTGCGGGTCGCTCGCCAAGTTTTTTTCCTCTTCGGCCCGCGCGCGGAGGAAGGCTTCGCGCGCCGCCGCATCGTCGTGACGCAGCCTCGCCGCCAGCGCCTCGAACCAAGCTTTGGGTAACAACGGGAACTGCCCCCATCGCAACCCCTCGGGCGGGATGTCGGCGAGCAGACGGGTAGCCTCCGCCGCGTTGTGGGAGTAGAAAGCGACGACGAAACGCGATTTGACCAATGCTTCCGGCGGGGGAGCGTCCTCCAAGGACACGCTATCAAGCAACTTTCTCAAAGGAGCTATGTCTGCGCGTTGCTCCAGTTGGCCCATGCTGCGGAACATCCGGTAGCTAAACGAGGCATTGCGCGGGGTGGCTGCGATGACACGTCCGATCTCATGGTCAGATTGCTCGAAGCGGCGCTGGACGCGTTCGTACAGCGCAAGCGAGATGTGGGTGTCCGCGCTGCGTGGTCCTAGTCGTACCATGCGCTCCAGATAATGGGCGGCTTCGTCCGCACGTCCCAAGTTGTTGGTAATCGCGTATGCAAAGACATCTACCTCGGCGTTGCTGGGCATCGCCCGCTGCGCCTTTTCTAGCTCCGAGAGCGCTTGTTCATAGTTTGCTTGTAGGGCGTAGAAACTGATGGCTTGAGCCAGATGGGTTTCTCCGGCCTCCGGCTGGAGGCGAACGGCGTGTACAAGAGCAGCTTCGGCTTCCTTGCGGTACGGCGCCGCTCCAGCCTGTCCGTTGGGCACTTCGTACAGGAACAGAAGGAGGTAGTTTTTGACCAATTCCGCGTACGCCAAGGCAAACTGTGGATCTCGCTCCACCGCGCGCTTCAGCAAGGGGATGCTGGTTCCCAACCGGTAACGACGTTCTTGCTCGGCGTCTCGGAAAACTTGTCCGTTGTCCTTCCCGCGCATGTAGAGATTGTAGGCACCTAGGTCACGGGTAGGCGGTCGGTTGATCGCAGCTTTTTCCTGGTCCGACAGCGTGGCTCCAACATGCATGGCGACTGCCCGCGTGATCTCGCTCTGAATAGCGAACACCTCGTTCAGGCGCCTGGTGTACCGCGCGCGCCAACGGTGTGCTGGGTCATGCAAGTCCGCCAGGCGCACGCTGACCTCGACCTGCTCGTCCCGCCGCCGCACGCTGCCTTCAAGCAGGTAGCGCACATTGAGTTCTTGGCCAACTTTTTCCAGGTTACGGTTTTGCCCGGGTAAATAGTCGCGTGTGCTCGCGGCGCTGATCACGTCCAAGCAGGTCACGTAGGCCAAATCATTGACGATTCCATCCTGTAAGCCGGTGGCAGAAAACTCGCTGGTTTCATCTGCACCGACCTTCTCGAAAGGTAGTACCGCCAAAGAAAGCCCCTCGCCGCCAGTCGCGGCAGGGATACGGACGGGGTGCCGCCACCACCACGTCGCCGTTCCCGTGCCGAGCGCGAGCACCGCCAGCAGAGCGGCGGTCAGTTGCCGCGAACGTTTGCGCCACCCTGCGCGGGGCATCTGACCGGTGTGCTTTCGCTGGCAGCGATGCAGCAGGTCGAGCAACTCACGCGCGCTCTGCGGCCGGGCGGCGGAGTTAAAGGACAACATGTGGCAGAGTGCCTCCACCAGACAGTCGGGCACTCTCACCGCGGCGAGTTGTTCCAGAGGCAGCTTTTTTTGCCCGGCGTGGATGGCCGAGAGCGTGTCGCCCACGGAAGGCGTCTTGCCGCAGAGCAGGTACCAGAGCGTCACGCCCAGGCTGTAGATGTCCGAGCGCGTGTCGATCCGCTGTTCTCTACTCGCGCCGGCGAACTGCTCGGGGCTCGCAAAGGCGGGTGTGCCCACGAACCCATCGCGCGTGTGGTCAGCCCCGAGGAACTCGTCTTGGGCGCTGACTGCTTTGGCTAAGCCCCAGTCGATCACCTTGACGTGCAAGGGCACCCCGGCCGACTCGCTCCCTGGCACCCCGCTCGTCAGCGCACCTATCAGCATCAGGTTGCTCGGCTTGAGGTCGCGGTGCACCACCCCGCAGGCTTCCGCCGCCGCCAGGGCGCGGGCGACCTGCACGCCGATTTCTATCGTCTGCTCAGGCGAGAAGGGGCCCAATCGGCACACCCGTTCAGCCAGGTTTTCGCCTTCCACCAGTTCCATGGCGTAGAAGCATTCTCCATCCTGCTCGCCGTAGAAAGTCACGCTCGCCACGTTGGGGTGGTGGACCCTGCCTGCGGCCCGCGCTTCCCGCAAAAACCGGGCGCGTGCGGCCGGGTGATCAGCGGCTCGCCGGCTGATCACTTTCAACGCCACGGGCATTTGGAGGGTGGTATCCAGTGCCCGGTAGGTGGTCGCCATCGCGCCACTGCCCAGCTCCGCTGCCAAACCGTCGCCTCCCGGCATGATCAAGAAGTGCCCATAGCGCACCTGCGGGCCGTCTTGGCTCGTGGCGTCGTTTACCGGTGTCGGTTGATCCTCTTCATCTTCGCCGAGCGCCAAACGCAACGCGCAACGTGGGCACCCGCGCTGCGGCCAATCCTTGGCCAGGGGCCATTCACAACGCGCGCACTTTTGGGTAGCAGAGAGCTGGTCCGGGGACTTGCCGTCATCCGCGGGCGGGTCTTCTGGGGTAGGACCAACAACGTCCATACGCTGATGATAGCACCTTTGTAAACCCCTTGGCTACTCGTGTTTTCCCCTTCCATCCTAGCTCAATAGCAGCTGGTAGAGATAGCGCATTTCATCGTCCACCTGTGCCGGGTCGGCCGTTGTGCGCGCCACTTCGCCGCGCAAGGCGTCGCGGTAGCGCAGGCGCGTCCGTCGCAGCACCGTGCGCAGGGTGGCAAATGGCATCTCCAGGCGGGCCGCTACTTCTTCCTGGCTCGCCAGTTCGGTTCCGCCGATCAGGAAAGGTTTTATCTCGTTCAACAGATCAATCTTGCCTTCAACGGCGAATTCGTTTTGTAGCCGCTCCCAGGCCCGGTCCACCAGCGTTTGGATCCAGATCCGGTCATAGCTGTTCACATCATTCAGGTCGCTGATGGCCATCAAAGCCTCCGTGGCACCCGCCAGCCCGTCGTCCATGGAGACGACTTGTTGTCCCGCCCCCCGCTTGAGGGTGTGGACGCGCTCGTACTCGTTGGCGAGATAACGCTGGAGTGCGCCGAGCAGGAAGGTGCGCAGCCGACCCTTCTCGCGGTTGGCCCGGCTGAGCGTATCCTCTGCGAGCAGGTGAGCAAAGAAGCCTTGCACCAAGTCCTGCGCATCGACGGGCGCATAGCCACGGCGTCGCACGAAGGTGTAGAGCGGCGGCCAGTAAGCTTGGCAAAAGTCACCGAGTGCCCGCTGGACAGAGGCAGGCGACTGGCTCTCCATGGCCCGTACCACCACGCTCCAATTGGTTGTGTGAAAGGGGGCACCCCCTTCTTGCAGCGTACCCGGAGTGTTTTTCATGGTAGCTCCTTTCCGTTGCCTTGTCTTACAACGAGTGATGTCTCCTCTAATGAGGCTTTCCCTCCATGGCGAACGTCAACGAGTGTGGAGCCACGCGCAACCAAATGGCACGGAGTTTATTGAGCCAACCGGGCACGACCACGCACCGACCCGCTCGCAATGCCTCATAGGCCTGCCGGGCGACCTCGGCTGAGAGCATGGTTCCGAAGGGGGGGCGGGGAGGAGTATTGTCAAGTTTGCAAGCTGCCGTCTGAAATCCTGTTTGGGTCCGCCCCGGACACACGGTGGTCACGCGGACTCCCGTGCCGCGCAGTTCGTGGTCCAAAGCTTCGCCCAGGCTGAGCACGTAAGCTTTGGTTGCATGGTAAACCGCCGCCCCGGGCCCCGGGGCAAACCCCGCGGTTGCACCAAGGAGCAAGACCCGTCCCTCGCCGCGTGTCACCATGCCGGGCAGAAACGCGCGCGTTAGTTCGGTGAGGACAGCCACGTTGAGCTGGATCATCTCGACCAACTTGGTGGGCTCGGCTTGGACGAAAGTCGTGTAGTCACCGAAGCCCGCGTTGTTCACCAGCACGCCCAGGTCGGCAAGCCCGCGCCGGACGAGTTCGTCCATCAGACGAGGAACCGCGCCAATGACTCCTAAGTTGGCGGCGAACACCGTGACCTGCGCCCCACAGACTGCTAGTTCTTCGGCCAACGCCAACATGGGAGCTTCGCGCCGGGCGACGAGCACGAGGTCGTAGCCGTCACGGGCCAACTCGCGCGCAAGATCGGCCCCGATGCCGCCGGAAGCACCGGTCACCAGTGCCAAAGGCCGAGCGGGTTTTACAGAGAGTGCTGGGTCCATTGGATGGTTGGACGAAGTCTACGCGGTACCCGCGTCTGGCTCGTCCACTGGTACTTCTGAGTTTCAGCGTGCCAATGTTTCAACAAATTTCTCGCCGCCATGCGCATCGTGGGTCCCGCCATCGCAGCTTTCCTCGTCGGTTCCATTGGTCCAGCGAGCTGCTACGTGGTGGACGCTGTCAGCTACGTCGGTTCCGCATTGCTCATCGTGTCCGTGCCTTTCGTCGCTCCCGCCGTCCCTGTCTCCATCCTCCGCAACTGCCAGTGGGTCATCTTCCGGAGTGGCCCGGGTGCTGGCCGCAACGCCACTATGCTCCTCCGCCGCCGTGGCCTGCCATCTTGCGCGGATCGATGGCCTTGTCGTATTCCGCCTCGTCCACTCCGTTTTTGAGCGCGGCTTCCTTGAGCGTGCTGCCGGTATCCATTGCTTGGTGGGCGATCTTGCTCGCCTTGTCGTAGCCGATTACGGGCGAAAGGGCCGTGACGAGCATCACGCTTTCACCGACGTACTTTTGGACCCGTTCCTTGTTGAT
>CAXTMD010000348.1:0-2958 GCA_964245035.1 uncultured Chthoniobacterales bacterium
GCCCGGAGCCGTGGCGGCGGCTGAGTCCGTTTTTTCCGCACGGTGGGATTCCCGTGCCGGGTCAGGCGGGGGTATCGGCGCAGTCCGTGGAGGGATTGTGGCAGGGCTTGAAGGTGTTCGCGCGCGAGGACACGGACCCGGGCAAGTGGGAGATCACGATGATGCGCGGCCTCAAGCGGCCGGCGGGCGGACGGCGCGGCGCGGTGCGGGGACACCGGTTCGGTGCAGCGTTGCTACCGTACGGCGAGGCGCGGCGGCAGATCTACGTGCCGGCGTACCGCTGGGTTTTGGAAAACCGGCTCGGTGCGGAGTTGGCCGAACTGCGTGCGCTGGCGGCCCGCGAGCCTTTGGTGTTGCTCGATTACGAGACGAACACCGACCTAGACGACCTGACCCGGCCGCTGTCCCACGCTTCGCTGGTGAAGGCGTTTTTGGAAGCAAGGTAGGGTTGTCTCTCCGAGGCAACCCTACCTTGGACGGCTTGCATCTTAGTAGAAGCTGTGCGTTATTGTGCCAGCACATGCGCCTTACGGCACAAGTCGGGAGAAGCGAGGGCGGCCTAGAAACGCTGGCCTGAGTTTATGGAACTCTACCTGTTTTGCCTCTGCCTGAGCTTCGCCGGGCTGGTGCTCATGGCGCTGTCCGGGATCGGTCATCGTCACGCCGGTCACAGCCACGCACGCGCGGCCGGCAAGGGACTGCGCTCCCACCGCGGCGGGCACGGGCATAATTCCGGCAGCCACGGCTTCCGCGCGGCGATGTTCCTCTTCGGATTGTTCTCGCCGCGGTTGCTTTTCACCGTGTTGCTTGGCTTCGGCGCGACGGGCTTGGTCCTAAACTCCTGGCTGAATCTCTCGCCCGCTTTGTCGCTGCCCCTTGCGTGCGGTGGCGGCCTGGCTTTCGAGCGCTTCGTCGGTGGGCCGTTCTGGAACCTGCTTTTCGGCTTCGCGTCCAAACCGGCCCGTACCTTGGAAAGTGCCGCGCTCGGGGCAGGCCAGGCGGCGACCGACTTCGACCGGGCTGGGCACGGTCTCGTGCTCCTGGAACTCGACGGCCAGGTCCGCCAGGTGCTCGGCACGCTCGCACCCGAGGAACGTACGCCCGACGCTCCGCGCGTCCGCACCGGTGAACGCCTTTTCATCCGCTCCGTGGACCACCGGCGCAACGTTTGCACGGTGTCGCGGCTCGGCTGCTGACGACTTTTCCCTCGCCTCCGCAAGCGCGGGGGCCGACGTGCCCGCCTCTTCCCGGCGGACGCGTCCCCGCACCCTCTTCCCGCACGCAACCAACCCAAACCACCAACCCAAACCTGTAGAAAGCAGCCGTCCGTTTATGGACAACCTCGCCCTGTACCTCATCATTGCCGCCGTCCTCCTGTTCACGATCTTCGTGTTGTTCCCCGCGCTGGTCGGCATGTTCCTGCGCAACGTCGACGCCGGCACGATCCGCATCGTCACGCTCTGGGGCGGGCGAACGAGCATCTACCGCGGCCCGGGTAAGTCGTTCGAGGTGCCGCTGCTGACCAACGGCACGTCGCTCTCCAGCAAAGCCATCAACGTGGACCTGGACATCACCGACCAGACCGCCGACGTGGATGGCAACGGCGTGCCGCAGCCCATCAAGGTCCGCGTGCTCGCCAGCGCCATCGTCAGCGTGGGCGACACCGACACGCTCACCCGCACCGCCGCCAACCGCTACTTCGCCAAGAGCGACGACGAACAACTCTCCACGCTCACGGATCTACTCTCGTCCTCGGGCCGTCGCGCGATCAACCTCCTGACCCACGACCAGCTCTTTTCCGCCAAGACCGCCCCACGGCCGACGGCGGTGAATCCGCCTGTCTCGGAAGCTACCGCCGCGGCCGAAGACGATGACGACCCGCTGGCCATCATCATCCGCAAGGCGTGTTCACGTGAGTTGACCGACCTGGGACTGATCTTCAATTCGCTCAACATCAAGGTGGTGCAGTCGGAGGTCGCCGAGGCGCGTCGCCGCATGTCGGCCGCCGAGGCCACCGCCAACGCCGAGATCGTCGCCGCGCAGCAGGCTTACCGCGCGCAGCAGGCCAAGATCGCCGTCGAGCGCAGCGTCTCCGACAGCAACCGCGAACTCGAACAAACCCGCGCCGTCAACGCCGCGCTCGTCGCCGAGGCCGGCATCAAGAAGCAACAAGCCCAGGAAATCGCCGAAACCAAGCGCCGCGAGGCCGTGTCCGAAGCCCAGGCCAACGCCGACATCGCCAGCGGCCAGCAGGCGCTGCGCACGCGCGAGTTCCAGCTCAACGCTGAGCGCATCCTCTCCGACCGCCAGCGCGAGGTCGAACAAACCCGCGCCGCCAACGCCGTGCTCATCGCCGACGCCGAGGCCAAGCGGCAGGAGGCGCTCGGACGCCAGCGCGTGGCCGAACTCCAGGCCACCGAACTCGCGCAGGCCGGCGCGGACGCGGAAAAAATTCGCATCGCCGCCGAGGCGCAGGCGCGCGCTGAAGCCGTGCGCATCACCACGTTGGGCGAAGCCAACGCCGAGAGCATCCGCCGGATCAACGAGGCCGTGCAGGCCGGCGGGGAGAATTACCTGCGCTACCGCCAGATCGAGATGCTGCCGCAGATCGCCCCGGCCATCGCGGAAGCCCTCGCCAAGGCCAAGCTCGTGACGATCAACTCCGGCGGAGCCGACGGCGCGGCCGGCAACACGACCGAGAACATCTCGGGCGTCATCCGCACCGTGCTCGCCGCGCAACTCGTCTCACGCGCCGGGATGCTCGATGGCAATGGCACCGGCACGAACGGGAGCTAGTGCGTCTTGCCATTGAGCAAACCCCTGCGGTCAGGTCGCGCAGCAGCCGGTCGTCCAAGTAAGGTAGGGATGGCTCTCCGAGCCAGTCCCTAATTTGGATTGGACAACCGTTACCACCGCGACACGCCTGCCAGAAAATCTAGGGACTGGCTCGGAGAGCCA
>CAXTMD010000348.1:2968-5120 GCA_964245035.1 uncultured Chthoniobacterales bacterium
CATGCCACACCCGTACCCCCCCCCACACCCCGCCCAAAAAATCTGGGCCGGGGCGCGGAGAGCCATCCCTACCCTGTGGGACGAGGCCGCTGGCGCGGCAGGACTCACCACATGCAACGCTCTAGTGCGGGCTGTTGACCAGACCCGCTGCCGATGGATTAAGCAAGTTCGCGGCACCGCCCGCCGCGCTGGCGTGGTCCAGCGGGTCCATCAACCGGTCGCGGATGGTGACGTACGAATCCGCCGAGACGCTGACCTCTCCGCGGAAAGGCCGGTCCAACGCCAGGATCAGGAAGATCATCAGCGCGATGAACATCGTCAGCAGCGAGAGCAGCACGATGTGGAAGCGCAGGTCTTCGATAAAAAAGAAGTATCCGATCAGGATCGTTAGACCCGCACCCGCCAGCAGCACGGTCCACAGCGTGCCGGGCAGATGGCTATCCACCTGATCGGTGCGCTGCCGGCGCAGATCGGCCATGTCGTTGAACTTGTGCATGGCCTCCGAGTGGATGATCTGCGTGCCCAGGTCGGTGGGCTGGAAAGTCATCATCTGCTCTTGGATATCGGCGACCATCAGCGTGGACTCGTCGTTGAGGATTCCCTTCTGCTGCAAGGGCCAGGATTTCTCGATCACGAAGGTGATGTAGCGCCGCAGTTTGGCGCGCAGTTCGGAGCGCAGCGGCTCCGGGTAGCCGCCCATGTCGCGGTAGAGCACGCCGATGCTGGAAGCTTCTTTGGACACGAGGTTGGACACGCTGGAGAAGTTTGACCATACAGCCACCGCGATGAGCCCGAGCGTCACCGAGTACAGCGCCGCCACGGCGGTGCCGAAGAAGTTGACGGCTTCGTTGATCTCGCGCGAGAAAACCAGCCATTTGGTGACGTGGCGGCGCGAGAACAGCAGCCCGCCGATGGAAACAGCCAGGAATACGCTGATCACCAACAACGCCAGCAGCCAGGTAGGAATGTCGTAGAGCCAGAGCATCGCAGGAGGGAGAGAAGGAAGAATTAGATTAATCGACGGCGGCGGCATTCCGGTTGCATCGGGCCGCCTCCGCCAACATGCTCCCGGGTGTGAACACCCTGCACGTCGGCGTCGTCGGCACCGGCCACATCGGCAAACTCCACGCCCGCGTCTACACCGAACTCGCCGCTGCGTCTGGCGGCAGCGTGCGTCTGGCCGCCGTCCACGACGCCGACCCCGCCAACGCCGCCACCATCGCCGCCCAGCACGGCACGCACGCCGCGGCCTCGCTCGAAGAACTCGCCTCGCTGGTGGACGCCGTCACCGTGGCCACACCCACGCCGACGCACTTCCCCATCGCCAGTTTCCTGCTGGAACGCGGCAAGCACCTCCTCGTCGAAAAACCCATCACCGAAAACACCGCCGACGCCCGGGCGCTGTCCGAACTCGCCCACGCGCGCGGCTGCGTGCTCCAGGTCGGGCACATCGAGCGGTTCAACCCGGCCTTCGGCGCGTTGGAGAGCCTGCTCACCCGGCCGCGGTTCATCGAGGCGCACCGGCTCTCGCCCTACCCGATGCGTTCGACGGAGATCGGCGTCGTGCTCGACCTGATGATCCACGACTTGGAAATCATCCTGCACCTCGTCCGCTCGCCGCTGGCCAGCGTGGACGCCGTGGGCGTGCCGGTGCTGAGCCGCGGCGAGGACATCGCCAACGCCCGGCTGCGCTTTGCCGACGGCTGTGTGGCCAACGTCACCGCCAGTCGCATCTCACCCGAAAAGATGCGCAAGATCCGCGTGTTCCAAGAGGACGCCTACCTGTCGCTCGACTACCAGAACCAGTCCGGCGAAATCTACCGGCGCGGCCCCGCCGGCATCGCGCGCGAGGCGGTGGAGATCGAGAAGGACGAGCCGATGAAGCGTGAACTGCAATCCTTCCTCGAATGCGCGCGCGGCGGGCTGCAGCCAAAGGTCGGCGGCGCGCAGGCGGCGGCGGCGCTGGAGGTGGCCGTCGAGATCACGCGGCAAATCGCGGCGGGTTAAGATTTTGCCCGGACTGCAGAAGCGGGTTGGTTTCCGGCGGCGGCTCCGGTACGATGGCCGCCGATGAAACCATTCGCCTCCCTTGCGCTGCGCGTGTGCGTTCTCGGTTCGACCTCGCTCGGTCTGGTCCTGCCGACCCACGCCA
>CAXTMD010000349.1:0-5109 GCA_964245035.1 uncultured Chthoniobacterales bacterium
CATGTCCAAACTCATGCTCAAACGGCTGGCAAAACAGCATTATTAGACAGCCTCTCAGGCGAAGTAGCCGTTCGCGCGCAGGTCGGTGAGCAAGCCGACTTCCCGCGGCTGCCACGAGGGGAAGCGCGCCCGCGTCAACGCGCTGGAAACCGGCGCGTCCATGGCCACGAAGTGCGCCATCCAGCCGAAGTGCTCGGCCGCTTCCTCTGGCGAGAGGCTGCGCACCGGCAGGCCAAGTCCCTCGCCGATCGTGGCGGCGATCTCGCGCATCGGGATGCCTTCTTCCGCCACGGCGTGCAGGCGGGTGCCCGCCGGGGCGCTTTCCAGCGCCAGGCGGTAGAGCTTGGCCGCGTCGTGGCGGTGGACGGCTGGCCAGCGGTTGGCGCCGTCGCCCACGTAGGCAGCAAACCCTTTCTGACGGGCGGTGTTGATGAGCATGGGCACGAAGCCGCCATCACCCGCCCCGTGGACCGTGGGCGGCAGCCGCACGAAGCTGGCGCGCACGCCGCGTCCGGTGCCAGCCAGCGCCACGGGCTCCACCTCGGCGCGCGGGTTCATGGCCGGGTTGGCGGCCTCGTCCTCCGTTGGGGCTTGGCCGGGAGCGATCAACCCGGAGCCAAAGGTGGTGACGAGCGGCTTGCCCGAGCCAGCCAAGGCGTCGGTCAGCGCGGCAACAACGCCCTTGTCTGTGTCGATGTTCTCCTGATAGCGGGAGAAGTCGTGGATGAAAGCGAGGTGAGCCACGCCGTCGGCCGCTTCGGCCCCGCGACGCAGGCTGTCCAGGTCTTCCAAGGAGCCGTGGTGAGCCTCGGCCCCGGCTTGTCGGAGCACTTGCGCGCCTTGGTCGGAGCGGGTGAGTCCGAGCACCTGGTGGCCTTGGGTGAGGAGTTCCTGAACGACGGCTGAGCCGACAAAGCCGGTCGCACCGGTCACGAAAATACGCATAGGATTAGTTTCTGCTGTTTGGGTAGTAAATGACGACCGCCTGAAGTGGGAAGGCGCAAGTTCAGCCGACGCGCCTGCGCAACGGACCGCGGGCCTGGTACAACTCCCAGAAGGCGTCGGCGATGGCCTTGCCCTCGACCACCGGCACGCCGGGGCTCTCGGATCCAGTGCCTTTGATGACGCCGGCCACGGTCACCTCGCCGACAAAGATGCTCTCCTCCTTCAACCGGGCGGCCAACAATCCCGCCAGTTTGGCCTTGGCCGCGTTGCCGAGCGCGACCCCCGCAGCTTGGTGCGCGACGGCAAACGCGTCCACCGCGGGATCAAGGTCTGCGAAGGCGCCGTTGGTGACCAGCAGCGCGCCATCCCGCGCCTTCTTCAGGTCGGGCAGCGCTTCTTGCACGGCGCTGAGCAGGCCGATGAGGGCGACATCGAACACGTCTTCGACGCGGGCAGGGTTTGTGGCTAGCAGATCGCCCAAACCATGGCCGCCGGAAGCGTTCCAGTGGAGAACACTGATCTGGCCAAGTTCGACGCGGGCTTTGACAATCGCGCGTCGGATGGCAGCAGGATCGCCGGCGTCCGCCTGAAAAGCAGCGGCCGTGATCCCCTTGGCTTGCAGCGCATCGACGCCGACTGTCAAACGCTCCGGGCGGCGGGCGATCAAGGCGACTGAAAACCCCTCCGCGCCGAACTTCTCGGCGACGGCGCTCGAAGCACCGGGTCCGAACCCAACGATGATAATGGTCTTTGACATAGGGCGTCCTTGAAATTTTCTCTTCGAAGCTAAGTCCGACGTTTCGGTTGGCGAAGCTCCTCGACATAACGGCTCGGTGCGTGGTGCACCATTTCACTCGCTCCGTTCACGCTCGCTGTGTCGAGTTGGACATTGCCGCCATCAACAAAGGTGACTGGCGGATCAAAGTGGCCGGGGCGGAATCTACAGGTCGCTGCTTGGTCGCCATGCGGAGATGCTCGAACGGCGTCCAGACATTCGGAAATACTTTGTTGATTGCTGAGTGATAGCCAAAGAGTATCAATCATCCAGCGTTTGATCCTGCTGCGCATCTCAAGATGGAACTACGTCACCTGCGCTACTTTGTGGCCGTCGCCGAGGAGCTTTCCTTTCGCGCTGCCGCGCGTCGCTTGCATGTTTCCCAGCCGCCCTTGAGCGTGCAGATCAAGCAGTTGGAAGCAGAACTCGGTGCTCCGTTGTTTCAGCGGACCCGCCACTTGGTCAGACTCACCGCCGCCGGGCAACTGTTTCTGAACCGCGCGACGGCCATCTTGCGCGAGACGGAGACCGCCGTCCGCGAGGTGCAGCGTGCCGGGCGCGGCGAATTAGGTTCTCTGCGCCTGAGCTTTTCCGGCACCACGCTGACCTATGATCCGCTGCTGCCTGAAGTGCTGCGCCGCTATCGTGCCAGACACCCCGAGGTCAGCCTCACCTTGCACGAACAACGCGCCGCCCAGCAGATCGAAGACCTGGTGGCCGGGCGGATGGATGCAGGATTTTTGGGGCTGTCACGATCCGACATGGCCGCGCGCCACATCGGCGAGGAGTTGGCGATAGAGGTGCTGGTGCGGGAAACTCTGTTCGCCGTGTTGCCTGCCAGCCATCCGCTGGCGAACCGCCGCCGGGTGACGGCGAGCCAGCTCCAAAAAGAAGCGTTGGTGTGGAACGGTCGGCAGGGTGTGTTCCTGCGCGAAGCGGGGTATGACCTGCGTGGCAGCACGGAGGTCAACAGTGTGGCAACCGTCTTCAACTACGTGGCGGCAGGACTTGGCGTTTCGATCCTGCCCGCGCAGTTCACGAGCTTTGCGGTGTCTGGCGTGCGCTTCGTTCCCTGCGCGGGTGTGCCACCGTACTGCTACGGAGTGGCTTGGTGCCGCGGTCTGGGGAGCATCGAACCGCTGGCCAGCTTCCTGACCGAGGCGCGCACGGCATCGCGCCAACGCAAGCAGCGCCGCGGTGGATAGGCCGCCGTTGAACCATCCATGCTTGAACGCGAGGCTCCATGGATGAGCAGCATCGTGCAACCAGCATCAAAACGCTCGGATGGAGGCGAAGCGCTTGTAACACAGATGCGTTTGGAGTTCCGTGACCAAGGACACAAGCAACCGTTCCACCACGCAGGTGCCGCCAGAACGCTTTGATTTGCAATGAGGATGATTCCTCATTCACCCACACGGCATTTACTTGCGTCTGCGAGACTAGAATTCGAAGGTTTGGCGCAGCGCCCTCAGTGTGGCAATGATCCTTCTGGCGTGGCATGCGAAACTCGCAAGGCGGTGTCTCGCGGAACCCAAGGTATTTTGACGTCTGCGGTCGGGTTGCCGCATCCGCTTGTTCTGCATACCTTCGCCTCATGCTTTAGCAGGAACGAGCCAGTGCTCCCGTCGATGGCGATTCCTCCGGCTTTCGCGCATCTGCCCAATCGGCGAGACACAGGAAGACCAGCCTCAATCCTTTGCCCAACTCGGTCAGGCGGTATTCGACTCTCGGCGGTACCTGCGGATAGACCGTCCGTGCCACCATCCCATCGCGTTCAAGGGTAGTGGTTTTCAGTAAGTGAACGAGTTGAACTTGCTTTGCTATGCCCGGCGGGCATGAGCAATATCCTTTCTGCCGCGCCGTCGACAGCCCTGCCATTGGCAAGAACGGCCATCACGCGTGCAGATCAGCACAATTTGCCTGCCCTAGCTTTGGAGCTTTGCTGGCTCCAAGGTCAACGCCCGCTGGGTGTGGATCGCGCTCTGCTGTCAGACGCGTCAGATCGTTGTTTACCTCGTCGGCGACCGCTCGGCTGACAGTACCCGTGCGTTGCGCGAGCGCATCCCGCCGGACTGAGTGTACACTGGCACGCACTGCCTCAGGCCCTTCAGACTGTCACCCTGCTTGAAGAACCATGCTTTCGCTCTTCCCGGAGGTCGTAGCGAGTGCGCGCCTGCCGGATCTGCGGATGTCGCTCTTCCACCCAGACCAGCACGCGGCGTAGCGGCACGAGGAAGGACTCGCCCATAGGAGTGAGCCGGTACTCCACGCTCGGCAGCTTGGTGGCAAACGCGTGGCGCGTGAGGAAGCCGTCACGCTCCAGGTTGCGCAACGTCTGCGTGAGCATGCGCCTGGAGATCTGCGGCACGCCGCGCCGAAGCGCGCCGAAACGGCGCGGTCCGTCCTCCAGGTAGAGCAGCACCAAAGTGCTCCATTTGCCGGCGAGATGGTCCAATACGTCGCGCACGGGACACTTGCCCGGATCGTCACCGACGGGAGCATGGCGCGCAGCGGAAAGCAGGACGCGGGTTCGTAGGGAATCGTCGGGCATGGCGAAGAGGGAAGGGTGGAGTGGTTCCCGGCAAGTAACCAGGCACAAAAAGCTGCCTCCTTGCGCACGGTAGCACGGTCTTTATCCTAGACCGGTCTCACATTGGAACCATGAACACGAATCATCTCAACGATCGTCTGCTCGTCACCGGAGCCAGCGGCCAACCGCTTGGCTGCTGGGTGAGACAGCTTCTTACCGTGGGCATCGACGCGCACGGAGACCACGGTGATGGAGGTGGGATGCATTTTGGCCACGCGTTTAAACCCACGGCCTCTTGCAGTCCCCGTTGTCCCCGAGCCCACTTATTGCCTGCAACCTTGGTTTTCGCTTGAAGCGCGAATCGACCGGGCTTTGTCTTTTCAGGACTCAAGGCAACCACCATGGCGCTGCCGCGACCTTCCCGGGAATCATCGGATTCTCGCACTGATGCCAGCCGGGACACATTTGCACCTAGGCTGGGTAGCCTAGGTGGTGCTAGTTTGACGCGCCTGCAAGACGGCACGACAAGGCGGTGTCCAAAGCATGAAGGATTTTCTCCGCATCGGCGCTCTCGCCCAGCAGGCCGGCGTCACCCCCCGCACGGTCCGCTACTACGAGGGACGCGGCCTGATCCCGCCCGGCCGGCGCGAGGGCTCTGGCCAGCACCAGTACCCGCCGCAAACCGTCGCCCGCCTCCTGAAGATCGACGAGTTAAAGCGGCTAGGTCTGAGCCTGGAAGAAGTGGGCCGCGTGATTGACCTCTACTTCGCCGATCCGACCGGCAAGAAGCCCAAGCGCAAAGTCTTGGCGCTGCTGCGCGAGCACCTGGCGAAAACGGACGAACAGCTCGCCACGCTGG
>CAXTMD010000350.1:0-5097 GCA_964245035.1 uncultured Chthoniobacterales bacterium
ACCCAGCGTCCGCGCGCGTGCTGGCGGACATCGGTGCCTACGCCCAGGGGCGCGGTTTTGCCCGCCAACCGGCCCGCCCCGGCCCGCCCGTGGACCCGATCACCGGCGAGTCGCTGCCCACCGCGCCGCAACGCTACGCCCTGAACACGCTGGAGATGGAAGTCAGCTACCAGCCAACCTCGCACCGCGTCAACGCCTACGTCCACGGCGGCCAAGAGCGTGACTACAAGTTCATCGAGGGTTTCTACCGCAACTTCGACCGCGAGTACGCCCCGCGCTACGGTGGCGATGATCCGATCTCCCCCATCGGCTTCTCCGACGGTGCAGGCCGGGAGAAACCCGCGGAGGATAACGGCGGCCGCGGGCACGGCATCGAGGGCCCCGGTGCCAACCCGACCGAGCGCGGCGGCGGACCCGGTGGCCAAGCAGGCGACGTGCACGGCGGCGGGTTCTGAGCCGTCCCGGCGAGTCGTTCGCTGCCAGACGGTGAACTTTCCGACACACAGCGCCCCTTTCCCAAGCGGCCGGGGCGTGGCACTTTGGCGACAGGATTTGCGTCTATGTCCGACAAGCCCTCCCTCTCCGCTTTCGACCGTCCCGAGAACTTCATCAACCGCGAACTGAGCTGGCTGGAGTTCAACTACCGCGTCCTCGAAGAAGCCCTCGACCCCACCCAGCCGCTGCTGGAGCGGGTACGTTTCCTGTCGATCTTCGGCACCAACCTCGACGAGTTTTTCGAGGTCCGCATCGCGGGATTAAAGCAGCAGATCGAGAGCAAGAGCGGCTTCGTCGGGGCCGACCACCTGACCGCCGCCGAGATCATCGCCGCCGCCAGCAAGCGCGTGCGCGAACTCATCGCGACGCAGTACCGCTGCTGGAACGACGAACTGGTGCCCGCGCTCGCCAAGGAAAACATCTTCCTCCACGACGTCGCCGACCTGCCGCCCGCCGCGCTGGCCTGGACGGAGTACCTCTTCAGCGAGGAACTGTTTCCCGTGCTGACCCCGCTGGCCGTCGATCCCAGCCACCCTTTCCCGCAGCTTGCCAACAAGAGCCACAACCTCGTCGCCCGGCTCAACCGCCCCGGCGAGAACGAGGTGTCCATGGCGGTCGTGCAGATCCCCCGGGTGCTCGACCGCATGCTGCTCATCCCGGAAAAATCCGCCGGCGAACTCGGGCCTGGCCTCCACTACTTCTTCCTGCAAGACCTCATCAAGCACTACCTGGGGCGGCTGTTCCCAGGGTTGGAAGTCGTGGAGGCGCACGCGTTCCGCATGACGCGCAACTCCGACCTCTACTTCGACGAGGAGGAAGCCGAGAACCTGCTCCAAACCATCGAGGAGGAACTGCGCCGCCAGAGCCGCGGCAACGCGGTGCGGCTGGAGGTCCAGGCCGACACGCCACCGGAGATGGAGCGATTCCTTCTGGAAACCTTCCGGCTGACGGAGGTGGACCTCTACCGGTTGCCGGGGCCGATCAACTTCCTGCACCTCCAGCCGCTGTTCACCAGCGACGCGTTCCCGCGGCTGCGCGACCGGCCCTTCCAGCCCGCCACGCCCAAGGCGCTCCAGCCGACGGCGGACCTGTTCGAGGTGCTGCGCCGGCAGGATATCCTGCTGCACCATCCCTACGAGAGCTTTCAGAGCGTGGTCGACCTGCTCGAACGCGCTGCCGGGGACCCGCAGGTGCTCGCCATCAAGATGACCCTTTACCGCACCAGCGCGAAGTCCACCGTCGTGCAGGCGCTCCTGCGCGCCGCGGCCAAGGGCAAGCAGGTGACCGTGCTCGTGGAACTGAAGGCGCGTTTCGATGAGTTGAACAACATTCGCTGGGCGCGCCAGATGGAGGAAGCGGGCGTGCACGTCGTCTACGGGCTGGTGGGGCTGAAAACCCACTGCAAAATGATGATGATCGTCCGCCGCGACGACGACCGCATCCGGCTCTACACGCACCTGGGCACGGGCAACTACAACGCCACGACGGCACGCTTCTACACGGACCTGAGCCTCCTGACGACCTCCCCCGCGCTGACGGCCGAGGTGGCCGTCGTGTTGAACAACCTGACGGGCCTGACCGAGTACGTCGGTGGCAAGAAACTCCTCGTCGCGCCCTTCGAGCTGCGCGAGCGGTTCATGGAACTCATCGCCCACGAGCGCGACCTCGCCCGCGAGGGCAAGGAGGGGCGCATCATCGTAAAGCTCAATTCGCTCGTGGACGAGGAAATCATCCTCGCCCTCTACGACGCCAACGCTGCCGGGGTGAAGATCGACCTGATCGTGCGCGGCATCTGCTGCCTGCGGCCGGGCCTGCCGGGGGTGAGCGAGAACATCCGCGTGCAGAGCATCGTGGGCCGCTTCCTGGAACACAGCCGCATCTACTGTTTCGGCAACGGCGGCAAGCCGCTGGTGTACCTCGGCAGCGCGGACTGGATGCAGCGCAACTTCGACCGCCGCGTGGAAGTTGTCTTCCCCGTCGAGGACGAAACGCTCAAGGCACGGATCACCGACGAGATCCTGCCGGCCTTCCTCCACGACGACGTGAAGGCCCGCGTGCTGCGCCCCGACGGCACCTACGAACGCCGCCGCCCGGACGAGGGGGAGCCGGTGCAGCAGGCCCAGCTGATGTTCCGTCAGCTCGCGCGCAAATCCCAGAGTGCCACCGTGGCCGTCGCCCCGTCGCCCCTGCACGCGCACCACCCGCACCACGCGCACCGCTGATCCGCCGCCATGGCCGACCGTCCGTTGCGCGTGGCGATGCTCGCATCCATCGCATGGAGCGTGCCGCCGCGCGGCTACGGTCCCTGGGAACTCGTCACCTCCCTGCTGACCGAGGGCCTCGTGCGCCGCGGGGTGGACGTGACGCTCTTTGCCACCGCCGACTCGCAGACGGCCGGGAAGCTGGTGAGCGTGTGCACGCGTTCGTACAACGAGGAGCCCGGCATGGACGCCAAGGTCTGGGAATGCCTGCACATCGCGGAGGCGTTCGAGCGGGCGCGGGCGGGCGAGTTCGACCTGATCCACAACCAGTTCGATTTCCTGCCGCTGAGCTACAGCCGGCTGGTGGACGTGCCCGTCATCACGACGATCCACGGGTTTTCCTCCGAGCGCATCGTGCCCGTCTACGAGAAGTACAACGCGCACACGCACTACGTCGCCATCAGCGCAGCCGACCGGCACCCGCGCCTGCGCTACGCGGCGACGATCCACCACGGCATCCCGCTGGACCAGTTCCCGCCGCGCTTTGATCCGGTGCCCGAGGGGGAACGCTACCTGTTGTTTTTCGGCCGGCTGCACCCGGACAAAGGCGCGTCCGAGGCCATCGACCTCGCCGAGCACACCGGCCGGAGGCTCGTGCTGGCGGGGATCGTGCAGGATCAGGAGTATTTCGAGGCACGCATCGCTCCCCGGCTGGACGGCCAGCGGGTCCGCTACGTTGGCCCGGTCAGCCGCGAGGATCGTCCGGCGCTGCTCGGCGGGGCGGACGCGCTGTTGCACCTGATCAACTTCGCCGAACCTTTTGGCCTGAGCGTGGTGGAAGCGATGGCCTGCGGCACGCCCGTGCTCGCGCGGCCGCGCGGCTCGATGCCGGAGATCGTCGTGCCAGGAACCAACGGCTTCCTGCCCGCCTCGACCGCCGAGGATGCGGAGTGCCTGGGGCAAGTCGATGCACTCGACCGCCGCCGGGTGCGCGAATCGGTGGAAAACCGCTTCGGCGTCGAACGCATGGTGGACGCATACCTCGCCCTCTACCGGCGGATCGTCGTTGAGCGTCGCTGACCGGCGGCCCGGTTGCGGGACCGGCCGGTTTGTAGCACATTGTTCTTCCCCGCTATGCCGAAAAATCCCCGCACGATCCGTCTCGAGCGCCTGCAAGGCCAGCTCGGCGACGTGGCCTACGAACTGACCAAGGTTCACTTTGCCGAGTTCCACCCGCCCACCCACTGGAAACCCGCCGTCAACGCCTATCAGTGCGAACACTGCATCCGCATCTGCGTCGATCTGGCGGGCGTAGACCGTTCCAACATCCACCTGGAAATCAGCCCCGGCCTGCTGACGATCCGCGGCCAGCGCGAACTGCCCGAACCCGACGAACAACACCACTCCATGCAGGTGCTCGCCATGGAGATCGACCACGGCAGCTTCGAGCGGCAGATCAAGCTGCCCTCCACGGTGGAGCGCCAGCGGGTGACGGCCGAGCAAAACAACGGTCTGCTCTGGGTCCACCTGCCCCTGCGGCACCACTGAACTTTTTCCCACCGAACGCCATGATCACGAAGTCCAACGAGGATGCCCCCGAGGAAACGGAGGAAGCCCCGTCCCAACAGCCCGTCTCGCCGCCGGTCATCGCGATGGCTAACCGCGCCGACGGTCCCGACCAGCCGCAGATTCCCGACACCCTGGCCATGCTGCCGATCCGCGGCGTGGTAGTGTTCCCAGGCACGGTGGTGCCGCTGACCATCGGCCGGCCCGCGGCGATCAAGCTGGTGGACGAAACCCTGCCGCAGACCAAGGTCATCGGCCTCGTCACGCAGCGTCAGGAGGACCTGGACAAGCCCGGCCCTGGCGACCTGTTCGGCGTCGGCATCGCGTGCACGGTCCTCAAGCTCATGCGCCAGCCGGACAGCACGGTCGTCCTGCTCGTGCAGGCGCTGCGCCGCATCACGATCAAGGACTACACGCAGACCGAGCCGTTCCTGCGCGCCAACGTGGAACTGCGCCCCTCCGTCCGTCCGGACGAGAACGACAAGGAGGCCGAAGCCGCCTTCAACAACCTGCGCGAGTCCGCCCTCGCCTTGCTCGAACTCTCTCCGGAGATTCCCGAGCAAGCCCGCGTCGTGCTCGGCAACATCGAAGACCCCGGCCACCTGACGGACCTCTTAGCTGGCAACCTCGGCCTCGACGTGCCGCACAAGCAGGCTCTCCTGGAAGAAACCAACGTCAAGGAGCGCATGCGGATGGTCCAGGAGGCCGTCTCGCGCCAGACCGAGATCGCCGAACTCCAGCAGAAACTCCGCAAGGACGTGGAGGGTCAATTCTCCACCGGCCAGCGCCGCGCCTACCTGCGCGAACAAATCCGCGCCATCCAGCGCGAACTCGG
>CAXTMD010000351.1:0-5096 GCA_964245035.1 uncultured Chthoniobacterales bacterium
ACTCAAAATCTTGTTCCCGCAAGGGAGTGTCGGTTCGACCCCGACCGCCGGTATTCTTCTGACGCACAAAAGCCCGTAAAAATGGGGGTGCGAAAGAAGTACCTGTTCAAAAAAGTTCCACACCTGCTTTCAGAGGTGAATGGACCGGGGAGGGCAGCGGAGGCGGTCAAGATTCTTCGACAGCCGCCAAGCACATCGGGCCCCTGCGTGGCCAGGAGCGTTGGGGCGTGGGCAACGTCGAGCAGGCGTTCGCGGGGTACGCGGCGCTGCCCGCACCCAGCTCACCGGCAGAAAACTGCTGGACGGTGCTCTGCCTGAAACCCGATGCGCCGACGGACGCCATCAACGCGCAGTACCGGCTGCTCAGCCAGCGCTGCCATCCGGACCGCGGCGGCAGTCACGAGGCGATGTGGGCCGATCATTGAAGAACTCTGGCGATAGTAACCGCTCCCGCCATGCTGGCCAGAGCGGCACCGCACACCGTCCAGAAAACCCAACTTGTCACCCATGTTTGCCGGTGGCAAAACGGACACCTCAGCCGCGAGCGCCGGATGCGCATCTGGCACTTCCCGCAAGCCTTGTACCTCCTGCCCATGGATGTGCTTAGGCTAAGCCATCAGTTCTGCCTGCGGTCGGTGGTACTCAGCAACGAGGGCAGAGTGTCCGCTGGTGTTTCCCCAAAAATCACGCCACCCGCTAGCGGCGCCTCAGTGTCACCAAACCCGTACTCAGCACGCCGAGGTCCATCAGCGCCCAGGTGGAAGGCTCCGGCACGCTGGTCAAGGTCGCTTCAAAGCGAGCATCGCCGCTTGGGCTCGTGGCCAGGAACGCGCCGTCTACCGAGGCCGGTGAAGGCAGGCTGGCGAAGTTGGACACCGAGGGACCGCTCGTCTGCGTCAGAGTGCCCGTGAGCGAACCGAAAGGAAAAGGCGTGGTCGAAGTCACCGTCACGTCCAGGTCAAGCGTCCCGCTCGACACCGTGGGTTCGTTGGATTCAAACACGCCGTCGCGGTTCAGGTCGTAGTAGATCTGGTAGGTGCCCATGGCCAGAAAGCTGTCCCCGTTGAACGAGCTGACAGTCGCATCGGCCGTGAAGCGGTAAAAATCTAGATCGTTGCCGGTGATCATCGGATCTCCGAACCGGTAGCTGACAGCCGAAGGTCCGGTTGAGCGTCTGTTCTACCCGCCCCGGCACGTCCGGCGGCGGGGGTTTCCGTCTACTTCCAAAGGAGTATGGACGGGCGGCGGATCGCCGCACAAAGATGCCTCTTTGCTCCTAATCCTACCCGCTATGAAAACAAAGACCCACTCTCTGCGCCTGCTCACCTTCGCCCTGGCCACCATCGGCGCGCTGACCGCAGGCCGCGCCGGTGCGCAAAACGTCGCGCCAAATCCCGCGCCAACGATCATTACCAGCGCGCCGTATACGATCACAACTGCCGGCTACTACCAACTAGGAGCCAACCTGTCCTACAACGGCACTGGCGCGCAGAACGACGCCATCATCACGATCAACGCCAACAACGTGACGCTCGACTTGGGCGGTCACTTCCTCTCGGGTCCAACCGGTAACACGGCCACCCAACTCTTCGGCGTGTACGCCAACGAACGCGCGCAGGTCACGGTGCAAAACGGCACGGTCAGCCACTGCTACATCGGCGTGTACCTGATCGGCAACGGCACGGCGACCAGCAACTTCAACAACGCGCGTGTCCAGAACCTGGTGCTCAACCGCTGCTACTACGAGGGTGTCGATGTGGAATACGTCACCAATGCGGACATCCTTAACAATCGTGTCACGCTGATCGGGGGCACGACGGCCTTCACCAACACCTCGGTGTGGGGCGTCTACACTTACGGCACAGGCATCCGGGTCTCAGGCAACGCGCTCAGCAACCTGACAGGCACCGGCGCGGGCACCTCGTACGGCGTTGAAATCGACTCTAGCACCAACGGCAGCGTTGGCGGCTTCGCGTACGGCAATCAGATCACCGGGGCGAGCCTAGGCATTGTCGGCAGCAAGTACCAGGGCAATCTGACCGACAACGTCGCCACGCCTTTCACCGGTGGCACCGATGCGGGGGGCAACAACTAGCCCGCTCTCTACGCACCGAGGCTGACCGCGTCGTGTTCCATCAGCACTTTCAGCACGGCCGCACAGCCGCTCTCCACGTCCTGCGCGGTCGCGCTCCACACTCCATCGGCCACGTACTTACCACCAGCGTAGGCCGTGGTCTGCGCCCACAGGTAACCCGTCGCGCGCCCATGGTTCATGCGCGGGCCGAAGCCGTTGTAGCTTTCCAGCTTGTAGAGCGTGCCCGCCAAGCTCCAGTCCGTCCAAGTGGTGAAATGGTCGGAGGCTAGCGCGTCGGTCGCCGAGTAGGTCCAGGCGAACAGGGCGTGTCCGCTTTCCGGCCGCCCGGCGGGCCTGCGGACGGTGCGTGCGGAAAGCGGGTCGCCGTTGTGCAGGTGTTGATCGAAGTCTCGCATCCTTCGGCAGAAAAGTACGGAAACAAAGTAGGTGGGCCGCTTCGGTCCCGCTGCCAGCCGTTCACTGCCAACCCCGATCTCCCTTGTCATGCCAAGTGCCTCCATCCTCCGCTGTGCCCTGTCTGCCCCGCTGCCGCTCGTGCTGCTGCTCGCCAGCACCATCGTCGTCTCGGCGCAGACGGTCATCAACGCCTTGCCCTACACGATCACCACCGCCGGCGAGTACGTGCTCACCGCCAACCTGACCAGCCCCCAAACCACCGGCAACCTCATCACCATCAACGCCAGCAACGTGACCCTCGACCTGCAAGGCCACTTCATCACGGGTCCAACGAACACCGCCGACACCCCCATCGGTATCTACGCCTACGAGCGCGCCAACCTGACGGTGCGCAACGGCACGGTCTCGCACTGCACCGACGGCATCCTCATCTACGGCAACGGCAACGCCACCACGAACAACCTCAACCAGACCATCGACGGCTTGCGCGTGAGTCACTGTTCCTCGTACGGCATCTTCCTGGACGCGGCCGTCGCGAGCACCGTCACCAACTGCAAGGTCTCTCAATTTAGCAACACCGGCATCCTCATCGGTGGGTTCGGCTCGGTGGTGCAAGGCTGCCTGGTTGGCCAGACCGGCACCACCAGCAAAACCACCGGCATCTTTTCCAACCCCGACGGCGTTGTCCGCCAGAACACGGTCGCCGGCACCTACTACGGGGTGTTTCAAGGCCTGTACCAGGATAATCTGGTGAACGGCTGCACGACGCCCTTCTACGGCGGCACCGACGCAGGCGGCAACTACTCCCATTGAAACGGCGCACGGTTGGGAGATCACCTTCCGCGCTGGGGATTGCGCCCGCCTCATCGGAGCATTCGGTGCGGCACCACTGCCGCTGCTTTGGTCCCCAGCGCGATCTTTTACTTCCTGGCCAGACTTGGAGCAACCACGCTCGGTATCCAGCGCGCCAACGTCCGGGCGAGTTCGTCCTGCCGCACGGGCTTGCCTAAGAAATCATCCATCCCCGACGACAGGCACTTTTCCCGGTCGTCGCCGGAGGTGCTGGCGGTCAGGGCGATGAGGGTTTGCCGCCGCTTGCCGAGCTGGGACTCGTGCTGGCGGATCATGGTCGCCGCCTGGCAGCCGTCCATGACGGGCATGTGCATGTCGAGCAGCACCACGTCGTACGAGGCGGCGTCCAGCGCGGCCAACGCCTCCAGGCCGTTTTCCACGGCGTCGGTGCGGTAGCCGAGGTTGTGGAGCTGGCGCAGGGCGAGCTTGCGATTGATGGCGTTGTCCTCCGCCAAGAGCACCCGGATGTCTTGCGAAGGCACCGGTTTGCGCTTGCGCGAAGCGTCGAGCGCCGCCGGCGGCGAGGGGGGTGGATCGGCGTTGCTCATCACCTGCGCCAGGGTGTTGAGCAGGGTGTGGTACTTCAGCGGCTTGGTCACCGAGGCGCGGATGCCGACCTGCGTGCAGGCGTGGCGGTCGCTTTCCACGCCCAGCGAGGTGACCAGAACCAAGCGGCTGGAGGCGAGCGCCGGCTGGTTGGTGATCGCCCAGGCCAGCGTAAACCCATCCATGGAACCGAGGTTGAGGTCGAGCAACACGACGTCGTACGGCGTGCCGGCGGCCGCTTTTTCGCGCATCAGCGTGAGGGTGTGGGCGGCGTCCTCGGCCGTGTCCGCCGCCATCTCCCAGGCGTTCAGACGCTCCTGCAGGGACGCGCGCAGCGTCGCGTTGTCATCCACGATGAGCACCCGCGTGCCGCGCAGCCCCTCCAGCGAGGGGTTCTCCCGGTCCGTCGCGTCGTGGAACGTCTCGGCGCGCGCGAAATCCGCCGTGAACCAAAACGTCGAACCTTTGCCGGGCACGCTGTCCACGTCGATGACACCGCCCATCAGTTCGACGATCTGCCGCGAGATGGTCAGTCCTAGACCCGTGCCGCCGAAGCGCCGCGCGGTCGATTCGTCCGCCTGGCTGAACGCGCGGAACAGCCGCGTCCGGGCGGCCGGGTCGATGCCCACCCCAGTATCTTGCACGGAAAAGCGCAGGGTCGCGGACAGGTCGTCGGCCCGGTCGCAACGTACCCGCAGCAGGATCTCGCCGCTCTTGGTGAACTTGATCGCGTTGCCCAGCAGGTTGAGCAGCACCTGCCGCAGCCGGCCGGGATCGCCGACGAGCTGGGTGGGGGTGCCCGGCTCGATGAAAACGATCAGCTCGAGGTGTTTCTGGAGCGCGCGCCCGGCCAGCACGTCGGCGGTGCTTTCCACGAGTTGCCGCAGGTCGAGTTCGATGGTCTCCAGCGACATCTTGCCAGCTTCCATCTTGGAGAAATCCAGGATGTCGTTGATGATGGCCAGCAGCGAATCGCCCGAGGTGCGGATCGTGTCGAGGAGGTCACGCTGCTCGGGGTGGAGGCCGGTGGCTTCGAGCAGGTCGGCCGCGCCGAGCACGCCGTTCATGGGGGTGCGCAACTCGTGGCTGACGCTCGCGACGAACTCGCCCCGCGCGCGTACGGCGTCGAGCGCCGCGTCGCGGGCGGCGGCGATCTGACGTTCCGCCTCGACCCGCTCGCCGATGTCGCGCGCACACAGCGTGAAGA
>CAXTMD010000352.1:0-5082 GCA_964245035.1 uncultured Chthoniobacterales bacterium
ACGTTCTCGCGCACGGCCGACTGGTAGTCGAGCGCCCGCTGCACGGTGAACTTCAGTTCGTCGATCTTGAAGGGCTTCGTGATGAAATCATATGCCCCAAGTTTCATCGCCTCGACCGCCTTCTCCACCGACGCGTAGGCGGTGATGAGGATCACGGCCGTCTGCGGCAGCGTGCGGCGGCATTCCTGGAGCACGTCAAAGCCGGTCACCTTCTCCATCTTGATGTCCGCGATGACGACCTGCGGATTGATGCCGGGCAGCTCCTCCAAGGCCCGCTCGGCCGAGTTGAAGGGGGAAACGGTATGACCGTTCTCGCGGCACAGGGTCGAGATGACCTCAACCATCGTGGGTTCGTCGTCGATGATGACAATCTTGGCCATAGCAAAGTGGCAGAAAGTGGCGTGTTCCTAGCAGGATTTTGGGTGAGACAACGAAACATTCTCTATCGCAAATGTGAGAACATGGAAAGGGTAAATTCTTAAATTCGACATTTTTTCAGGCGCGCGACTCCGTCTGAACCAACCCATGCACCATGCGCCACTCCGTTGGCCGTTGGCAGGCGAGGATTTCGGCATGGATTTTGCCTAGGTTGCCGTCGCCACAAGGCAGGGCGATGAGGTCCGCGAATGCACCCGGCCGGATGCAGCCCAAGCGGCCTTCCAAACCGAGAGCGCGCGCCGGCGCGCGGGTGATTGCCTCCAGCAGTTCGACCGGCGAGAGCGCGGGCTCCGCGGCGGACAGGGCGCGCAGTTCGTCGAGCAGTGAAAACGACCCATCGCTGGCCGGGCTGTCGGTGCCGACGCACAGGTTGACCGCCAAGCCGCGCAGGCGTTCCAAGGGAAACTCCCGGTGCCGAAAATACCGGTGGCTCAGCGGACAGTGGACGACCGTCATGCCCGCCAGCGGACCGCCGGAGGTCACCAACGAAAAGTCTTCTTCCTCCCACTCGTTGAGGTGCACGGCGATGCACTCCGGTCCCAGGCAGCCGGCGGCGGTGAGCGTCGCCAGGGCGGACTTCCCCCGTCCACAGTCGGTCGTCGGCCGGCCCAGGCCGGCCAGGAAATCGTGCAGCGGCCCGCAGCCACGCACGAACATGTCCTGCTCGTCGCGCGACTCGCCGAGGTGCGTCGTCCACGGCATCCCGATGCGGGCGGCGCAGTCGCGGGTCAGACGGTACATCTCGGCCGAGGCGGTGTACGGCGCGTGAGGGCTCAGCCCGTTGCCCCCGAGCCACCCGGCACCGCTCTCCGCGGGCTGTTCCTGGAAAAAGAGGAGTGCGCCCGCCACGAGTTCTTCGGTGGGGATGACGCGGCGCACGTCGATCATCTCGTAGAACCACCAAGTCCGCAGCGGCGGCGGGGGCATCTTCCACATCAATTCGGGGAAGGACTCGACGTTGAGCAGCGTCGTCGCCCCCCAGCGGCCGTACTCGTGGAAACCGCGCGCGATGTCCCGGAGGTAGTCGTCGGCGTCGAGCGTGCGCTTGACCGCGTTGATGCGGCCGACCCATTCGGCGAAACCCTTGGGCGGCAGGATGGCGTGGCGCAAGCCGGAGTAGTCGAGATGGCAGTGCGCGTTGATGAACCCCGGCAGCAGCGTGTTCTCACCGAGGTCGGTGACCGGCTCCCCGGAGAACTCGCGCCGCAGATCCTTCCAGCGGCCGACCGCCGCGACGGTGTTTCCGCGCACGAGGGTCGTGCCGTCGACGATGGGCGGACCGTCCATGGTGACGAGGGTACGGGCGCGCAGGAGCATGAGGAACGGGGAACAATACGGTTCCCACGCTGCGCCCGTCTGCTTTGTTTCGTGCAATCTTCAAGGGTAGAGATGAAAAACCCCTGCTGTCCTCCTGAGGCGAGTTTGCGAGCCGAAGAACCTCGCCGCAGGGTACTCGCCTGCTTTTCACGGTTGGTCGACCTACCACGGCCTCTTGCTCCAGCCACAAGCAAAGCGGACGCTGGTACCTTTCAGCGAGGTCCTTCGGCCCGTGAAACTCGCCTCAGGAGGACAGCAGGGTTGTGAGCGGCTTCGGTTGCCATTCGCCGACCACTGCCCGCAGAGCTTCCTACGCCTACTTGCCCCCGCCCTCGGCCTCCGCGTCCGCCGGGCGCTCCCCTTTCACGACCGCTCGTGCCTCGGCCACGAGCAAATTGCATGCTTCCTGACAGAGCAGTGGAACGAAGCCCTCCCCACCCGCTTCGCCGGTCGTTTGGTCGCAAGCCGGATCGAACTTACCCGGCGGCAGCCGCGTGGATGCTGCTGCGCCCGCCGCATCCCGCCGCCAGAGGATCGTCCGCAGGCACCCGTCATCCGAGCGGCAGAACCGTCCCACAAGCGCGTCGGCCTGCTCGTCGGCGAGCTTCTGGGTCACGCGGTACATGCCCGTCTGGCGGCCCAGTGTCTCGCGCAGAGGTGTCGCGTCCAACCGTCCCGCCTGGAACGCCCGCCAAGCCCCCATCCGCGCCGGATAGAACAACTCCAATGCCAACCGCAACCGCTGACTGTCAGGAACGACCAGACGCCACCCACGGCGCAAGTTAGGTGCGGTTTTCAGCGGACGGTAGCTGCCTGTATCGTCGTAGAGGGCCAGCGCCGCGGCGTGTTCAGGATCGCTGTGCAGGGTCAACGCGGTTTCCGCGCGCGCCACATCCTGCTCGTGGCGCAGTTCGTACCCGCCGCCGGCAGGCTCCTGCACCACGATCTGGCCGATCCGCAAAAACGCTTTCACCTCGCGAAGCTCTCCGCGGCACCGACGGGCTCGCCGCCGACCGCAGCCAGCGAACGCAACGCCTGTTCGACGATGATGTCCGCGAAATGCGCCTCGGTGCCGATGGCGTTCGCGTAGTACAACGCCCGGCCGTGCAAGTGGCGCGGGTTCTGCGCGAACACCTCCCCGCCGCGCAGCCGCTCGCTGGCGCTGGCGGTCGGCTCCGTCTCGATACCGAGCAGCACCGGGATGTCCTGGTAGCTGTGCAGGCCATCCGAGATGAAGAAGGGTACTACCACGACGTTAGGGGTATCCGTGAGCTTGGCCCAGTCGGCAATCAGCGGCGTCTCCTCCATGTACGTGCTCAGCACGGCGGCGTAGCTCGAACGCTCGCGCAGGAGTTCGGCCTGGTGCTTGGCGGCGACGGCGGAGTTGTCGTTGAGCCCCGTGCCATGGCCGACGATCAGGAGGCTCGTTTCCTCTTCCGGCACGTCGGGGGCGACTTCGTGGGCGCGACCGAGCAGCAGTTCGGTCATCGCCGGGTGATTGCCGACCGGCGGACAATAGATCCAGTCCTGCCCGTCGCCCGCCCGGTGCGTCAGAGGGGCGTCGGCGAGGAGGTCCAACTCGCGGGGGATCACGGTGCGAGTGAAATACCCTTCGCTGATGAAGTTGGGCACGACGCACACCGTGCGGATGGCGGGATCGTCGTCAAACAGCAGCGGCCAGTCGCGCATCGCCGGTTCTTCCTTCCAAAAGGCGCACGCCACGCGCGCGAAGACCTCGCGCTTCCGGATGGCCGCCGCGTGCGCGAGGCTCGGCGCGCCGGAGTCGGGGTTCACGGTCGAACCGTGCCCGATGATGAGCAGCGCGGTGTCCGGGTGTCGCGGGGTAATGGCCATCACAGAATAAACTCTCGCAAAGGCCGCAAAGGACGCAAAGAAGAAGGGAAAAAGAAAATCTTTCGCCCCCTGGCCTTCCTGCTTTACTTCCTTTGCGTCCTTTGCGAGAGGCTGTTTGAAACGAAAAAAGCGAGGGTGGACGTGCCATCCACCCTCGCCTCTGAATTTGCATTTTGCCTCAGGCTGCCTTCGGCGCGCTCGGCGTCAGCGCCACGGCGGCGATCTGCGCGTCACCGCCAAGCTGGACGGTGGACACGTCGAACGCCGGTGGCAGGTCCAGCGCGGCCGGGCGCGAGGACGGCGCGAGGCGCAACATCACTTGGTTGGACGTGGGCTCCAGCCGCAGCGACCCGATCTCGAAGGACGGCGTGAAGTCCATTGCCGCAATCGTGAAGGTGGCCAGCAACTGCACCGCCGTGGAGGTCTGGTCCGAAGGCGTGATGGAGATCGGCGCGCCTTCCGCCGCTTGGGAGAGTTCCACCGCGTTGACCTGGAGCTTGGGCTGCGGGGTGGCCGCGGGCTGCGCGCCGCCGAGCAGCTTGAGCAGGATCGACCGGATCTTCGAGCCGTCGAGTTCGACGCGGTCGATCTGGAAGGAGATGCCCGCGGCGAGCGGGTTCTCGGGCTGCGCGCCGATGAGGTGCAGCGACACGACGTTGGAGAGCGGGCGGAGCTGCACCGCACCCAACTTGAAGAAGGGCGTCAGTTGCAGCGACGTGATCTCGAAGCCGAGGGTCAGTTGCGCGGAGGCGCGTCCGGTCGCGGACGCGCTGGTGGTGGTTTCGGTGGATGGCATGGCAGGTACGGGTGGGGTGGTGAAACTGAGCGGCGACGGCAACGCGGCGGTCGGCGCGGGTGCGGGCACTGGCTTCGGAAGGATCGGCACCGGGGGCGGCGTCGGGGCCACCGGCTCGGGAGTTTTCTCCGTCGGCTTGGCGGCCTCCGGCGCGGCAGGTGCCACCGACGGCGGTTCGGCTGCCAACGGCACGGCGGCAACCGGCTCGACCGCGGGTTCGACCGGCTTGGGCTCCTCGACGGGAGCCACGGCTTCCGGAGCCTTGGGCTCCGCAGGCTTCTCGACCGGCGCAGGTTCGACCACCGGCGGGCGGGCCTCCGCCTGCGGCTTCTCGGTCTCCTTGACAAGCTCCGGCTCGACCGTCGCCTCGACGGGTGCAGGTTTGGGGGTCTCGGTGACCGCTGGGACGAGTTCCGGCTCGGCCTTCGGCTCCGGCTTGACCTCGGCCACCGGCTCCGGCACGGGTGCGGCGACCGGTTCGACCTCGGGCACGCGCTGGATTTCCGGTGCCGGTGCCGGCGCGGGTTCCGGTGCGGGTTTGGCGGCGACAGGTTCCTGCAGGGGAACGTTGGCGGCGGGCGGGGTCGTGGGCAGGAAGATGCGTGGACGGCCTACCAGCTTCGTGGCGGACGGCACCGGCACCGGAAATCCAGCGCGTGCCCGAGGTCGAACCGGTC
>CAXTMD010000353.1:0-2473 GCA_964245035.1 uncultured Chthoniobacterales bacterium
ATGCTGGCCCTGCCCAATCCGGATGAGGGCGAACCGGTGCCGGGCCGGTTGACGCTGCGCTTCCGCCCGATGCCGGCCCCGCGGCGGCTGCGGCTGCGCGCGGGCCGAAGCGTCGCGCTCGGCAGCTTCGCGTTGCCGGCCCACCGGCTCGGGCACGAGGTCTCCGTGGATTTCCAGGCGGCGCGCAGCGCCTTGTGGCTGGAGGTGCCCGACGCCGCCAACCTCAACGCCGGCGACAAGCGCACCCACGGCATCCACCTGCTCGCCGCCGACCTGCGGTTTGCCGACGGCCGGGAATACCCGCTTTTCGCCGCCTGACCAATGAAAATCTCCGTCGTCGTCCCTTCCTACAACCAGGCGGACTACCTGCCGGCCACGCTGGCCAGCGTCTGCGCGCAGGACGGTCCGGAGGTCGAGGTGCTCGTCTTCGACGGCGGCAGCACGGATGGTTCCGTGGACATCCTCCAACAGGGAAAGTTCCAGGCCGGCGGGCAGCCGGTGCGCTGGGTATCGCAAAAGGACGGCGGCCAGGCCGACGCGATCAACCAGGGACTGCGCGCAGCCACGGGCGACGTGCTCGCCTACCTGAACTCCGATGACGTGTACTATCCCGGCGCGCTGGCCACGGTCGCGGCGCACTTCGAGGCCCACCCAGACTGCCACGCGCTCTACGGCCGCGCGCACCACCTGCACGCCGACGGGTCGATCCTGGAGGAGTACCCTACCGAGCCGTGGGATTACGAACGCCTGCTGGACACCTGTTTTCTCTGCCAGCCGGCGGTGTTCTGGCGGCGCGAGGTCATCGAACGCTTCGGCGTGTTCGACGACGCATTGCGCTACGCCCTGGATTACGAATACTGGCTGCGGCTGGGCCAGGAGATTTCCTTCGACTACCTGGAGGGAGATTTTCTCGCCGGTTCCCGCCTGCACGCGGACACCAAGACCCTCAGCCAGCGCGTGCCCGTGCACCTGGAACTGGCACGGGTGGTGCAAAAGTACTCGACGCGCCCCGAGCCGGCATGGCGATGGGTCAAGCACCTCGCCCACCACCGGGCCTACGCGCACGAATCCCCCGATCCCGCTAACCCGGCGGGCCGGCAGCGCTTCGTTGCCGCCATGGTCGCCCAATGCTTGCTTGCCGGTCAGGAACTGGACTTGCCCATCACCGAACCGGTGCTCACCGCCCTGGAGGCTGACCTCGCCAGCGTCGGGGTGTGAGGCGGCAGGCAAGGCAAACTTATGATCACACATGCCACCAAACCCTGCTGGCCTCCTGCGGCGAGTGCCGCGAGCCGAAGGACCTCGGCAGGGGTACTCACCTGCCTTTCAGTGCCGACGTGAGCGACGTTCGGTCCTCCGCTCCGGCTGCCAGCGGGAGGGATGCGAGTCCCTTCCGGCGAGGTCCTTCGCCTCGTTGCACTCGCCTCAGGATGACAAGAAGTTGTTGAGGGACGCTCTCTTTTTACCTTCTGCACTATGAACCGTCCCCTACGCATCGGCTTCGACGTGGCCCAAACCTGCGTGGAACGCGCTGGCTGCGGTTGGTACGCCGACTCGCTGGCACACGCCCTCGTCGCGGCGGAGCCGGAAAACGAGTATTTCCTCTACCACCACTTCGGCAACTGGTTCAACGAACGCACGGACACCGGCACGCGCATCGACGCACCGCGCATGCACAGCCCCCTGCGCGACCTGAGCCTCACCGAGGCGGCGGCGTTCTGGGAAGGCGTGCGCGCTGGCCGTACGCCCCTGCCGGGCGAACCCGACATCGTCCACGCCAACACCTACCAGGCCCCGCCGGTCGGCGGCGCGCGCCAGATCTTCACGGTGTACGACGTGAGCTACTGGGTGCACCCGGAGTTCACGACCGACGGCAACCGCCTGCATTGCCAGGACGGGGTCTTTGCCGCGCTGCGGCGGGCGGACGGGTTTTTGTTCATCTCGGAGAGCAGCCACCGGGAGTTCGAGCACATCCTGCCCGGCTGGCTGGAACGCCACGGCAAGCCGTGGGCCGTCACGCACCTGGGCCAGCGCGAACGCCCGGCGGCCCCGGCGGCGGACCGTCCGGCGGCGGACGACTTCTGGCTGGCCGTCGGCACGCTGGAGCCGCGCAAAAACTACGAGACGCTGCTCGACGCGCTGGACCTATACTGGGCACGCAGCCCGCGTCCCTTGTCCCTGCACATCGCGGGCGGCGGCGGTTGGAAGAGCGACGCGCTCAAGGAACACCTCATGACGCTCGAAGGGCAGGGCCGCGTCCGACGCCTCGGCTACGTGCCCGACGCCGACCTGCCCGGGCTCTACGCGTCGGCGCAGGCACTGGTGTTCCCCAGCTGGCACGAGGGGTTCGGCCTGCCCGTGCTGGAGGCGCTCGGCCAGGGAGCGCCGGTGATTTGCAGCGACCGCGCCAGCCTGCCGGAGGTCGGCGGCGAGGCGGCCGTTTACATCGACCCCGGCAGCGCGGAGTCCGTTT
>CAXTMD010000353.1:2632-5064 GCA_964245035.1 uncultured Chthoniobacterales bacterium
GATTAACTCCGCCGCTTCCGCCGGTTTGGTGACGTGCGTCTGGAAACCCGCGCGCAACGCCAACTGCCGGTCTTCCGCCCGCGCGAACGCCGTCAGCGCAATGGCCGGAGTGCGCCCGCCGTCCTCGGCGGGCAACTCGCGCACCCGGCGCAAAAACTCGTAGCCGTCCATGCCCGGCAAGCCGATGTCCGAGATCAGGACGTGCGGCGGCTGGACGCGCAGCATCTCCAGGGCCGCGTCGGCGTCGTCAGCCACGCGCACGCCCGCGCCCTGCTGCTCCAGCACGCGGCGCAGGAGAGAGCGCTGGTCCGCGTCGTCCTCGACCAGCAGCAGGCGCACCCCGTTGAGGGCGCTGCCGCGCGCGTGCCCATCGTGCACCGCCGCGCTGCCGTCGTGCGCGCCCGTGGCCGGGGCCGTGTCGGCTGACCGGACATCGCGCACGGCCGGGACCGGAGCGGATTTGACCGTCGAGGGAGCCTCGCCCACTGGCAGCGCGACGGTGAAGGCGGCCCCTTTGCCCGCGCCAGCGCTGGTGACGCGCACCGTGCCGCCGTGCAGTTCAACCAACTGCTTGACGATGCTCAGCCCCAAGCCCAGTCCCCCCTGGCGGCGTGAGGCCGAGGAATCCGACTGCCGGAAGCGGTCAAAAACGTACGGCAGGAAGTCCTCCGGAATGCCCTGGCCGTTGTCGCGCACCGTCACCTCGGCCTCGCCGTCGGCTCGCGCGCCCTGGACCTGGCGCACCTCGATGCGGCCGTTGCGGGGAGTGAACTTGATCGCGTTGGACAGCAGGTTCCAGAACACCTGTCGTAGCCGGGTGGAATCGCCGTAGACCGCTGGCGCAAGCGGGTCGGTGGCTTCGACGATGGCGATGCCCTTCAGCTCGGCGGCATGACGCACGCTCTCCACCGCCTCGGCGATGACACGCGCCAGGGAGAGCGACTCAACCTCTAGACGCGCCTTGCCCGAAATGATGCGACTCATGTCGAGCAAGTCCTCGATGAGTTGCACCTGCGCGCGGGCATTGCGCTCGATGACCTCGATGGCTTGCGCCACCTCGGCCGGGTCGGCCTGCGCCTCGGCGTCCTTGAGGATGTTGGCCCAGCCGAGGATCGCGTTGAGCGGGGTGCGCAGTTCGTGGGAAAGGGTGGCCAGGAATTCATCCTTGAGCCGGCTGACGCGTTCGCCCTCGAGCCGCGCGGCGTGCTCGGCCTTGAACACGCGCTCGCGCTCGTCCTGGGCGTGGACGCGGTCGGTCACGTTGCGCTGGATGGCGACCCACTTGGAAAGGTTGCCCTGCGCGTCGTGCAGCGGAGTGATGCGCCACTCGACGACGTACTCCGCGCCATCCTTGCGGTAGTTGACGGTCTCGCCGTGGAAGCTCTCTTGGGTATTAAGATCGCTGCGGAGCCGCTTGATCAACTCTCGGTCGGTCTTCGGCCCTTGGAGGATGCGCGGGGTCTGGCCGACGATTTCCTCGATGCCGTAACCCGTCATGCGCGTGAACGCGCCGTTGACGTATTCAATGCGCGGGCCGGGCGGCTCCAACTGCGCTTCGGTGATGATGATGGCGTCGTTGGCGCTCTCCACCGCTGCCTTCACCAGCGCCATGCCGCCGTCTTCCGAGCGCCGGGCGTCCGGCACCGGCGAAGACGCGGCATCGACAGCATGGGAGGAGGGATCGCTGGACATCGGGGAAACCGGGAAGAAGAGGGCGCAGAGACGATACTGCCCGAAGCGCCTGACGGTTGCCAGAAAGTTTTCGCCAGCGCGCCGTTACAAACCCGGACGGTCGCACACCGCCGCCACCATCGAAAGCGACTTCGCGTTGGGCAGCACGCCGAGTTCCATCTGGTTCATCAGATAGGCGAAGGCGACGCGGTTTTCCGGGTCCACGAACGCGTGCCCGCCGCCGGCCCCCGGCTGTCCGAACGCCCGCGCCGAGGGACCGAAAAGCTCCCGCGTCTTGCGGCCCGCGGCGTCGACCGGGTCCTGCATGAACCCGGCCGAGAACGCCGTGTCCAGGCACAGGACCCGGTCGGGTCCGCTGGCCTGCGGCGTGGTCATCCAGGCCAGCGCCCGCGGCGAAAAGAACGTCCGGCCCTCCAGCGCGCCGCCGTTGGCCAGCATCCCATAGAACTTTCCCAGCGCCCGCGCCGAACCGATGCCGCTGAACGACGCGATGGTGGTCCGCCGCGCCTCGGTCCCGTTCATCGCGGCGACGGCGTGCAGCCCCGCCGGCCCCGTGAACGCCCGGCGGGTGAGCGATTTCTCGTCGGCGAGCGCGTCGTAAAAAGCCCCCGCTAGCGCCGGGCCGCCCGCGCGCGCGGCGTAGATCGTGGCGACCCGGTGCGCCTCGGTGTCGGGCAGGCCGATCCAGAAGTCGAGCCCGAGCGGTTCGGCGAAAGTTTCCCGCCAGTACGTCGCGACGG
>CAXTMD010000354.1:0-5031 GCA_964245035.1 uncultured Chthoniobacterales bacterium
CTGCGGGTGCGCGCCGCCGGCGCGAGCGCCGTGTCAAGGTCGCGGTCGAGCGCGCGCAACTCGCGGGCGCAATCGCGTCCAGCGAGGTCAGCGGCGGCGAGCAATGCCGGGGCAAGCGGAGCCGTCAACACAGTGCGCTGCCAGTCGTTCCAAGCGCCAAGCCGGTCAGATACAGGGAGAAACGTGAGCGGACCTTCGAGCGCCGGGCCGGGATCGGCGGTGCGCAGAACGCGCGAGAACTCAGGATCGGCCGAGCCGACGGGCAGGGAAAACAACTGCGGCGCGGACGCGGGTCGGGCCAATGGCATCAGTCCTGAAGTTAGCACACCGGCCGTCAGGCGTACAGGGCGAGTCCAAGGGCGGGGTGCGCCGCTGAAATCCTCTGTCCTCCTTCGGCTCGTTGCACTCGCCTCAGGAGGACAGAAAGAGACGGGCAGGCGCCCCCGAGCGGCAGCTCCTCACCCCCATTGTTCCCGTTATCCCGCCAGCTTGCAGGCTTTCACCGTGTTGGCCATCAGCATCGCAATTGTCATCGGCCCCACGCCGCCGGGCACGGGCGTGATCGCCGCCGCCCTCGGCGCGACGCCTTGGAAATCCACGTCGCCCACCAGCCGGTAGCCGCGCGGGTTGCTGGCGTCATCCAGCTGGTTGATGCCCACGTCGATGACGACCGCGCCCTCGCGCACGTCGTCGGCCGTCACGTAGTTCGCCTTGCCGATGGCGACGACCAGAATGTCGGCCGAGCGCAACGTCGCCCGCAGGTCGCGGGTGCGCGAGTGCGCCACGGTCACGGTGGCGTCGCCGCCCCTGCCCTTGCCCATCATCAGCAGCGCGAAGGGTTTTCCGACCAGCATGCTGCGCCCGAGCATGACCACGTGCGCGCCGGCCGTCTCGACGCCGGCCTCCAGGAGCAGCCGCTGGCAGCCCAGCGGCGTGCACGGCACGAACCCGCTCGGGTCACCGATGGCGAGCTTGCCGACGTTGACCGGGTGGAAGCCGTCCACGTCTTTGGCGGGATCGATGGCCAGGATGACCGCCTGCTCGTCGATGTGTTTAGGGGGCGGCGACTGGACGAGGATGCCGTGGATGGCGGGATCGCCGTTGAGCCGGTCCACGACGGCGAGGAGTTCCTCCTGGGTGGTGGTCGCGGGCAGTTCGAGCTTCTCGGAGTGCAGCCCGATCTTCTGGCACATGCGGTCCTTGGCGCGGACGTACGAACGCGACGCCGGGTTGTCGCCGACGAGCACCACGGCGAGGCCCGGCGTGCGGCCGGCAGCCTTGAGCGCGGCAATCTCGGCTTGGAGTTCGGTGAGAACCTTGTCCGCGATGGCCGTGCCGCTGATGATCTGGGGTCCGGTGGACATAGGAACATTCGTATTCACCATTTCACCGCGATCTTCTGTTTGTTGGCGAAGCGGTCGTTGTAAAAGAGTTCGCCGTTCTGGCAGCCGTGTTCGTGGACGAGCTTGGTCACCTTCACGTCAAAGCAGCAATACTCGGCGATCTCGAGCAGCCGGCCCTGCCGCCACCATTTGATCGCGTCGAGGCCCTCGGCCGTCTTGCCGACGCCGAGCGTGGCCTGCGCGATGGATTCGAGCTTGAGGCGGTGGCCAAGGCCCTTTTCGATGTCGATCATCAGGTCCAGGGTGGCGAGTTGGCTGGGCAGGTCGAGCACGGTGTAGCCCATCAGCACCTCGTAGTCGAAGTGCAGGATGTTGAAGCCGACCACGAGGTCCGCACGGCGGAGTTCGTCCACGAGGCCATCCACCGTTTTCTCGCTGTAGATCGAGTATTCGCCGCTGCGGGTCGAGTACGTCACGCCGACGCTCATGCCCATGTCGCGCTTGCGGTCCCAGCCGCCCACGTCGTTGGCGGTGCGCTGCGTTTCCAAGTCGAAATAGACGATGTTCTTCGGGGTCATCGGGCGGAACGGCCAATATGCCGCCGCCCCGGCCCCGCGGCAAAACGAAAATGTGCGCCTCAGAGGTCCGGCTCGGGCGCTTTTTCGGCCACGGGCTTCTCGCCCGCCGCGTCGATCTCGAATTCGCCCGCGTCAAAGCTGGCGATCTCCTTCACGCCCTTGACCGCGAACTGGTCCCACGCCGCACCGTCCGTCTGGTAGAACGTCAGCCCGCCCGCCGGATTGTGAACCAGCTTCGCCGCCCGCAGGGAACCGCGCTGGCTGATCTGGCGCAGGCGCAGGCCATCGGCGGTGGTCAGATAGCTGCCCTTGTCGTCAAACGTGGCGAGCAGTTTGGCGGTTTCGTGCTTGCCGGGTGCGAGGGGATTGTCGGCGAGCGGGATTTCCACCGCGGGCGACGTGCCGCTGGCCGTGGCCGCGTCCTCCAAACCCGTGGCCGGGTCCGGCGGACGAATGTTGCGCTCGAAGAACGTCTGCCAAGTCGAGACCGGCTTGCCGTTTTCCTCCCTGGCGTCGACCCAGGCGAGGCCGCGCACCCGCTGCCACCCCTGCTTTCTTTCCAACAGGTAGAGCCGTTCGCTCTTGGTGGAAGCCGCCACCGCCACCGGCACTGGGTCGCCCTCGTTGGGGGCGAGCGAACGCAGCACGCTGCCGCTCAGAGAACGTTGCGAGAGGACCTGATCCTCGATGGTCCAGACGGATTCGTTGCGGCCGAGTTCGCTACGGCCGTCGCGGAAGACAGCCGAGGACTTCGGCAGCGCACGCGCCTCGCCGTCGGCGAGCCGGTACTCGGTGCGCTCGCCGTTCCAACCGGTCAAGGTCAACGTGCCGCCCGCCGCGTCCAGCCGGCAGCGCACCGCGTCGGACACCGGGTTGGCCTTGGGCGGGTTCGCGACGGGTTTCTGCCAGGCGAGGCTGCCGTCCTTGGCCTTGAACCGCGCGACGACCCACTTCTCCGGCCCGACATTGAGGACAGCCGCCAGCCCCTCGTCCTCGGGCACGCACGCGATGGCTTCGACCTGACGCACCCGCAGGTTGTCGTCATCCTCGGCCCAGTCGTTGCCCAGGATGGCCTCGCCCTCGACCTTCAACGGACCGACCGCGTACCCGCGCGCGGCGTAGCGGCCGGGCGGCAGCGCTTTGCCGTCGTCGTCCTTGCCGTCCCAGCTCGTGACGAGGCCGTTCAGGCCGACCTTGAACGTGTTCTGTCCCGCCGCCTCGCAGAGCCGGCGCGCCAGCTTGCCCGTCTTGGCGTCGTAGATCCCGACGCTGTACGTCGCGTTTTCCACCGGCGGCGGCACGAACGTGAGCGGCACCGAGCCGCCCTTCTTCGGGTTATCCTGGCCTAGTACCGGGCTGGCCACCAGCACGGCGCAGCACACGACCGCCGCAGGCACGAGGCGCACGAATTTCTTCTCAAGCATAATACTTCCAATCCAGATCGGGGAAAATGGCGTCGCGCCACTCGCAGTTGGCGAGGAAATCCACGTCGAGCCCGCCGCTCTTCCATTGTTCATAGAGCCGCGTGAACCGCAGCACGTGGTCGCGCGTGCGCTTGGCGGCGTAGTGCGTCGCTGTGCCGGTTTTCATGAGGAACGCCCAATCGCTCGATTGCGCCAGGAGGAGTTCGCGCGCCATCTGCCGCAGCAGGCGGTCGCGCAACGTCTCGTCGGCGTCCGGCACACGCCCGGCCTTGGCAGCGCGTTCGAGGAAGCCGCGGCCCTTCACTTCCGCCTGCGCGGCCTCGACCATGCGCCGGGCGGCGGTTTGCAGGTGCGGATAGATCCACGCGTTGCTCTCGTGCAGCCAGACTTCCCAGTAGCCGTTCTGCCCCCAGCTCGACGCCGACGGCGCGACCATCTGCTGGCGCGGATGCGTGTCCACGTAGCGGCCCGGCGTGGTCAACTCAAACGTCTCCTGGTCGTACACGGCCTTGCGGATGAACATCTCCAAGAACTCCGGCCCCTCGAACCACCAGTGGCCGAAAAGCTCCGCGTCGAAAGGCGCGACCACGATGGGGTCCACGTCCAGAACGTTGCGCAGGCTCTCGATCTGCCCGCGCCGCTCGGCCATGAAGTGGCCCGCGTGCGCGTCCACTGCCGCCAGCGCCCACGGCCGGTGGTACAGGTCTTTTTCCTCGGCGCCGCGGTCGGTGATGCGGTGGTACTTGAACCCGGAAAACCTGCCCGGCGCGACAGGGGCGAGTTGCTCCGGGGTCAACTCGAAGCCGATGTCGCGGTAAAAATCCCGGTACGCCGGATCGCCCGGGTAGCCATGCTGTGCGCTCCACACCTGCCGGCTCGACTCGCGGTCGCGCGCGAACGCCGCCGGCCCCGCCGGCGTGAAGCACGGCGCGTAGATCGCCCGCCGCGGCCGGGGCTGGCCGTACATCAGCCCGTGCGCGTCGAGGATGAACCAGCGCAGGTTCGCCTCCTGCAAGACCTGGTCGATGCCGGCCACGTAGGCGCATTCCGGCAGCCAGATGCCCGCCGGGTCGCGGCCGAAGCAGGCGCGGTAGTCGTCGCGCGCGATGGCGATCTGCGCGCGGACGGCCTGGGGGATGTTTTCCATCAGCGGCAGCAGGCCGTGGGTCGCCGCGCAGGTGATGATCTCCAAGTGCCCGGCATCCTGGAACCCACGGAACGCCGCCACGAGGTCGCCGTCCCAGCGTTCGAGGTACTGGCGGCGGCTGTCGCGCAGGCGTTCGAGGTAGAACTCCGCGTTGTCCGCCAGCCGTCCCTGGCCGCGGGTACGTGCGACCTCCTTGCCGGCCAGCGTCAGCGAACGGTCGAGGTAACGCAGGTAACGCTCGCGCAGCAACCCGTCGCGCAGCATCGCGCAGAGCGGCGGCGTCATCGTCAGCGTCAGCGCGAACGGCACCCCCTCGCCCGCCAGCCGGTCAAAGGCGGCCAACAGCGGCAGGTACGTCTCCGTGATCGCCTCGTAGAGCCAGTCCTCTTCTAGAAATTCCGGGTACTCCGGGTGCCGCACGTAGGGCAGGTGCGCGTGCAGCACGAGGGCGAGGTAGCCGTGTTCGGTCATGGGTAGCGGCGGGAGAAGGAGGAAATCATTTCGGACGGCGGCGAGCAGATGGACGTAAGCCGCGCGCG
>CAXTMD010000355.1:0-5007 GCA_964245035.1 uncultured Chthoniobacterales bacterium
CCCGCGGGGCGCTCCTGCCGCCGGTGCGGCTGGCGGGCGCGGCCCCGGGGGCCATCGGGCGTTCGACGACCGCGGCGATCCGGACGGGGACGCTCCTCGGCTACCGGGGACTGGTGCGGGAAATCCTCGACGGGCTGCGCGCGGAGTTGGGCGGAACGGCGCGCGTCGTGGCAACCGGCGGGGACGCGCGTTTTTTGGCGGCGCGCGGGTGGGGGCTGTTCGACGCCGTGGACCCGGACCTCACCCTGCACGGCCTGCGGGTGATCGCGGCGCGTCAAGCCAGCCGCGCCGGTTAGAGCCGGCTCAATGCCCGGGGACGCCGAACGGGTGCGACTCCTGCCCGGGTGAGGTCGGAGCGGCGGACGAGACGCGGTGCACGTCGTAGGGACTGTCGTGCTGGCTGATGACGTGAGCCGTCTGCGCGTCCGCGGTGCAGGTGAACGTGTCGATGTACTTGCCGTGGCCAAAATTGACCCGGTACTTCCTCTCGGCTCCCGGGTTGTGCAGGTATTCCCAGACGCCGACCGTGCCTTCCGGGCCGGTGACGGTGCCATCCGCGTTGAAGGTGACGGGGCGACCTTTGAACCACAACCAGTCGCCGATCAGAGGATCATTTTTGTCGGGCGGAGCGCCGGCGGGCTTGTCGGGGATGGCGCGGCGTCCCTCGTACCGGTTGCCTTTGCCACCGGCCTCGTTGTGGATGCGCAAGCTTTGCCCGTCCTCGGAAAGGACCAGGCCGTCGATATATTTCCCCTGGCTCCAGATCACCCGGTAGTGCCGCTGCACCTCGGGATTGTGCAGGTATTCCCAGGTGCCGAAACTGCCGTCGTTCGTGTTCGTGACGGTGCCGTCCGCCTTGAACGTGACGGTCTGGTTGCTGTGGTAAAACCAATCTCCCGCCAACGGATCGACCGGTTCCGGCGCGGCGTGCGCCGCGGCGGCGCAGACGGCCAGCGCCAGCAGCCAGACGGTGTGCGCGAGCCAGGAGGAACTTTTTAGCGGCTTCATCGGGGAATGGTAAGTCCCTCCCATTCAACGGCACAGCCCCGGCCCGGGCAAGCCGTCATTTCCGGCGCGAGCCCGCCTTTTGCTGTGATTGGGCTTTCGGTTCCCGTTTTTCCCGGCTACGATGCCCGCGACACGACCACCCATGGCCCGGCCCGCCGCCAAGTCCACCTCTCCCGCCCACGCCGCGGCGTGGAGCGACATCCCTGCCCTGCTCATGCTCGGGCTGGGCATGTTGCTCTACCTTGCGCTGATCTCCTACGTGCCCCGCGACCTGCCGACCTGGGTGCCTTTCAGCCAGTACGCCACGCCCAACTCGCCTGCGCAGAACTTCATCGGACCCGTCGGCGCGGTCGCTGCCGGGCTGCACTTCTTTTTCTTCGGCGCGGCGTCGTTCCTCGTGGCCGCGCTTTTGCTCGGCTTCGGCGGGGCGAAACTGTTCGTGCCCGGCCTCGTGGTCGGACGACGGCTGGGCTGGATGACGCTCTTTGTCCTCTGCGGCGCGTGCCTGGCGCAGCTCCAACCCTGGTTTTTGCACGGCTGGAACCGCGACTTCAACGCCCACGGGCCCGGCGGCCTCGTCGGCTCGTGGCTCGTCGGCGAGAAGGGCCATGAGGGATTGTTTCGCCTGACGCTCGGCTCGGCCGGGTCGGCGATTTTCCTGTTCCTCGCCTATCTCTGCACGCTGATCCTCATGACCGGCCTGCACCCGGTCACGCAGCTTTCCCGCGCCTGCCACGCGCTGCGCCAGGGGATGATCGTCTGGCGCGAACGCCGCGAAGCCGCCCGCCTCGCCCGCGCCACCCAGCAGGAACTCCTCGAAATGGACCGCGCCCGGCTCCTCAAGGAACAGCGGCGCATCGAAAAACAGCTTCGCCGCCAGGGCGTCGCCGTCCCGCCGCCCGAGCCGGCCGCGGACGAGGACGAAGACGACGCTCCCGCGCCCAGCCCCGCCGCGTCGTTCGCGCCGCCGGACGAGTTCGCCAACCTGCCCGCGCCCAAGATCACGGACAACTCCGTGCCCAACCCCGTCGCCCAGCCGGCCAAGAAAAAGCCCACGCTCTCGGAGCTTTTCGCCAGCAAGGCTTCCGCCAAGTCGAAGGGCGACGCGGCGCTCGGCGCGCTCGGCGGCAAGGGCGACAACGCCAACGGCAGCGACGTGCGCTTTGCCGACTACCACCTGCCCGAGCTGGACCTCCTCGACACCGCCGACACCCAGAACCGCCCCGTCGCCAACAACGAGGAACTGCGCCGCGTGCAGACGCAGATCATCGAGACCCTGGAGCAGTTCGGCATCCGCGTGAGCCCCGGGGACATCACCAAGGGGCCGACGATCACGCGCTACGAGGTCTACCCCGCCAAGGGCGTGCGCGTGGACAAGATCGTCTCCCTGGAACGCGACATCGCCCGCGCCACCCGCGCCGAGCGCATCAACATCCTTGCTCCCATCCCCGGCAAGGACACCGTTGGCATCGAGATCGCCAACAGCAAGAAGGTCAAGGTGACCCTGCGCGAACTCCTCGAAGGCCCCGACTGGGCCGAGACCAAGGCGAAGATCCCGCTCGCGTTGGGGAAAGACGTGTACGGCAAGACGATCATCGCTGACCTCGCCGCGATGCCGCACTGCCTCGTGGCGGGCGCGACCGGCTCGGGCAAGAGCGTTTGTATCAACTCCATCATCTCCAGCATCCTGTACCGGTTCACGCCAGAGCAGCTGCGTTTCGTGATGATCGACCCCAAGGTGGTCGAGATGCAGGTCTACAACAAGCTGCCGCACCTCGTCGTGCCCGTGGTCACCGACCCGAAGAAAGTGCTGCTCGCCTTGCGCTGGGTCATCGACGAGATGGAAAAGCGCTACAAGATGTTCGCCAAGGCGGGGGTGCGCAACGTCACGAGCTTCAACGCCCGGCCCAAGCCCAAGACCCAGGCCGAACTCGACGCCGAGGAAGAAGCCAAGACCGGCCGCGCCCCGTCCGCCCGGAGCGCCGCCCCGTCCAACAAGATCGACCCCGCCGGCGCAACGGTGGCGATCCTGGAAGAACTCTCCCGGCCCGAACCCGAGGCCGCCGCGGTCCCCGCCGGGATGCGGCTGGACTCCATCGTCGGCGACGGCGGCTTCGGCAGCGGCGCGGACGACGAAGACGGCGACATCGACGACCCGCCGATCTCCACCCACGCGCGCCCCGCCCCTCAGCGCAACCTCCGCGACCAGGACCTGATCCTGCCCGACGTGCTGCCGTACATCGTCGTGATCGTGGACGAGCTGGCCGACCTCATGCAGACCGCCCCGGCCGACGTGGAAAGTGCCATCGCGCGCATCACCCAGATGGCCCGGGCGGCGGGCATCCACATGATCATCGCCACGCAGACCCCGCGCGCCGACGTCATCACGGGCGTCATCAAGGCCAACGTGCCCTCGCGCATCGCCTTCCAGGTGGCGAGCGGTCTGGACAGCCGCATCATCCTCGACGAAAAAGGGGCCGAGCGCCTCATCGGCCAGGGCGACATGCTGTATTTGCCGCCGGGCACCTCGCGCCTGACCCGGGCACAGGGTGTACTCGTCACCGACGAGGAGATTCACCGGCTCGTCGAGTTCGCCGGCGGGCAGGCGGAGCCGACCTTTGAGTCCGCCATCGCCACCAAGCTCGAAGGCGCGGCCGGCGACGACGAGGAAGAGGTCAGCGACGAGGACGAAGAGTTGGTGGAAAAATGCATCGAGATCATGCGCCAGGAAAAGAAGGCGAGCACGTCCATGCTTCAGCGCCGGCTGCGGCTGGGCTACACGCGGGCGGCACGCGTCGTCGACATCTTGGAGAAGCGGGGAGTCGTCGGCCCGGAGAACGGCGCGCGCGGGCGCGAAATTTTGGTCGATCTGGACAGCCTGTGAACCGCCGCAAATAAATCGGCGAAAAAGTCGAAAAATCGGCTGACCTCCACCCCCTTTTGCGCTAAACACTCAGGGATTTCACCGAGAGAGCGCACGATTTTCACGGCCCACGGTTATGGTAGAGACGGCAGGCACCAAACTCCGGCGCGCGCGCACCCAGCGCCACCTGAGCCTTGAGGACGCGGCCCGCGCGACCAAGATTCGCGCCACGCAGTTGGCCGACCTCGAAAACGACGACTACTCGAACTTCGCCAACCTTGCCTACGCGCGGGGTTTCCTGATCAGCTACGGCAAATATCTCCACCTCGACGTGCGGCCGTTCCTGGACGCGTTCTCGGACGCCAGCACGTTCGGGATCGACGATTACCAATACTTGAACGCGGAACCGCTCGGGGAGTACCGCGCGCCGACCCGCCCCTGGCGCAAGCGCAAGCAGCGCAACTGGCACTGGCGTCAACTGGCGGCGCTCGCGGCGGGGTTCGTGGTGCTGGCGGTGGCGGTGTTCTGCTTTTACCTGTACGTCAACTTCAAGCGGCTGGGAGGAAACCTGGGTTCATTGGCCGAACGCCAGACCGCGCAAACCCAGGGTGAGAACCCCCGCGGCGAAGCCACGGCGGACGACGCGTCAAAGCCGACGCCGCTGCCGGTGTCCGCAACGCCGCTGCCCGCCGCCTCGGCATCGCCCGCGGCCCCGGAGATCGTGCCGACGAACGAAGGGAACCGTGCCGCCGCGTCGGCCCTGGCGTTGGCGAACCAGAACAACTCGCCGACCGCGCTGCTGACTCCCCTGGCGATGCCGGCGGTCAAATCGCCCGGCAATGCCAACACGCCCCTGGCTGTCCCAACCCCGGGCAACGATGCTTCGCTGCTGGTGCACGTACCGGACAAAGGGACGGTTCCCAAGCCGCAGAAGGTGTCGAACAACGCGCTGGAGTGATCGCGCGGGGTTGCTGGTTGTAGGGCAGGCGCCCCGCCTGCCGCGTTACGGGACGCTGGCTGGGTATAGACGAAGGGAAGGCGTGCAAGAGGCACTCGGTTTCCCGTCACGCGGCAGGCGGGGCGCCTGCCCTACAAGGGAAGGCCGGCGCAGACTCGCTTCTACTTCAGCTTGCCGG
>CAXTMD010000356.1:0-4997 GCA_964245035.1 uncultured Chthoniobacterales bacterium
CGCCTGCGCGCGGAGCAGCACGCGCAGTTCCGGGGTGACACGCGTCAGGGCCAGGCTCTCGACGCCGACGCCGGCCGCCGCCATCTCGTCGGCCGGCAGGTACACGCGGCCCAGCCCGAAATCCTCACCCACGTCGCGCAGGATGTTGGTCAACTGCATGGCGATGCCGAGGTCCACAGCGCGTTCGCGGCCGGCCTCGTCGCGCAACTCAAAAATGCGCGCCATCATCAGCCCGACCACCGAGGCCACGTGGTAGCAGTACTCACGCAACGCCGGCCAATCCGCGATCCGCACCGGACCCAGATCCATGCGGACGCCCTTCAGCAGGTCCATGAAAGGCTGCTTGTCGATCCCGTAACGTCGCACCGCCCAAGCAAACGCCGGCGCGAACGGCGGGTCGTGCAGTTCGCCCGCGGTCATGCGGTCGAACGTTTCACTAACCCGCGCCAGGGCGGCCTCCACGTCACCCCCACCCGACGCCCGGTCCACGAGATCGTCCGCGTACCGGCAGAACGCATAGACGGCGTAGGCGGCGCGTTTCTTCTCCTTGGGCAGCGCGACGGAGGCGAAGTAAAAACTGCGCGCGTTCTGTTTGGTTTGCGCGTGGCAGTAGGCGTGGCTGGCTTCCAGGTCGTCCATAAAGGTAGGGATGCCTCTCCGAGGCAGTCCCTAGATTTCTCTGGCTGACCGTGCCCGTGGTCCGGTGTTCCTTCCAGAAGAATCTAGGGACTGCCTCGGAGAGGCATCCCTACCGTGATTACGCCGCTGGCGCGGCGGCCGGGATCACGCGATCCAGCAGCTTCGCGCTCGACAACACCCCTGGGACACCCGCGCCTGGGTGGGTGCCGGCGCCAGCGAAGTACAGCCCCCGTACGTCCTCGCTGACGTTGTGCGGCCGGAACCACGCGCTCTGCGTCAGGATCGGCTCGAACTGGAACGCGCTGCCCCGGTACGCATCCAGGTCGGACTCAAAATCCTTCGGCGTCATGATGCGCTTGGTGACGATGTGCTTGCGCAGGTCCGGGCAGAGCGCGGGGATCTCCAACGAAGCCAAGATGGCGTCGGCGTAGCGTTCCTTCACCGCATCCCAGTCCGCACCTCCGAGCAGGTTCGGCACGGGCGAGAGCACGTAAAAACATTCGCAGCCGGGCGGAGCTAAAGTCGGGTCGGTCCGCGTCGGCGCGTGCAGGTACAAAGAAAAATCCTCCGCGAGTTCCTTGCGGTGGAAGATGTCGTGCAGCAATGCCTTGTAGCGTTCCGTGAGGACGATGGTGTGGTGAGCCAGATTCGGATAAGTTCGGTTCGTGCCGAAATACACGACAAAAAGCCCCATCGAGTAACGCATCCGCTCCAACCGCCGGTCCGTCCACTTGCGGCGGGCGCTGGCAGGCAGCAGTTTGCGGTAAGTGTTGGCCACGTCGCCGTTGGACACCACGACCTCTGCCGGGAACCGCTGACCGCCGGCCACGCGCACGCCCTTGACCGCGCCTTCCGGCGTCAGTTCGATCTCCTCGGCGCGGCTGTTCAAGTGGAGTTTGCCGCCCATCTCGGCGAGCAGCTTCAACAACCCGGTCACGACCGCCCCCGTGCCACCCATCGCGAAGTGCACGCCCCACTTGCGTTCCAGATAGTGGATCATTGAGTAGATCGAACTCGACTGGAACGGGTTGCCGCCGATGAGCAGCGGGTGAAAACTGAACACCTGCCGCAAGGCCGGGTCCTTGATGAACCCCGACACGAGCTTGTACACCGACTGGTGTGATTGCAGCCGTACCAAGTCCGGCGCAATCTTGATCATGTCCCAAAACTTGGTAAATGGCTGGTCCGCCAAGTCGGTAAATGCCCGGTCAAAAATCGCCTGGGAGCGGCCGACGAACCGCTTGTACCCTTCCACGTCGTCCGGGTTGAAGCGCCGGATTTGTTCGATGATCTCCTTTTCGTCGCCCGTGTAGTCAAACACCCGCCCGTCGTGAAAGACAATCCGGTAAAATGGCCAGCAGGGCACGATCTTGACGTACTCCTCTGTCCGCCGACCGCCGAGCGCGAAAAGCTCGTCGATCAGGAACGGCGCGGTGATGATCGTCGGCCCCGCGTCGAAGGTGAACCCATCCTGCCGGTACACGTATGCCCGGCCGCCGGGCTGGTCGCGCATCTCCAGCAGCGACACGTCGTAACCGCGCGCCTGCAAGCGAATCGCCGCCGCGATGCCGCCCATGCCGCTGCCGATGACCACGGCGGGCGTGCGGCCGTGGCGGGAAGAGTCTGATGGGGCGGCCGGACGGGTCGGGGCGGAAATCATTGGGACGGGAGTCTAACCTTGTGCGGGCCGTTTTTCCATGGGGCCAGCGGCATCGCGCACGAGCCGGATCAGCCCGGCGAGCTTTCCTTGTACAGTCGACGAGAAGCCAGAGCGGCCCACCTCGGCGTCGGCCTGGGCAAAAAGCTCGTCCATGCGCCGGGTCAGCCGTCCGACCGCGCCACTCTTGGTGAGGAGTTCACGCGCCTTGGACACCGTGCCCTCCGAGGGACCGCAGGCCGTGAAACAAAGTTGGAGCAGCCCGCGGTCGTTTTCGTTGAGCAAGTCGAAGGCCGTACGCATGAGGAGCGTCTTCTTGCCTTCGAGGATGTCGGCGGGCACCTCGGCGTCGGACACCTCGAAGCGGGCGAACTCCATGAGGTCGTTCTGAATCTGGAAAGCCAGCCCGGCCGGGCGCGAGATGCGCGAGATGGCTTCCAATCCGTCGGCGTCCACCCCGTGCAGGACCGCCGCCATCGCCAGGGGGCATTCGATGGTGTACCGCGTGGTCTTGAGCAGGTACATCGTCTCGATCTCGGCCGTTTGGACCTTCGACACGTCGCGCAAGCCGTAGACGATGTCGGCCGCCTCGCCAAAGCCCGTTTCGACCATGCAGCCGAGCAGCAGCGCGCCGAGCCGTGCGACGACGGCGGGCGGGGCGAGCGTCGCCTCGAGGAGGCTTTTCTGCGCGAGGGCAAAGAGAACGTCGCCGAGCACCAGCGCGAGGTTCGTGCCGGCGCGGTGCCGGTCGGCGAAGCTCGACAGCCGCCCCTCGACGGCGCGGTGCAAGGTCGGCAGGCCGCGCCGGGTCTCCGAGCGGTCGATGATGTCGTCGTGGATCAGGATGAAGGCGTGCAGCAGTTCCAGGCTGACCGCCGCGGCCAGCAGGTCCGGCGCGGGGCCGACGGCTGTAGGTCTGCCGTCGGCGAACACCCGCTCCGCGAGCAGGAACAACGTGGGCCGCAGGCGTTTGCCGGGCCGACAGGCAAATTCCGTCAGGTCGTCGTACAGCGCCGCCAGCACCGGCTGCCGCGCGTAGTCAGCTCGCTGGGCGTGGAGGTAACTCGCCAGCCGGACGTCGATCCCGACGCGCATCGCCGCCAGTTCGTCGCCCATCGACCGGGACGTGGAAACCGGCAGCGGCGGCGAAGATAAGAAGGAGCCGGGCATAGTGGACATACGCGAAGCGGTCTTTTCCGGATGCCCGGTGGAGGATTTCGGGTTACGGTCGCAACAGAGAATTCGTTGTTAGCGGAGAAGCCGGCTCATGTCATTTGCAAAAGTTTTCGCCGACCCGAAATGGACCCCGCCGCCGGCCGTACGGGCGTTCGAGGCCCTGCTGGAGCCCTGCGGCGACGCGGCCCTGGAGCGCCTCGCCGCGCGCTCGCAGGCGCTGACGCACCGGCACTTCGGCCGCGTGATGCGGCTGTTCGCCCCGCTGTATCTCTCCAACGAGTGCATCAACAACTGCAAATACTGCGGGTTCTCGCGCGACAACCCGATCCTGCGCGTGACCCTGCCGGTGGCGGAGGTCGTCCGGGAGGCGCGGCACCTGCACGCGGAGGGTTTTCGCAACATCCTCCTGGTCGCGGGCGAGCACCCAAAGTTTGTTTCTAACGGCTACCTGGAAGCCGCCGTGCGCGCCGTGCGCGAGGAAGCCGGCGTGCCGGCGGTGGCGCTGGAGGTCGGCCCGATGGAAACGGACGAATACCGCCCCCTTGTCGCGGCGGGCGCAGAGGGCCTCGTCGTGTACCAGGAGACGTACCGGCGCGACATCTACGCCGAGATGCACACGGCCGGGCCGAAGCGAGACTTTGACTGGCGGCTGGAGTGCCCCGAGCGGGCGTACGCCGCCGGCTTCCGGCGGTTGGGCGTGGGCGCGCTTTTCGGCTTAGACGACTGGCGGGCGGAAGCCGTCGCGCTGGCGGCGCACGTGGACCATCTTTTGCGGCATTGCTGGAAGGCGCACGTCACGGTCAGCCTGCCGCGGCTGCGGCCGGCGGCGGGGGGTTTCCAGCCGCGGCACGGTTTCGACGACCGGGAACTGGTGCAACTGCTCTGTGCGTTGCGCGTGACGTTCCCGCAGATCGGCCTCGTGCTGTCCACGCGCGAGGCCCCGGCGTTGCGTGACGCGCTGATCCCGCTCGGCGTGACGGCGATGAGCGCCGGCAGCCACACCGAGCCCGGCGGCTACACCGGCGCGGGCCGCGACGACCTGCACCTGACCGTGCGCGGGCGGCGCTGCGAGACGGATGCCGCGCAGGTCGAGGGCGCGCAAGCGGAAGGGCAGTTTGACATTGCCGACCCGCGCAGCCCTCGCGAGATCGCGGAGACCCTGCGCGCACGGCACGGCCTTGAGCCTGTTTGGAAGGATTGGGACGAGGCGCTGGCGTGATGACAGAGGGCGAGATCACCATCAAGGTCAACGGGGACCACCGCACCGTGCCGTCGGCAACGACGCTGCCGGCGCTGCTCGAACGGCTCGGACTACCGGCGCAAAGTGTGCTGATCGAGCACAACGGCACCGCGCTCCTGCGAGACGAGTGGGCGGCAGTCCGCTTGGCGGATGGGGACCAGCTCGAAATCCTGCGGGTCGTGGCCGGCGGGTAGTTATTACGCCGCAGGCATTCGTCCAAGGTAGGGTTGGCCAAGCCCAGCCAAACGAAAGAAGGGTTGCGGGCGCCGGGCGAGGGCCCCCCCC
>CAXTMD010000357.1:0-1778 GCA_964245035.1 uncultured Chthoniobacterales bacterium
CGAGCTGCTCGAACTTCGAGGACTACCAGGCGCGCCGCATGAACCTGCGCTTCAAAGACCCCGTCACGGGCAAAAACCGCTTCTGCCACACGCTCAACGGTTCGGGCACGGCGCTGCCGCGGCTGTTCGTGGCGTTGCTGGAAAGCTGCCAGGAACCGGACGGCAGCCTGCGTGTGCCCGAGCCTTTGCAAGACTACCTGAAAGCCAAGCGGATCGCATGACGATTGACCCGCGCAGCGGACGCCTCGGGTTCTCCGAACTCGGCCTGACAGTCGAGCCGTCGCTGACCCGTGCGCAGTTCGTACGGCAGCCGACCGGCGCGGTCACCCTGCCGCGGCTACGGCACGACCCGGCGTTTCGCTACCAGCTTCCGGCCGTGCCGCAACCGAACTCCGCGCTGTACGTCGTGCTGCAATTCGAGTACGAGAGACTGGCCGTGATCAACCTGTTCCATCACGCGGAGCGGTTCGACGGAGGGTCCGAAGCCCACGAACTGGCACGCCAGAGTTTCCATGAACACTGGCTGGCGACGCAGTTCGGGTTGGCGTGCGGGCGCTACCGTTGGGGCACGGTCGCCTCGCGCTACGATCCCGTGGCCCGCTCCAGTTCCGTCGTGATCGAATATGTCAAGCCAAACGCCTGGCAAACCGTCGGCCGCACGGCCGGCCGGCTCTGGGGAGCGGCGTCCAGCCGGGGCTGACGCCTTCTCCCGGAAGCTGGCGCTCGCGCTGAAGCCCCACCCGCCGACGGAGCGTTACCTCGTCGGCGTTTCGGGCGGGCGCGACTCGGTGGCGCTGCTGCACGGGCTGGTGGCGGCGGGCTTCCGCCGACTGGTGGTCTGCCACCTCGAACACGGCCTGCGCGGCGAGGCTTCGCGGGAAGATGCTCTCTTTGTTCAGCAGCTCGCGGACAGCCTGAAGCTGCCAACGGACCGCGGCGTCGCGGACGTACCGGCGATGGCCCGGCAAATAAAAGTTTCTCTGGAAACCGCCGCCCGCGTCGCGCGGTACGCGTTCTTCATCGCCCGGGCCGGACGGCGACGATGCCGGACAATTTTCCTCGCGCACCACGCCGACGACCAGGCCGAAACGGTGTTGTTCAACCTGCTGCGCGGCACCGGCCCGGCGGGGTTGGGCGCGATGACGACGGACGGCACGCGCACCTTCGGCCGACGCAAGTTGCGCGTTCTCCGGCCGCTGCTGGGGGTCTGGCGGGCGGAGATCGACAACTATGTTCACGCGCAAGGTCTCACATGGCGTGAGGACGCAACCAACGCCGACACCGCGCACGCCACCCGCAACGCTTTGCGCGGGGAGGCGATCCCGGTCCTTTCCCGCCGCATGGGCCGGGACGGGGGCCCGGCGCTCTGGCGGGCCGCCGACATCCTCGGCGCGGAGGAAGCGTGGCTGGCCGGGCTGCTGGCAGCCGACGGCCCACCGCCGGAGCGTCTGTCCGTGAAGAACTTGGCCGCGTTGCCCGTGGCCCGGCAGCGCCGCACCCTGCGTGCCTGGCTGCGCGCCCGGCGGGTGGCTGACTTGGGTTACGAGGAGATCGAACGCGTGCGCTCGCTGCTGGACCTGGGTGGGGGTCCGGCCAAGGTCAACCTCCCCGGCGGCCACCACGCACGGCGCAGGGCCGGCGTGTTGTTCATCGAATAGCGTTCCGGGTGGCCATCCTCGCAAGGTAGGGATGCCTCTCCGAGGCAATCCCTATTTTGGAGTGGTGGCTGTGCTAATCTGTTGGCGCTCCGTTCTCAGAAGGATCTAGGGACTGCCTCG
>CAXTMD010000357.1:1788-4989 GCA_964245035.1 uncultured Chthoniobacterales bacterium
CAGATGAGCACAGCCACCACTCCAAAATAGGGACTGCCTCGGAGAGGCATCCCTACCTTGCGAGGACGAATGCCTGCGGCGCGACTCGCCCGCGCCATGCGCTCTAAGATCTCGCTGGCCACGGCTGGCGCGGCGGACGCTCGTAGTGCCGGCACGCATACCACGCGTAGCCGACCACCTCCCGTGGCACCGAGTACAGGTCGCGCCACTCGAAGATCCGCGCCGAACCGCTCGACACGTCGTTCGCGCCGAAACGCTTCAACGCTAGTCGCGCCCGCGGCACGTGGAAATACTGCGTCACCACGCACACCCCGCTCCAATGGTGCTCGCGCATGAGTTGGACCGTGTGCCGGGCGCTCTCGTAGGTGTTGGTCCCCTGGTTGTCGGCGATGATCCGGTTCTCCGGCACGCCGTGTTGCCGGAGGTAATCGCGCATGACCGCCGCCTCGTCGTGGCCGGCCGGGTCGATCCCGCCGCTGACGATCACCCAGTCGAAATACCCGTAGCGCCGCAGCCAGAGCGCCTTGTCCAGCCGCGCCTGCAACCGTGCAGACGCCTGGCCGCCGGCTTCCACCGTGTTGCCGAGCACCAATCCCACCTCCGACTCGCCGAGGTGGTCGCACAACCCGAACAGCACCAACACAACCGCTGCCAGCACGAACAGCCCCGCCGCGCCCACGGTCGCCCACCCGACGATCCGCCTGGTCATCCGCGGCCGGGGAAGGTCAGTTCCGCGACGCCGCTCTTGTCGAGTTCACCCAGACCCTTGGCGATCATCCGGTCGTACTGCGCCTTCGTGGCGGCGGCCAGCGGCAGGTCGAGGCCGTGCTGCGCGCCGAGCGTCAGGGCGATGCCGCTGTCTTTGGCGGCGTGCGCGGCAGAAAAATAACAGTCGTGTGAACGGTTCTGCATGTCCTCGCCGTCGGTCTGGAGCACCCGGCTGGCCGCGCCGGTTTCAGCGAAGACTTCCCGCAACGTCGTCAGGTCCAGCCCGAGGGTTGCGCCGAGTCCGAGCCCTTCGGCCAACCCGGCGGTGTTGATGTTCATGACCATGTTCACCAGCGCCTTGACCTTCGCGGCCTCACCCGCCGCGCCGATGTAGCGCACCGTCGAGCCCAGTTGCTCCAGAATCGGCCGCGCCCGCTCGAACGTCTCCTTCCGGCCGCCGCACATCAGGTAAAGCGTGCCCTCGCGCGCTTGCGTGATGCTCGACGCCATGCACGCCTCCAGGCTCTCGGCTCCCGCCAGTTCGGACGCGCCCTCTACCGCGTGGTGGACCGCGGGGGTGACAGTCGCGCAGTTGATGAACAGCCGCCCCTTCGCCGCGTCCGGGGCAAGCAGCGAGTGCGCGCTGCCCGCGTCGAAAACCTGCCGCATCGCCGCATCATCGGAGACGACCGTGATGATCGTCCGGGCGCGCGCGCTCACGTCGGAAAGCACGCGGGTGGCCGTCGCGCCGAGTTCGGCGGCGAGGCCGGCGGCGGCGGCGGCATTGGTGTCGTAGACGGCCGTGACGCTCCAGCCGCGTTCCGCCAAGCGGCGCGCCATGTTGGCTCCCATGCGGCCCACGCCGACGAAGCCGACCGATTTTTCCGGGGGAAGTTGGAGAGCGTCCATAGCGGCACGTTGCGGCGTGCAATCGCGGGACGCAAACAGGATTTTACCCGACGCTCTGGCAGGTCTAGGCAGCACCCAATTCTTCCATGGACCGGACGCTTGCGAGCGTGCCTTTATATGGCTCACAAATTAACGAGAACCATCTTTGATGCATGATTCTCGCTTTTATAATTTGCGAGTCTTATCACGGCTGAGAACGGAGTTTTGGAGCGTTCGGGCGACTTGGGCGAATCTCCAAGCAACCTGAGCGATGTTGAATTAACCTCGCGACCGGATGAGTTCGCCTGTCCATTTTGCCGTGCCGATCCCGCGCCCCGCGCCGCCGCCCGCACCGCGCCGCGCGACGACGCGCTTTTTTCTGGTGGTCGGCGCGCTGGGAGCACTGGTGGTTTACAGCATGGCGGCCTTGTGGCGAAGAGACCCGGCGGCGCTGTTCTGGACGACGCTGCTTTATTTCAGCTACGAACTCGGCCTCAACGTGCTGCTCGTCACGGCGGCGTGGTTCGGCTTGCGGGCACGCCGCCGTGCCGCCGCGGTTCCGGTGGCCGTCCCCTGCCCCACCCTGGCCGTGCTCATCGCCGCCCACAACGAGCGCGGGTGCATCTTCGACACGCTAGAGAGCGTGTTTGCGCAGGAGGGCGTCGCGGAGGTGATCGTCGCCAGCGACGGCTCGACCGACGGAATGAACGAGGCGCTGGTCGAGCGCTATTCCCTCAAGCCGGAAGGCAACGACCAGTGGCGCGGCGGACCGGACGGCCGCCTGCTCCTCCTCGCCTTGCCCAAATTCGGGAAGGGCGGCGTGCTCAACGCCGCCCTCGCGCAGACGGACGCCGAGGTCGCCGCCACGCTCGACGCCGACACCCGCCTCGCCCCCGGCGCGCTCGCGGCCCTGGCCGACGCCTTCCGCGATCCGGCCATGGCTTCGGCCGGCGGATTCGTGTACGTGCGCAACGCCCCGCGCGGCCCCTGGCTGGTGCGCTACCAGTACTGGGAATACGTCAAAAACTTCATGTGGCGCATCGGCCTGGCCCACCTCGGGGTCTGCTTGCAGGTGTCCGGCGCGTTCGGGGCGTTTCGCACGCGCACGTTGCGCGAGATCGGCGGCTTCAGCGGACACAGCCTCGTGGAAGACTACGAGGTCATCTACCGTCTGCACGAGCGGATGCGCTCGGCCGGACGCGCGTACAAGGTCGACGTCGTGCCCGCGGCGGTGGCGTACACCGACTCGCCGGACACCGTGCCGACCTTCGTGCACCAGCGCACGCGCTGGTTCGCGGGCTTCCTGCAAACGCTCTGGGAGTACCGCCGCCTGGTGGGTAACCCGCAAGTGGGCCTGGTCGGCACCCTGATGCTGCCGATCAAGTGCGTGGACGCGATCCTGCCGATCTGGGGATCGCTGTCGCTGGCGGTGCTGCTCGCCGCGGCGCTGCAAGGCTCGGCGCGGTGGGAGCGGGCGGCGCTGGGACTGTTCGCCGCGCGTTGGGTGGTCGACCTCGGATTGAGCGGGATCATGTGGAACTGGCACCGGCGGGTGTTCCCCGGCCGTCCGCCCCAGTTGCCCGGTGCGACGCTCGCCGTCCACAT
>CAXTMD010000358.1:0-4982 GCA_964245035.1 uncultured Chthoniobacterales bacterium
TGCAACACGATCACGTCCTCGGGCGCGACGCCCGCCGTGACCTCCGTGTCGTCCGGCGCCTCCACGAAGCGCGGGTTCATCTCCAGTACCCGCAAGGCTTTCGCGCCGCGCGCGCCGGGTTGGAAGTCATATTCCGCCACCTCGCCCAGGTACGTGCTGCGGCCGATGCGCCCGCGCACGGTGTTGCCGACGCCGTGGCCGTCCGCACCCGCGCGCAGCCGCCAGCTTTCCGGGCGGATGGACAGGAGCACCGACTCGCCGACGTGCAGGTCCCAGTCCGGGTCCGGCTTGAGCCCGGTGAACTCACCCAGCTTGGTCTCCACCCGCCAGTTCTCCGAGTCCTCCACGGGCTCCAGCGCGCGGCCTTCGATGAAGTTGCTCTCGCCGATGAAGTCCGCCACGACGCGTGTGCGCGGCTGCCGGTAGATCTCGCGCGGCGTGCCGATCTGCGAAACGTGCCCGCCTTCGAGGATCGCCATCCGGTCGGCGATGGAGAGCGCCTCCTTCTGGTCGTGCGTGACGTAGATCGCCGTCAGGCCGAACTCCTTGCAGACCCGTCGGATTTCGCCGCGCATTTGCAGGCGCATCTTGGCGTCCAGGTTGGAGAGCGGCTCGTCGAGCAGCAGGCAGCGCGGCCGGATGACCAGCGCGCGCGCGAGCGCCACGCGCTGCTGCTGACCGCCGGAGAGTTCGTTGATCTTGCGGTTGGCCATCTGTGCCATGCCCACGGACGCCAGCGCCTCGTCGACGCGTCGGACGATCTCAGCCTTCGGCGTGCGGCGTTCCTCCAGGCCGAAGGCGACGTTGCCCGCCACCGTCAGGTGCGGCCACAGCGCGTAGGACTGGAACATCATGCCCGTGCCGCGCTTGTGCGGGGGCACGCGGCTGACGTCCTGATCGTCAAAAAGCACCTGGCCCTCGTCGGGAAAATAGAAACCCGCGATGTGCCGCAAGAGCGTCGTCTTACCGCAGCCGCTTGGGCCTAGCAAAAAGAACAACTCGCCCGGCTCGATCCGCAGGTTGACGTGGTCGAGCACGAGGTGGTCGCCGAAGTGTTTGCTGAGGTCGCGGATGGTGACGGCGATCATGGAACCCTGTGTCTATCCGTAGACCATCCGTTTGTCACGGAGTTCAATTTTGTGGTCGGGGGCAGGTTGCAAGGCTTCCACCGTGACCGACAATGGTTCTCCCGTCCCGCGCATGCCCGAGCCGCTTCCTGAATCGTCTTCCGCACCATCCCTGCCCACACCGGTTGTGAACAACCTCCTCGTGGCGGGCTGCGTGCTGGTGGCGGTGCTGACCGCGTTGGGCGAGAACGAGGCCCGGCTGCTGCCGCTTTTCATCAGCGAGTGGCCCGCGTCGTCTCCGCAGGCGCTCGCCGAGGTGCGTCACGGAGAAATCTGGCGGCTGTTCACCCCGGCATTCGTGCACTTCGGCGTCGCGCACTTGGCTTTGAACATGCTTGCGATGGTCAACCTGGGCGGACCGTTGGAACAGGTGCAAGGCTCGCGGTTTTACCTGGGGTTCACGGCGGCGGTGGCGTTGTGCAGCAACCTCGCGCAGTACGCGGTCTCCGGCTCGCCAAACTTCGGCGGCATGTCGGGAGTGATCTTCGGGCTCTTCGGCTTCCTGTGGCTGCGCGCGTGGGTGGATCGCCGCTATGTGCTTCAACTCCAGCGCAACGGGATCATCACGACCCTGGTGTGGTTCGTGTTTTGTTTCAGCGGCTTCATGCACATCGCCAACACGGCGCACGCCGTCGGCTTAGGCATCGGCGTGACGTGGGGAACGCTGTCGGGACTGTCCGCGCGCCGGCACGCGGACACCGGGATGCCGTCGGCGGCGATTTAGATTTCGTACATCGCCACCTCGCGCGCGGTCACGACCGGTTGCAGGTCGCGCACCAGGTCGCGCGCGAGCCGTTGCGCCTGCTGGCGCAACTCGGGCACGGCCGTCGTCTCGTAGAGCTGACCGCGGCGCGGGCTGCCGAGGGTGTAGAACACGTTCGAGTAGTTGCCGGCCACGCTGACGAGCGCGCCGTTGGGAGCGACTTCGAGCCCGAGCAGCAGCGGGTCGGGATGGATGAGGCCGCGCGCCAGCAGGTTGACGATGAGCGGATCGTCGAGCTTGCGGTAGTTGGATTCCGGCCCGGTGCAGTTCACCACGAGGTCCACCTCCAGGTCGCGCGACTCCCCACCCGCCGCCGGCCGGTACGTCACCCGCGCGCGGTCGCCGCCGTCGAAGGTCACCATCCGCTCGATCCGCCCGGCGTGCCGGACGACCGTGTCCGCCGCTTCCAGCCGTTCGACCTCCGCGAGGATATCCGCCGGCACGCGGTGGCGGTGGATTTCCCAGAGCGACCGGGCATGGCGCAGGAAACGGCGTTTGTTGGCGAGGTCGAAGCCCTGCCACAGTCCTGGAGTGGCGGCGCGCAGCGAGTCGAGCACCGGCCGCCAGTCGATGCCTTCCCTTGCCGCGCGACGGACCTCCAGGCGCACGCGCCGGAACAGCCCCCGCACTGTGCGCGGCCGGCTGCCCTCCGATAAGAACGCCGGGTACGGCGGCGCGGCCCGGTGCGGCTGCGGCAACCGTCCGTGGCGCGAGAGCAGGTGGATGCGGTGCGCCTGGTTGCCCTCCTCCTGCATGGCGAGGATCAGGTCCACCGCCGTCAGCCCGGTGCCGAGGATCAACACCTCGCGCGCGCGGCGGATGCGGTCCATGCGTTGCCCGAGCCAGGGTTGACCGAGGTAACAGCGCGAGCGGAAGATCGCGCGGTCGCGCAACGCCGGGTCGCCAGGCGGGAAGTTGCCCGGCGCGAGCACGACCTTGCGCGCGGTCAGGCTCTCGTCGGCGTCCAGCCACACGCGCATGCCGCCGCGGCACTCCTGCATGTCCTGCACGTCGGCGACGATCCGGCGCAGTTCCACGCCGGGCTCCGCGTCGCGCGTTTTGCGTTCCAGCAACTCGGCGACGTATTGGCCGAACAACGCCCGCGGGATGAACTGGTCTTTGCGCGGCGCGCCGATGCCAAAGGTCCCGCACAGCGCGCGGTGTTCCTCCAGCCAGCGGTGGAAGTCGTCCGCGTCGTCGACGAACGCGCTCATGCGCGCCGCGGGCACGTTGAGCAGGTGCGACGGACAGCGCGTGCCGTACGCGATGCCGCGGCCAAAGTCGGCGCTTTTGTTGAGCAGCGCGATCCGCAACGGCCCGCGCGCCGCGGCCAGGGCGTGGATCGCCACCATCGAGCCGCTGAAGCCCGCTCCGATGATGGCTAGGTCGTAGTCAAGAGACATAAAAGTTCAGTCTTCGTCGTTCTTCCCGTAGCGCCATTCAAGGACGGTTTTGGCCGCGAGCGTCACCAGGGCGAGCAACGCCAGCATCGAGGCCACGGCGAAAGCGGCGGGCACGTCTTCCTCGTAGAGGATGGCGACGTGGAGCGGGATCGTGTTCGTGCCGCCGCGGATGTGCCCGCTGACCACCCACGCCGCGCCGAACTCGCCCATCGCCCGGGCGTTGCAAAGGGTCACTCCGTAGAGCAAGCCCCAGCGGATGTTCGGCACGGTGACGCGCCAGAACGTCTGCCAGCCGCTCGCCCCCAGCGACACGGCGGCCTGCTCCTCGTCGCTGCCCTGCGCCTGCATGAGCGGGATCAACTCGCGCGCGGTGAACGGAAACGTCACGAACACCGTCACCAGCACGATGCCCGGCACCGCAAAGAGAATCCGGACCCCGTGCGCGCTCAGCCACGGCCACAGCGGCCCCTGCCGGCCAAAGAGCAGCGCGAAGATCATGCCGGCGATGATCGGCGACACCGCAAAGGGCAGGTCGATCACCGTCAGCAGCACGCTCTTGCCGCGGAACTCGAACTTGGCCACCAGCCACGCCGCGGCCACGCCGAAGACGACGTTCAGCAACACCGCGCTGCCGGCGGCGACGAGCGTCACGCGCACCGCCGCGAGCGTGTCCGGCGCGCGCAGCGCCGCCAGGTAGCGCGGGACGCCCTGCCGGAGCGCCTCGACGAACACCGTCACCAGCGGCAGCAACAAGAACACCGCAAGGAACAGGAGCGCCGTGCCCGTCAGGAGCGCCGCCGTCCAGGGGAACCCTTGGCCGGGTAATCGACGCGGTGCGCGACTATCCGCACGGCTGCCAGCGGGCGCGGCGAGCGCGGAGCGTGGAACGGCGAGGGCCATGGCGGGTCAAGCTTCCCGGTAGGTGGATGCCCACCGTTGCAGCAAATTGATGGCGAGCAGCAGCGCAAAGGACACGAGCAGCATCAGCGCGGCAACGACCGTGGCTCCCTGCACATCGTGTTGTTCATATTTTGCGTTGATGATGAGCGGCGCGATTTCGGTCTGGAGCGGTTTGTTGCCGGCGATGAACACCACCGAACCGTACTCGCCGAACCCGCGCGCGAACGCCAGCGCGAAGCCCGTGAGCAGCGCGGGCAACACTTCCGGCAGCGTGACGCGCCAGAAGGTCTGCGCGGGCGTCGCGCCGAGGCTCCAGGCGGCTTGCTCGTACTGGGGGTCGAGGTCTTCGAGGACCGGCTGCACCGTGCGGACGATGAAGGGGATGCCGATAAAGATCAGCGCGAGCGTGATGCCCAGCGTCGAGTACGCGCCCTGGATCCCCAATGCGGCGAGCGGTCGGCCCAGCAATCCGTTCTTGTCGTAGATCGTCGTCAACGCGATACCGGCCACGGCGGTCGGCAGCGCGAAGGGCAGGTCCACCATCGCGTCCACCAGCCGCTTGCCCGGGAAGCGGTAGCGCACGAGCACCCAGGCCACCAGCAGGCCGAAGACGACGTTGACCGACGCCGCCGACAGCGAGGTCACGAGGCTGACCCGGAACGCCGAGATCACGCGCGGATCGGTCAAGATCCGCCGGAGTTGTTCCGCGCGGACGTCCCACAGCCGTGCGAACGTCACCAGCAGCGGGATCAGGACGATCAGGCTCAGGTACGACAGCGTGTAACCCAA
>CAXTMD010000359.1:0-4975 GCA_964245035.1 uncultured Chthoniobacterales bacterium
CGCGCCGCGCAGATCGCCCCGCGCGAACTCCGCGACCTGCGCGAACGGGACCAGTCCGGCCCCGTCCATTTGCTCGACATCCGCACGCGCGAGGAGTTCGACGCCGTGCATATCGCCGGGTCGGAGCACTTCACGCAGGAGTTGATGAACACGATCCTCATGCAATGGCCGCGCGACACCGGCCTCATCGTGCTCATCGACCACCAGGGCGCGCGCAGCCTCGACGCCGCCGCGTACTTCACGGGACACGGCTTCACCAACGTCAAGGCGCTGCTCGGCGGCATCGACGCGTGGAGCCAGGAAGTCGACCCTGACCTGCCGCGCTACCGTTTGGAATAACGTTTATGGAAAATCTCGAAGCCAAGATTCGCGCCGCTCAGCAAGACCCCAAAAACGTCGGCGAGATGGCGGACGCCGATACCGTTGGCACCGTCGGCAGCCCCGACTGCGGCGACATGCTGCGGATGTGGGTCAAGTTCAAGCAGCAGGATGGCCGCAAGGTCATCGACCGGGCGACGTTCCAGACCTTCGGCTGCCAGACAGCCATCGCCGTGGCCAGCGTGGCGACCGAACTCATCGCGGGCAAGACCGTTGACGAGGCGTTGTCGCTCTCCGGCGAGGAACTCGCCGCCCCACTCGGCGCGCTGCCGCCGATGAAAATCCACTGCGCGCAACTCGTCGAGGGTGCGCTCCGCTCGGCCCTCGCGCCGACGGAGGCGACGATCCCTGTCAGCGGTGCGAGCGACCCTGTTCCTGCCCCGGCCGCCGCGCCGACTCTCTACGATTCGCTCACTGGCCAGGCCGAAGCCGGGCGCAAGCTAAAGGTCGTGCTCATGGACAAACCTGCCGCGCAGGGTTAATCTTATCATTCCTCTTCGCTCGCGGCCCCATTGAAGACCATGTACGAGAACTCCGAAATTACCCTCAACCGCGACGTGGAGGCCATCCAGATCCCGAGCGGCAACCTCATCACGCTGCCCGCGGGCATGACGGTGGTCATCACCCAATCGCTCGGTGGCAGCTACACCGTGGCCTCCCCGACGGGGCTTTCGCGCATCACCGAGGCCAACGCCGATGCGCTCGGCCTCACCGCGGACGGCCAAGCGCAGGAAGTCTCCTTCACCGACGCCGACCTCGACCCCGCCAAGCAGGAGAAGGCGGCTTGGGACAAGCTCAAGACGTGCTTCGACCCGGAAATCCCGGTGAACATCGTCGATCTCGGGCTGGTGTATGGCTGCGAGGTGAAGCCGAACGAGACCCAAGGCAAAGGCAGCCGGATCAACGTGCAGATGACGCTCACCGCTCCCGGCTGCGGCATGGGCCCGAGCATCGCCGCCGACGCCGAGAGCAAGCTGCGCATGATCCCCGGCGTCGCCGAAGCGGAGGTCGCGCTCGTGTGGGACCCGCCGTGGAACCAGCACATGATCACCGAAGCGGGCAAGATGAAGCTCGGCATCCTGTAGCGATTTCCCGGTTGCCATCCGCCGGAAATCTGGCAGCTTACCCGTCCTTTTCAGTCCAGCCCTCTACCCGTTTTTCCGTCATGTCCCAGCATCGCAGCCTCAAAGGCGCTTCCAAGATCACCGTCAAGCGCAACGTTCTCAAGCGGTTCGAGCGGGTGGAGTTGATGAAGAAGCGCGGCGTCTTCAAGGCTGAGACCAAGGTCATCGGCCTGCCGAAGACCAAGCCCGACGCTTGAGGCCGTGCGCCTCAACCGCTACCTCGCTTCCGCTGGGCTCGGCTCGCGCCGGGCGTGCGAGGCGATCATCACGGCGGGCCGTGTCGCGATCAACGGCCACGTCGTTCGCGCACTGGCGACGACCGTGACACCCAGCGACGCCGTGCGCGTGGACGGTCGGGCAGTCCACGTCGAACGGCCGGTGTACGTGATGCTCAACAAGCCGGCGGGCTTCCTGTCTTCCCGCACGGACCCGGAGCAGCGCGACACGGTGTTCGACCTGCTGCCGGCGGAGTTTCCGCGTGTTTTTCACGTCGGCCGCCTGGACCTTGACAGCGAGGGGTTGCTGCTCCTGACCAACGACGGCGACCTGTCGCTCAAGCTGACGCACCCGCGCTACAAGATCGAGAAGGAATATGAGGTGCTGCTCGACCGGTCGTTCGAGATGGGGTTGGCCGAGAAGCTGTTGGCCGGCGTCTTCATCGCGGTCGACCCACCGCAGCCGGGCGCGCCGCCGGAGCGGGTGCGCGCCCGGGCGGAGGCCATCTACCGGCTCGCACCGAACAAGCTCAAAGTGATCCTGCGCCAGGGCTTGAAACGACAAATTCGCCTGATGTTCCTGGCCGTCGGCTACGAGGTGCAGCGTCTCCAACGGGTGCGCATGGGCGGCCTGAAGCTCGGCAAACTACGGCCGGGCGAGTGGCGTTACCTGGAAGACCGCGAGGTGGCGGCGTTGCGTGGCGGGGAAGAAGCTTCTGTTCGTCGTTCAAGGTAGGGTTGCCTCTCCGAGGCAATCCTGCTTTAGCTTGGGTGAACGTGCCCGTGGGTTGGCGATCCCCACAGCAGGGAATTTAGGATTGCCTCGGAGAGGCAACCCTACCTTAGAACGACCGGCTCACCCCGAAGCTGCCGCCGACACCATTCGTGCCCAGGTTGCGGCTGGTGATGAACGCGTCCGAGATGTGCCGGTAGGCAAACTCCGCGTCCAGCGACCAGCGCCCGGTCAGCCGAAAGTGAAACCCGAACTCCGCCTGCGGGATGAACTCGAACCGGCCGCCGAGCGATTGCTGCACCTCGTTGTGGTAGGCGTCGGAGTAGATCAGCCCCGCGCCCACGCTGAAGTACGGCACCACCCGCGCGCCCGGCGACAGGAAGTTGCGGCGGTACAGCGCGGTGATCCCGCCCAGCGCCGAGCCGTACCCGTGGAAGATCGGCCCGCCTTCCACCCCGAGCAGGATCTCGTCGTTGCCGCGCAGGAAGTTGCTGCCGTGCGCCGTGTCGAGCATGTAACCGTAGCGCAGGATCGTCAGTTCGTAGTCGAAGTTGGTCACCCGCAGGTGGGTGTGCTGAAGCGACAGTTCAAATCCGCTCTCCAGTTGCAACTCGGTCGCCCCCTTGGTGAAAGCAGGGTCTGACACCGGCGTCGGCGCGGTTTCTTTGGTGATGTCGGTGGTGTCACCGCCGCGGGCGGATGCCGCCGGTCCGAGACAGACACCGGCTGCGAGCAGGGAAAGAAGAACGCGTGTGAACATGCGAGCTGACTGATTCGCACAACCGGCCCGGTCGGTTCGAGCTTTTTTGTCGGGTCGCGGCGTGCTTCCCTTTGCCTTCCGCGGGGTTTGTTTTACGTTGGCCGCGCGTGAGCACCTTGCGCCTTTTCCGCCTGCTGCTGTGGGTGCACTGGCGCAGCACGTTGGCCCGGGTGCGGGGGCTGCGCCGCCGCTCGCCCTTGTTGCCGCTTTTGCTCGTCGGCTTCGTGCTGGGTTATCTCCTGCTGGGTTATTTCCTGTTCCACCAGGGGCTGGAGTTCCTCTTTGCCTTTCCGGCCGTCGGCGCGCTGCTGGCCCGCCGCATCCTGTTCCTGATCTTCGGCTTCTTCTTTGTGATGCTGACGTTCTCGAACCTCATCATCGGCTACAGCACGCTCTTCAAAAATCGCGAGACCAACTGGTTCCTCACGCTGCCGGTCCGCCACGTCGACATCTATCGCTGGAAGTTCCTGGAATGTCTCGTCGTGTCCTCGTGGGCGCTGATGTTTTTGTCCGCGCCGATGATGGTCGCCTTCGGCCGGGTGCAGGAGGTCCACGCGCCGTTTTATTTCAAGGTCGTGCTGGTCTACCTGCCGTTCATCGCGATCCCGGCGGTGCTGGGTTCCACGCTGGCGATGTTTGTCGTGGCGGTCTTTGCCAAGCCGTGGGCAAAGAAAGCCGTCGTCATCACCGCCGTGGTCGGTTTGGTGGCGATGCTGGTGTTCGTGCGCCCGGCCAACGCCGACAACGTGAACAACCTGTCCGAGGTCCGCATCTTCAACCAGCTTCTCAGTCACACCCGCTTCAGTCTCAACCCGTTCCTGCCCAGCGCGTGGATGGCGCAGGCGGTGTTCGCTTGGAGCGGGGGGCTGGCGCGCGAGGGCGGGTTTTTCTTTTGCCTGCTGCTGAGCAACGCGTTGATGGGCGTGCTGCTCGGCTTCGAGGTGGCCAGCCGCTTCTTCTACGACAGCTGGACGCGCGCGTTCGGGCACCGCTCGGAACGCAGCCAGCACCGTTCCGACGTCCGGCGGCAGGCGCGGCTGCGGCGCGGTTGGTTGGAGACGGCGCTGGCCCTGCGTCCCGTCGCCGCGCTGGTCGACCGGCCGGTGGGTGCGCTCGTGCTGAAGGACGTACGGGTGTTCTGGCGCGACCCGGCCCAGTGGACGCAGGTGATGATCTTCTTCGGCCTGCTGACGATCTACGTGCTCAACCTGCGCAACGTCGCCTACGACCTCCAGAGCAAATTTTGGAGCACGATGATCTCCTACCTCAACCTCACCGCCTGCGCGCTGACGCTCTCCACCCTGACGACGCGCTTCGTGTTCCCGCAGTTCAGCCTGGAAGGGCGACGGCTGTGGATCCTCGGGCTCGCGCCGCTCGGGCTCGGGCGTGTGTTGATGCAAAAATTCTGGTCCGCGTGCCTCGCCGCGACGGTCGTGACGGTCGCGCTGATGGTGGCTTCCAGCCTGATCTTGCGGCTCGACTGGGACCGCATCATGTACTTCGCCGCCGCCATCGCGCTGATGAGCGGTGCGCTGTGTGGATTGGCGGTCGGGCTAGGGGCGCTGTTCCCCAACTTCAAGGAGGAAAATCCTTCGAAGATCGTCAGCGGTTTCGGCGGGACGCTGTGCCTAGTGGCGAGCTTTGTTTACATCGTGGTGTTCATCGCGCTGCTGGCGTTCCCGGCGAGTCTGCCGTTCACTTGGCCGACGATCTCGACGGGCTGGCGGCAGGCGCTGGAGGCGGGGGCATTCGCGGGAGCGCTGGC
>CAXTMD010000360.1:0-4951 GCA_964245035.1 uncultured Chthoniobacterales bacterium
TTATTGCGACAGCATTCTAGGGAACGAGTTTGGAATTAGGTCCACCCCCCCCGCGCGGGGGCCCGCGCCCTGTTGCGCGCCCCCGCGCGGCCCCGCGCGCCCCACGACCGGGGCGTCTTCGAGCCTTCCTTCAAACGACTGGCGATGCGCATGGGGGCGACCCTCGCACCGGGTGACTTGGTCCTGAGCCTCGGTGCGGGCAACATCCACGAGGTCGGCGCGCGCCTGGCCGCCGACCTCTCGCTGCTGGAAACCTTGCAGAAGCAAATCGGCGGCGGCGGCACGGCGCGGCTGTACGAACCGCTCGCCAAGCACACGACGCTGCGGGTCGGCGGACCAGCCCGCTGGTGGGTCGAGCCCACCACAGAGGCGGCTTTCGCTAGCGCGCTGCGGTTCGCGCGCGATCACGACCTAGAGGTTTTTGTCATCGGCCGCGGTTCCAACCTGCTGGTGCGCGACGGCGGCATCGACGGCCTGGTGATCCATCCGGCCGGCGGCGATTTTGCACGGCTGGACGTGCATCCCGAGCGTCTGGAAATCAGCGCGGGTGCGGGCGTCAAGCTCAAGCAACTCAGCGGCGCGGCCGCCAAGCACGACATCGGCGGATTTGAGTGGATGGAGGGCATCCCCGGCGAGGTCGGTGGCAGCTTGCGGATGAACGCCGGCGCGATGGGCGTGGAAACCTTTGACCAGGTGCGCGCACTGCGTTGCGTGGATGCCAACGGCGACATCACCGAGAAGACACCGACCGAGCTGGAAGTGCACTACCGCGACGTACCCACGCTGAAGAAGGTGTACGCGCTCGCCGCTACCTTCCGTGGCAGCGTGAGCACGCGCGAGGACATCCACCGGTTGCTCGACCTTTCTTCCGCCAAACGCAAAACGAGTCAGCCCATCGCTGCGAGCGCGGGCTGCATCTTCAAGAATCCCTCGCGCGAATGCCCGGCGGGCAGACTCGTGCAGGAACTCGGCTTGAAGGAGACGCGCGTCGGCGCGGCGCGGGTCTCGGAAGTGCACGGCAATTTTATCGTCAACGACGGTGGGGCTACGGCCGCGGACGTGCTCGCGCTCATCGAAATCGTCAAGCAAACGGCGCGCAACCAGCGCGGCATCCGGTTGGACACGGAAGTGCAAATCGTGGGCGCGGACTGAACGCCGCGAGTAGTTCGACGGTATTCACCACTAACTAACTAGTTATTCACAGCTTATTAGTTGTCGGATAACTAACATTGTTGGGTGATTAGGAAAACATCGCAGATTTTCGCTGCGATTTCCGAGTGATTGATTGACGACAAGATCATTCGTCCGCACACTGCAAGCAAGCAGCCTTCACGGTTGGCACTCTGCCTCTGAACGCAAGCTGCGACGATCCCAAGTTGGAATCCATCTGTATTTCGCTGACGAGGTAAGCCGATCCGTCGCTTCTTCCTGCTTATGGCTTTCGCAACTTTTTCCGGCGATTCGCGCAAGAAAAACGCCCGCCGGACCAGCAGCGCACAACGCCGTTACCAGCACGTGCTTGATGTGTCGGTGCGTTCGAGCCACTTCGGCAAGCAGCGCCAACGTTGGCTGCTGGGGTGGGCGACGAAGTTCCTCATCGTCGCGGCGCTCGGTACCGGACTCTACTTCGGTGTGCGCAAGACGATCTCGTGGGTGATCCTCAAGAACCCGGACTACAACGTCGCCGAACTCGACGTGCAGACCGACGGCCTCCTCGACTCTGAGCGGGTGCTGCAAACGGCCGAGTTGCAGAAGGGCGGCAACATCTTTCTGGTGAACCTCAACCGCGCCAAGACGCGCATCGAGAGCATCCCGGAAGTCGAGCACGTGCAGGTCAGCCGACAACTACCCAATCGCATCACGGTGGAGATCAACGAGCGCAAGCCCGTGGCCTGGCTGTCGACTGCACGCGGGATTGACAGCCGCGACGAAGTGGTCGCTTCCAGCAACTCCTTCCTGGTCGACGCCAACGGCGTGCTCCTGCGGCCACGCAAGCTCTCGGCGCAGGATCGCTACCTGCCGATCATCCGACACTACAACGGGTCGAACCTCGCGGAGGGCATGCAGACCGAGGGTGAGGAAATGAAGGCCGCGCTCGATCTGCTGCGCGCGCACCAGGATTCACTCGTCGCCGCACGGTTCCAGATCCAGGAGATCGACCTCGCCAAGCATTACGGTCTCCAGGTGACCGACCGCAACGGCACCCAAGCGATGTTTGCCCTGGAGGAGATGGACCGCCAGCTGAAGCGGCTGGATACCTACTTGCAATACTCCGACCAGCACGGCCAACGCATCCAGACCATCAATCTGCTCGTGCAGAAAAATGTCCCTGTGACCTACATGACCGATGCCGTCGTCGCCGACAAACCCGCCGACACGCCCGTCGCGGCAGCGGTGCCCTCGCCCTCGCCGTCGTCAAAGCCGGCCACCAACGGCAAAGACAAGAAGAACGCCGGCAAGGACAAGAAGGGCGGCGCGGCGGAGAAGAAAAGCGACGCCAAGCCGCCGCCCGCCGCGACGCCGCACAAGGATCATGCGTCCCAGCCTTTTCTGAAGCCCGCTACACGCGTCACTCCGACGGGCGTCCAGTAAATTGTTCCCTGCGACGATGGTTTGACGACAGCCCCGCCCCGGTGTTGATGAAGCCATGAGCAAAGACAATCTCTGCGTCGGCCTCGAGATCGGCACGTCGAAGGTGTGCGTGGCGGTGGCGGATGTCCGTCCGGACGGCTCGTTGAAGGTGCTGGGCGTCGGCCAGTCTCCGTCGCTGGGCGTGCGCAAGGGCGAGATCGTCCACCTGGAGAGCGTCCACCAGTGCGTGCGCGACGCGCTTTCCGACGCGGAGCAAAAAAGCGACGTGAGCATCCGCCGCGCCTACGTGGCGATCACCGGCGGCCACATCACCAGCTTCAACAACCGCGGCGTCCTGGAACTGCCCGAGGGCCGCGAGGAGATCGACGAGGACGATCTGGAGGAGGTCAAGCGCAACGCACGCGAAGTCAACATCCCGGCCACCAACGCGTTCGTGCACGCCATCATCCAGCACTATTACGTCGACGGACAGGACGGCGTGCTGACCCCCGTGGGCATGCTGGGCAACAAGCTCGAAGCGGACTACCACATCGTCCACGGCATCCGCACGCGCATCCAGAACATCATCCGCTGCGTCAAGGACGTGCCGCTGGAGGTCCAGGACGTGGTGCTGAGTTCGCTCGCCAGCGCGCAGGTCGTCGTCAGCCAGAACCAGAAAAACCTCGGCGTGCTCGTCATCGACATGGGCGGCGGCACGCTCGACTACCTCCTGTACGTGGACGGCGCGATCAAGCAGAGCGGCGTGCTGGCGGTCGGCGGCGACCATCTCACCAGCGACATCAGCCTGGGGTTGCGCATCCCGCTCGGCCGTGCGGAACGGCTCAAGATCGACGAGGGCAGCGCCGTGCTGGGCAACTGCTTGCCGGGCGAGACGGTCTACCTCCAACCCGAGCCCGGGTTTGCCGGACGCGAGATCGAACGCGAGACGCTCAACAGCATCATCCACCACCGGCTGCGCGAGGCGTTTGAACTGCTCAAGCGGCAGCTGGAGTCCGAGCCGCACCTCCGCTACCTCGGTGCGGGCGCGGTGCTGACGGGTGGTTGCAGCCTCATGCACGGCATCAACCACCTCGCCGAAGAAGTGCTCGGCCTGCCCGTCCAGCCCGCGCAGCCGCCGCCGTTGCAGGGGATCACCTCCGCGCTCGCCAACCCGCAGCTCTCCACCGCCTTGGGCCTGATCAAGTACGCGCAGTTCACCCAGATGGAACAACCCGAGCGCGGCTTCTGGTCACGCGTCCGGGGTATGTTCGGCGGGAAAAAACGCAGCCGCTGACCACCCCTTTTCACCCCTCTCCAACCACGCATCCATGAACGAGATCACCAGCCACCGCACCCACTCCATGCAGGCGTCCGACACGAGCTTCCGCATCAAGGTGATCGGCGTCGGAGGCGCCGGTTCGAACGCCCTGGACCGGCTCGTCATGGAGGGTTCCGTGAACGTCGACCTCGTCGCGTGCAACACCGACGTGCAGGCGCTGGCCGGGTCCGTGGCCACGCAAAAGATCCAGCTCGGCCGGCAGGTCACCCGCGGCCTCGGGGCGGGTGGCGACCCGGAACTGGGGTTCTCCGCGGCGGAGGAAGCCGCCGAGGACCTGCGCGCCATCGTCGAGGGCGTGCCGCTGGTGATCGTCTGTGTGGGACTGGGTGGCGGCACGGGTTCGGGGGCCGCGCCGATGATCGTCAAGATGGCGCGCGAGCAGAACTCTCTGGTGCTGGTGTGCGCGACGCTGCCGTTTTCCTTCGAGGGGCGGCGGCGCGGGCAGCAGGCGCAGGAAGCGCTCAAAGCCATCCAGCAGTACGCCGACGCGGTGATGTGCTTCGAGAACGACCGCATGGGCGAACTGATCCTGCCCGAGGCCGGCATCCACGAGGCGTTCGCGGGCGCGGACCAGATCATCGGCCAGAGCGTGCGCGCCGTGGTTGATCTCGTGAACCGCCGCGGTCTGATCCATCTGGGCTTCGACGATCTGCTCAGTTCCCTACGCAGCCACGATTCGCGCTGCCTCTTCGGCTACGGCGAGGCCGGTGGCGCGACCCGTGGCCGGGATGCGCTCTCGCAGGCGTTGCGCAACCCGCTCATGGACCGCGGCTCGCTCCTGGGCCAAGCGGCGAACGTCCTCGTGAACATCGTCGGCGGCCCGGACCTGACCCTGGCGGAGGTGCAGAACGTCATGGAAGACCTCTCCGAACACATCGGCGAGCAGACGCAGCTGCTTTTCGGCGCGGCGGTTGACCCCAAACTCACCGGCCGCCTCGGGGGGACGCTCATCAGTTCACTCGGGGCGCGGACCGGGACCGGCACCGCGGCGGAACAGGCGAAAACGGGAGCAGGTCCGGCTTATCCTCCGCTGGTGCGGAC
>CAXTMD010000361.1:0-348 GCA_964245035.1 uncultured Chthoniobacterales bacterium
ATCCTCGCCGCCACGTGCCTGACCGGCCTCTACCTGCTCGCCCACCCGCTGCGCTCGAAGGCCGTTCTCGGGCTGGCCGCAGCGGCGGTGGCGGCGTGCGGCGTTTATGCCGGGTTGTCCATCTTGGCCAAGCAGACGGGCTGGCATTATCCTTTCGCGGGGGACGCACCGTTCGGTTTTTTTCCGAATCGCAACCACACGGCGACCTTCCTCGTCACCGGCAGCATCGTCGCCCTGGGCGTGTTGACGATCAGCCTGCGCGAAAACCGCTGGCTACTGGCCGCAGCCGTCGGGACCGGCTGCGCGGCGTGCGTGGCGGGACTGTTCTTTTACTCGGCCTCGCGCGGC
>CAXTMD010000361.1:358-1417 GCA_964245035.1 uncultured Chthoniobacterales bacterium
GTTGCTGGCGGCCGGCTGCCTCTTTTTGGTGTCCGGCGGCGAGGCGCGGGCGCGGTTGTTCGGATCGACCGCCGCCCCGGCCCCCGCGGCGTCCCTCGAACAAACCACGACGGCCACCACCGACCCGCTGCCCGCCAGCAGCCGCGAGGTGCCCATGGACTTCCGCCTGCTGATCTACCGGGACACGGTGGCCTTGATCAAGGATGCGCCGGTCTGCGGGACGGGGCTGGGGGCGTTTGCGCCCGTGTTCGCGCAGTACCGTCGCGCCTCCCTGTCGGCTTCGGCGTCGATCCACCCCGAGAGCGACTGGCTGATGCTCGCCGCGGAGGCCGGCGTGCCGGCGCTGGTGTTTGCCCTGCTCGTCGGCGCGCTGCTGGCGACGCGTCTGCGCGGCGCGTCCGACCATCCGTTCTGGCCGCTGCGCTGGGGCTGCGTCGCGGCGGCGGCGACCGCCGTGCTGCACGGAGCCGTCGACGTGCCCGTGCACCGCGTGGCGCTCGGCTGGTGGGTCCTGTTCCTCGCCGCGCTGGGCATGCCGGTCGTGCGCGGGCGTGACGGCAAGAGTCCTTTGCTCCAGCGGCTTCTTTTCGTCTTCGGCGGGCTCGGCGCGATGACACTCGGCGGGCAGTTGATCCGGGCCGAGTGGTTCGGGGCGAGGGCGCTGCCGCCGTTCGCCGCCGGGCGGGCACAAACCGAGATCCTGGCGCTGTTCCAACGTCAGGATGCCCAGGGCGCGCTCGAACGCGCGCAGGCCGCCGTGGAAACGTCCCCGGTGGCTGCCCCGCTCTACTATCAGATCGGCAACCTGCTGCTGCGCTTTGCCGGCACGGACGCCGAGGCGGACGCCGCCTTCCGGGCGCAACGACGGCTCGAACCGACCTGGCCAAGCGTGCCGCTCCGGCAGGGCGATACCTGGCTGCCTTTCGACCCCGACCGCGCCGTGGCCCTCTGGCTCGACGCGCTCGACCGGCAGGTCCGCATCGACGCGACGCAGGCCACCGGGTTTTTTCGCCTGCTGCTCGAACACGCCGCGCCGTCGCCGGACGCCCTGCGGGAACT
>CAXTMD010000361.1:1427-4899 GCA_964245035.1 uncultured Chthoniobacterales bacterium
GTGGTACGCCAAAGGCTCGCGGGAAGAACTGACGCGGTTCCTCCAAGGGAACGAGGCCTGGCGGCCGGCGGCGTGGCCGGTGGAACTGCGCGTGCTCCTGGATGGACAGCGGTTTGAAGAGGCCGTCCGCGCGGTCAGCGCGCATGAGCACGTCAGCCTGGACCTGCCTGCGGCGGGATCGCCGGTTGGTGAAACGACGCCAATCTCTCCGACGGACGCCGCGCCCACGTCCGCGTTCGACGCGCAATGGCGCGCGGGGAACCTCGCGGCGGCGCGGCGCGTCCTGGACGATGCCGCTAAGGACGCAACTGCGGCCGCGCGCGACCCGGAGATCTGGCGTCTGCGCGCCGCCCTCGACGCCCTCGACGCCGCCTGGCCATCGGCCTGGCAGAACCTCGAACGGTATCTGGAAGCGACCGGCAAGGAAGTGCCGCGCTCCTGAGCACGGGGGCTCCGGCCGGGGGGCAGGGCAAAGAAAAAGGCGGGGTGTGAAGCCCCGCCTTTTCTGAAGGACTGGTCGACCCGAAGAGATCAGGCCAGACGCTGGCGACGAACCAGCACCGTCGCCAGGACCACGCCCACGCCGAGCATCGCCCAGGTGGAGGGCTCCGGCACGGTCACCGCGTAGTTGTCGAAGATCAGTTCGTTGCTGCCCGCGCTGGCGGCGTTGGCCAGCGTCCAGGTGGCCGCGACGTCGGTGACGTTGAAGTCCGAGGCCACGTTCGCCAGACTGATGTTGTTAAAGGAAACGGTGTTTGATCCGGTGAGCGTGAAGCCGAAGCTCTTGCCCGTGACGTTCACCCCTACGTTCAGATGGTAGAGCGAGGTGGTGTTCGGGGAGATTTGCAGGCCGGTGTTCGTCAGCGCACCGGTGCCGACCGCGTATTCGACGGCCTCCGCGGCATTGCCGTTGCTGTCCTTGATCGGCACAAAATCGACGCTGAACAGGTTGCCCGTCGCCGTCTGGAAGGTCCACCCAAAGGTGTCTGCGTTCGGGAAGGTCGACGACGACGTGGTGATTGCCAAGTCTACGTCGAAATTCACTGCGGGCGCACCGGTCGCATTGATCGGATGATACAGGTACACCAAGCCGCGGTCCGGGGAGATGTCGAGGTTGGTGGCAGCGTTGCGCTGGAAACCGCCGAGACCAGCCAGTTCGTCGTTGAGGTTGTTCGCCGGGGTATAGCCGTTCAACTGGCCGACATAGTCGGCTTGTCCCTTGCCGTCCGTGGCATTGTAAGGGTCGTTGGTGTCCCAACCATCGTTCCCGCTGAGCGACCCTCCGGGGGGGAAGGTCGTCGCGTTGTCGAAGTTGGTGCTGTAGCCTTGGCCGTAAGCGGCGGAGCCCAGCGCCAGGAGCGCCGCGGCAAACGCGGAAAGACCGGCGACCTTGCGCGAACCGCCGCGGGGAAGAAAACCTTTGTTCATTGGGGAGCCTGCTTGGTTGGGGATGACGAGGGTTAGCTCTGGCTGACGATCGGCTGCGGGGCCGCGATCGGGCCGGGCAAAATGATGGGGGTCGGACGCGGAGGGCGGGGGGCGGTTGCCGCCGCGGAGTTCACCAACAAGAGGATTCCGCCGAGGACCAACAAGGCGAAGAGATGATTCTTTTGCATGGACTGGGTGGATAGAGTTTTTGGATCGATTTCCGGGTGAAAAACGCGCCTTGGTTCGGAACGGCGCTAGAAATACAGAGAACGTATCTTGCAGTCAATAAATAATTTTCGCGGCATGCACACATCTCCTCGCCGGTCCTCGCGCGATTAGTGCTTTCTTTGGTCTGGCTTCTCCCAGCGGCTTCGTTTAGACCAACGGCGACCTCCGCATCTCCGGCCGGCGCGCGGCGTCCCGCCCCGGCGGCCCCAGACGAAAATGATCGCCCCCTTGTCCCGTTGGTTCGTTGGCCGCCGCTTCCCGCCACGGACCTTCCTCGCCATGGCTTTCTTGCTGGCGACCTCGCGCCACGGTCGCGCCCAAACCGTCGACACCGTGCGTGGCAACGAGTTCCGCTCCCGCTGGGCGGATTACCAGGTGGACCGTCCGCAGAACAGCACCGCCGGGGCGGTGGACGTGAGTGCCGACGAACAGGCCGGCCTGCTCAGCGCCTTCCGCAAATCGTTCGTGGACCTTCTGCGCAACGGTCCGCTCCAAACCCGCGCCAACCTGGCCGCCGGGTGGGAGTTCTCCAACGAGACGCTCACCGCCAACACCCAAAAGGATTTTTCCGACAACAGCGCGTTTCTCGCGCCGGGCGTCGGCTTTTTCTACAACAACCAACTCGGCCCGGCGACCGTGTCCGCCCGGTATTCGGCCGGGTACGTCTACTACACCGACTCAGACTACGTCGCCGCCAACCGGGGCCGCGGCATCTATTCGCAGACCGGCGGCCTCGACGTGAACATTGATGGTGTGCGCTCGGCGGTCGCGTCCAGCGCGAGCCTCGCGTACGGCGACGGCGACGACATCGAGAGCGGCACGGTGCGCACCCAGTTGGCGCTCGGCGAGACGTTGACCGCCAGCTACCTGCTGACCGCCTTCACGCGGCTCGGGGCCACCGGCGGGGTCAACTACGCCAGCTACAGCGGGGGCGGCGTCACCGACACGGACGTGCTCGGCGACACCGCCAGCGTCTATATAGAGTACGCCTACTCGCCCAAGACCCGCGGGCGCTTCGAGGTCGCGGCCGGCCAGCAGTTGCAAAACGCGGAAGGCGCCGCCGGCAGCAACGGCAGCAACACCGCCGACCGCTACTATTACCAGGCGCTGCTCTCCGGCGACTACCTGCCCTCGCCCAAGCTCAACCTCAGCCTCGGCTTCGGCTACGGCGTGCAGGAGGATTCCTCGGTGCTCGGCCGCGGGCGCAGCGGCTCACACCCCATCTACCGGATCACCGCGCAGTACCTGCCCACCCCCAAGACGACCGCGTTTCTGCGCTTCGGCTACGAGGGCGTGGACGTGGCCCCGAGCCTGGAGTTTCAGGTCAACTGGCAGTTTCGCGTGACGACCGCCGCCAACCTTTCGGTCTACCAGACGAACAACTATTCCACCTACGAGGCCGACCAGAACCTGCTCACCCGCGGGGTGCTGGCCGGAGTCCGGCAGCGGCTGTTCGGACGCGTCGACCTCTCGCTTTCCTCCGGGGTCGAACAATCGGCAGGCTACGGCCGGCTGACGATTGGCCAACAGCCCTACAACGAGGACCCGTACGTTTTTGCGGGGGTCTCGCTGCTGTGGGAACTCAACTCCTACCTCGCGTTCCAGGCGTATTACCGGGGCTACACGGGCCAGGCCGGCGCGGTGGCTGCACAGGACGGACTGCGCTCCCGCGCCTCGGCGAGTCTGCGCTTGACATTCTGAGGGCTCCGCACAGAATGGCCTACCCTCCGCATGAACGCTCCCCGGCCCCGCTGCGCCCTCCTGGCGACGATCCTTCTGGGCACGGCTTGGCCCGCCGCCGCGCAGAACCCCATCC
>CAXTMD010000362.1:0-2784 GCA_964245035.1 uncultured Chthoniobacterales bacterium
GCCTGCTGCTGCGCACCGGCCTCGCCAACGGCAGCGGGCAGGTCGGGCGCAACTTCATGGCGCACACGGGCGTCCAGGTGTGGGGGGAGTTCGACCAGCCCGTGCACCCGTGGAAGGGCATCCCTGGCGGGTTAATCTCCGAGGACACGCACCGGCCGAAGGACGCAAATTTCGCCGGCGGCTACCTGCTCCAGTCCATCGGCGTCATGCCCGTGACATACGCCACGCAGCGTGCCCGCTCCGAACAACCCTTGCACGGGGCGGCCCTGGGCGAGCACCTGCAACGCTACAACCACGTCGCCGGCATCAACATCCTCGGCGAATGCCTGCCGTCCGAGACCAATTTTGTCGAACTCAGCGACGAGAACGACGCGCGCGGCCTGCCCAAACCGCGCGTCCACTTCACCGCCGGCCCCAACGAACTGAAGATGACCGCGCACGCCGAAAAGACGATGCGCGCGGTCTGGGAGGCGGCCGGGGGCCGGGAGCTGTGGAGCTTCCAGCGGTTCGCGCACACCATCGGCACCTGCCGCATGGGCACGGAAGCCGCTGACTCCGTGGTCGACCGCGACGGCCGCACGTGGGACGTGCCGGGGCTGTATCTCTGCGACAACTCGGTGTTTCCCAGTTCGCTCGCGGCCAACCCGGCGTTGACCATCATGGCCGTGAGCCTGCGCACGGCCGACCGGTTTTTGACAAAGAAATCATGAGCAAACAGAAGGACTTCCTCGCCCTCATCAAAGAAAAGTTTGGCGACGGCGACTATCCCGGCGATGAGCACGGCGGCGCGCGGGGTGACACGGGCAAGGGTCTGCCGGACGGTCATCCGGATAGTTTCCTCTTCGCCACGGGCATCGAGTGTTCCTACCCGACGATCCGCGACAAGGATGGCCGGACCATCCGCCGCGACCAGTTGGAGGAGGCGTGCCACTACCACCACTGGAAGCAGGATTTCCAGCTCGTGCGCGACCTCGGGCTGCGCGTGCTGCGCTACGGGCTGCCTTACCACAAGATCCACCTCGGGCCGGACCGCTACGACTGGAGCTTTGCCGACGAGGTCATGCGCGAGATGCGCCGCCAGGAGATCGAGCCGATCCTCGACCTGCTGCACTTCGGCGTGCCGGACTGGCTGGGCGGCTTCCAGAACCCGGAGTTGCCCATCCACTTCACCGCGTACGCCAAGGCGGTGGCGGAGCGCTACCCGTGGGTGCGCTACTACACGCCGGTGAACGAAATCTACGTCACCGCCAAGCACTCCGCGCGCGAGGGCGCGTGGAACGAATGCCTCAAGGACGACCGGTCGTTCGTCACCGCGATGAAGCACCTCGCGGCGGCGAGCATCATGGCGACGCTGGCCATCGCGGAGAAAAAGCCCAACTGCATCATCGTGCAGAGTGAGTCGGCCGAGTACCTGCACGAGATGCGCGCCGTGCCCTCGCGCGAGACGATCCTGACCAACAAGCTGCGCTTCCTTTCGCTCGACCTGCTCTACGCGCACCCGCCCGACGGCGACGTGTGCACGTTCCTCTATGACAACGGGATGTCGCGCGAGGAGTACGAGTGGTTCATGAAAGGCGAGCCGCCCGGCTACCAGGTGATGGGCAACGATTACTACGGCCGCAATGAGAAGTTGATCCTGCCCGACGGTAGCATGGACACCGCCGAGGACGTGCTCGGCTGGTACAATCTCACGCGCGAATACTACCGCCGTTACCACAAGCCCGTGATGCACACGGAGACGAACACCTTCGACGCCGAGCAGGCTCCCGTGTGGCTGTGGAAGCAGTGGGTGAACATCATCCGCATGCGTCAGGCCGGCGTACCCGTGCTCGGGTTCACGTGGTACTCGCTCGTGGATCAGGTGGACTGGGACACGGCGTTGTCCGAGAAGAACGGCAACGTCAATCCCTGCGGCCTCTACGACCTCGAACGGCGCGAGCGGCCGGTGGCCAAGGCTTACCGTGATCTGCTGAAGGAGTTCGGTCAGATCAGCATCGCGCCGTGGAGCGAGTTGTTCGTGCTCAACGAGAAGCCGCAGACGTTGCGCACGCACCTCTGAAAGCTCATGGGACCACTCAGAGAAACGGACATCGGGCTGCCGCGCTCGCGCGTCCGGATGCACCTGCGCCGCAGCGAATCCGGGGCGTCGGTTGTCGGCGGAGTCGCGCTAATTTTTCTGCACTTCTTCGGTGGTTCCTCACGGACGTGGGAGCCCGTGCTGAGCGCACTGGGAGACGGGCTTCCCTGCCTCGCGTTTGACCTGCGCGGCTTCGGGCAAACCGCGGTCGACGAGGCGGCGGAGGAAACGTCCTCGTACTCGCTGGACCAAATGGCGACCGACCTGACCGAAGCCATCGGCGCATTGGGGGTTGACCGCTATGTGCTCGTCGGCCATTCGATGGGCGGCAAGGTGGCGCTCGCGATGGCGGCCGGCCAAGGGTGCCCACCGGGATTGGAGGCGCTGGCGCTCGTCGCGCCGTCGCCGCCCACGCCCGAGCCGATGCCCGAGAAAGAACGCGCCCGGCTGCTGGCGGGTTATGGTTCGCCGGAGGCGGCGCGCGAGACGCTGTCAAAGATCACCGCGAAGCCGCTGCCGCCCGAGTTGGCCGGCGCCGTCGTCGCGGATGAAGTGAGCGTCGCGCCGGCCGCGTGGCGCGCGTGGCTGGAACGTGGCAGCCGCGTGGACATCTCCGCGCGCCTGGAGCGGATCGAGGCCCCGGTGTTCCTGCTCGCCGGCGAGAAGGACGCCAATATCACCGCCCGGCTGCTGCGGCGCGAGATCGC
>CAXTMD010000362.1:2794-3642 GCA_964245035.1 uncultured Chthoniobacterales bacterium
CCGAAGGAACTTGCTCACGAACCCGAGACCGTGTCCGGCGCGGCCCACCTGCTGCCGCTCGAAGCCCCGGCGGCCGTGGCGGATTTTGTCCGCCGCGCGGTGGCCGGGAGCGCGCGCTGAACCGCGCGGGGACGATTCCATTCATCATGCCTGCCGAACACACTCCGTCGCCCGCCGCCGAACCTGCTGCCGAGCGTGCGCACTTCCTGAAGCTTCTCCACCAGTTCCACACCGCGATGCTGGTGACCCACGAGACCAACGACCGCCTGCGTGCGCGGCCGATGGCGGTGGCGAAGATCGAGGATGATGGCGGGTTGTGGTTTTTCACGGACGCGGAGAGCGCCAAATCGCACGAGATCGAGACCGACACGCGCGTGCACATCGTCTGTCAGCACGACCGCAGCGCGTACCTCTCGCTGAGCGGCCACGCCGAACTCGTCCGCGACCACGCCAAGGTCGAGGAACTTTGGAGGGAACCCTTCAAGGTGTGGTTCCCCGGCGGCAAGGACGATCCGCACATCGCGTTGATTTCGGTGACACCCGAAGATGGGGAGTATTGGGATAACGAGGGTAAGAACAAGCTCAAATACGTTTTTGAATCGGTGAAGTCCTATGTGACCGGCCACGTGCCGGAAGTCAAGGAAGGCGAGCAGCACGGGCGCGTGCCGTTGTAACCTGCGTTGACGCGCGCGCGCGCTCTCTCTCTCTCTGTCATCCTGAGGGGAGTGCAACGAGCTGAAGGACCTCGGCAGAGGTACTCGTTTTCCTCTTCCCTTCGACCTCACCCACAATGTTCCTTTGTTCCCGGCCGCGGGCGAGTGGCACGCGTGAACCCTTCCGGCGAGGTC
>CAXTMD010000362.1:3652-4897 GCA_964245035.1 uncultured Chthoniobacterales bacterium
CGGGGGGCGTGGGCCCGGGGTCACCGGGCGGGGGGGGGCGGGGGGGGGTTGCCACGCGCCGCAGGAGGACAGCAGGGAAAGGTAGGCCGGGCACCCCGGGACAGCCTTCATCCCTTCGTCGCCTCGACCGCCAGCGCCCACATCAGCAGACGTTGCGAATCGTTCCAGATCGACTTGTTGTCAGCCAAGCACACCGAGATCACTGCGTGCCCCGCGCCGTCGTCGGCGCTCGACACCAGGCAATGCCCGGCGGCGTCGGTGTAACCGGTCTTCATCCCCGTGCACAATGGGTAGCGCAACAGCACTTTATTCGTGTTGGTGTACTCGCGCATCTTGCCGTCGGCGTACTGGAATTGCAGATGCTGCGTGGACATGATCGGCCGGAGCACGTTGTTGAAGTAAGCCGCCCGCGCGATGCGCGACAGGTCGCGCGCGGTGGAAAACTGCTCCTCGCCGGGTGAGGGCAAACCGTTGGGATTGACGAAGTGCGTGTTGGTCGCGCCGAGCTGGGCCGCACGGGCGTTCATCTTGTCGGCGAAATCCGGGATGCTGCCGGCGTTGTCGCGCGCCAGGCAGCGCGCCACGTCGTTGCAACTGTGCACCAGCAGCGCGTAGAGCAGCGACGAGCGTGCGTACTGTTCGCCGGGTTTGAAATAGAGCTTGGTCGGCTCGCAGATCGTGTCGATGGGCTGGACCTCCACCTGGGAGTTGAGCCCACCGCCCTCCGCGACAATGAGCGCGGTCATCAGCTTGGTGGTGCTCGCGATCTGTCGGCGGGTGTCGGCGTCCTTCTCGAACAACACCTCGCCGGTGCGTGGATTGAGAATGAGCGCCGACTTGGCGACGATCTTCGGTGCCTGGTTGGGATCGACCGGGCCGACGTCGACCGGGCGCGTGTCCTCGTCGTCGACCACCTTGGCGGGGACGGTCTGCTTGGTGGCGGAAGACTTTTTCTTTTTGGCGGTGGTCTTACCCTGCGCGACGGGCAGCAGCAGACCGAAGCTGACGAGCAGCGCGAGCAGGTGAAGCAAACGAGGTTTCACAGGGCACTCCTTTAGCGGCGGAGACGCCGCCGGTCAACGGCCCATCTCGCGGGCGCGCTCGGTGGCCGCGCGCACGGCTGCCATCATCGCCGCGCGCGCGCCGGCGCGTTCGAGGGCTTCGAGTGCGGCCATGGTCGTGCCGCCAGGGCTGGCGACGGCCTCGCGCAGTTCCGCCGGGTGCCGGCCGGTCTCGCGCACGGTC
>CAXTMD010000363.1:0-4878 GCA_964245035.1 uncultured Chthoniobacterales bacterium
GGAACCTGCCGCGGCGGCGAACGGCACGATGCTCTACCAACTCGGCGACGACGGGCCGATCACGCTGGATCGCACCACGCTGGAGCGCATTGCCTTCGACGCATCGCGCGAACAGTACTACGCCGAACAAACCGTCCAGAAGGAGCCGCTGAAAGGCAACTTCGCCAACGTGGCGCGCGAACGCTCCACCGGCACCCTACTCGGTCCGACGAACCACCACGGCTTCCAGCCGGCGTTGCGCGCGTTGTACGAGAGCCGCTTCAGCCGCCGGATGTCGTTCGAGGATTTCCGGCGCGGCAACGTGGAGATCGTCAGCGATCCCGCCTTGGTGGAACGCTGGAAGGAGGAAGCGCGCACGGTGACGACCATCGTCACCAAGGAGGGCGAGCCGCCCACGACGCTGAACACGACGGCCGAGGCGCGGGCGCACTTCCGGCAGCATCATTTTGACGGGTTGGTGCAGAGCGGCACCGTCCGGCGCGTGCACGGTTCGGTCGCGCGCAACCTGCCCGAGCCGGCGATGATGCAGGCCATTCGGCAGGCGCACGAAACGGAGCTGCGCTACCCGGCCCAGTTCGTGCAACTCCTGCGCGAGGGTCTGCAAAACGCCGGCCTGCACATCTTCAAGCACCGCAAGCGCGTCGTCTACGTGTCGCTATCGCGGCCGACGCCGTTCGTACCGGCGGGCGGCGCGGTGACGGCCAACGTCGCGGCCATCCTGGAGATCATCGGCAAATCGCCGCTTTGCACCCGCAAGTTCATCGCCGAGTCGATCCTCGCCACGGGGGCGGGCAAGTACAAACCCGGCGCCGCGCACCCGGCCCCGGCGGGCACCCCCCCGCCGGCCGCCCACCCGCCGCGCGGGGCGCACGACAGCGCGGCAAAGGCGAAGGCGACGCTGGCCGCTGACCTGCGGTTCCTCGTGCAGGCCGGGCATATCATCGAGTTCCACAACGGGACGTTCGATCTGCCGCTGCCGCCCAAAGCCAAGGAAAACTCCACGTCCGCGGCAAAGTCGCCGACTGCCACGGTCGCGGAAGACATCGGCGCGGACCCGGCCAGCGTGGCGGCCAATCAGGAAAGCACCGCTGCCCCAGTCGAAAAAACCTCGGAAGAAACGCCGGTGGTCACCAGCGCAGCAGGGATCGACTCGGACGCGGTTGAACCGGAAGGGGACGCCATCCCCAGCGAAGCACCGGTCGCGGAACCGCCGCAAGCAGAGCCGGAAGCGGAGCGTCGCGACGCGCACCCTGATCCGTCCGAGCATCCCGCGACGGCCGAGCCCGAAGCCGACACCGTACCCGCCGAGCCGCCGCCGGCAGAGTGATGCCGCGCCCTTGTTGTTACCGACGTTCCGTTGATCTGGACGCCCCCATCGAAGCGGTGTTCGCCTTCCATGGCAACCCGTACAACATCAAAGAAATCTCTCCCGGCTGGCAGACCGTCGCGGTGGAAAAAGGTGATCCCACTCCGCAACCGGGCGCGGATTTTCGCATCGTCGTCCGCTTCTTCGGGCTGCTGCCGATGCGCTGGCACGGGGTCTGGCGAGATGTGCAGGAGCCGACGCTGGTCGTGGACGAGGCGCTGAAAAGCCCGTTCGCCTTCTGGCGGCACCATCACGAGTTCCGTGCCCTCGGCCCACGGCGCACGCGGATGACCGACCATGTCGAGTACCTGTTTCCCGGCGGCTGGCTGGGCAAATGGTTCGGCGAGACGCTCGGGCGCTGGCAGTTTCACCTCATGTTTGCCGACCGGCACGCACGCACGCGGCGGTGGATGCGCGATCATGGTTAGCGTCAGCGCGTTAACCTCTCACCTCCTCCAACTATGCAGCTCGGAATGATCGGCCTCGGCCGGATGGGCGCCAACATGGTGCGCCGCCTCCTCAAGCACCAACACCAATGCGTGGTGTTCGACCATAACCACGACAACGTCGCCGCCTTGGAAAAAGAGGGTGCAACCGGCGCGTCCTCGCTCCAGGAGATGGTCGAAAAGCTGTCGGCTCCCCGGGCGATTTGGGTGATGGTGCCCGCCGGGCAACCCACCGAGGATAGCGTGGTCGAACTCTCCAAGCTGCTGTTCTCCGGCGACACGATCATCGACGGCGGCAACACGTTCTACAAGGACGATGTCCGCCGCGCCGAGGCCTTGAAACCGTCAGGCATCACCTATCTGGACTGTGGCACCAGCGGCGGGATCTGGGGTGTAGACCGCGGCTACTGCCTGATGTACGGCGGCGACCCCGACGCAGCCAAGCGGCTCGAACCGATCTTCGCCGCGCTGGCTCCCGGCAAGGGAGAAATCCCGTCCACCCCCGGCCGCGATGACAGCAAGGGCACCGCGCAAAACGGCTACCTGTACTGCGGCGGTCCGGGTGCGGGCCACTTCGTCAAGATGGTGCACAACGGCATCGAGTATGGCTTGATGCAGGCTTACGCCGAAGGCTTCGACATCATGCGTGGAGCGAACAGCCCCGACCTCAAAGCCGGGTTGAGCTACGAGATCAATTTGCCCGAGGTGGCCGAGCTTTGGCGGCGTGGCAGCGTGGTGTCTTCGTGGCTGCTCGACCTGACCGCTTCTGCTTTGATCCAAAGTCCGCAGCTCAGCGAGTACAGCGGCAACGTGGCGGATTCCGGCGAAGGACGGTGGACCATCCAGGCTGCCCTGGAAGAAGGCGTACCCGCCGACGTACTTTCCACGGCGCTGTACACCCGCTTCCGCTCCCGTTTGCAGCACACGTTCGCCGAAAAGATGCTCTCGGCCATGCGCAAGGGCTTCGGCGGCCACGTCGAGCGGCCCGAGGAGCAGAAGGTTGAGAAGGGTCTGTGAGCGTCGATGACGGAGGTCCCCGCCCCCGCGCGTGATCGTGGTGTGCCACGGTCCTTCGGCGCGGCGTGGGAATGGCTGAAGACGGCCGGCAGCCTTTTCTCCGACATCAACGGCACGGTGTGGGCCGCGTCGTTTTCTTACTACGCGTTCTTTGCGCTCGTGCCGCTGGCGATCTTGCTGGTGACGCTCGGCGCGGATTTCGCCGCGCGGTTTGTCGGCGAAGACAAGGCGCAAGCCCTGGCCTTCCAGTACATCGTGGCCGACCTGCCGCTCAGCGGGCCGACGCGCGACCTGCTCGCTTCCACGCTGCACGGCGTCCTGGATTCCCGGGGCAAGATCGGCCTCGTCGCTCTCGCTGGCTTGCTGTGGAGTTCGCTCGGGTTTTTCCAGTCGCTGGTTTCCTCGGTGAACCAGGCGTTCCGGCAGCAACCGATCTCCTGGTGGAAACTGCCCCTGAAGAACCTGACGATGCTCGGCGTGCTCGTCAGCGCCTTGCTGCTCGGGAACGTCGTGCCGGTGATCCTCAAAACCGTGCAGAACTATCTTTCCTTCAGCCGCGTGTGGGTGCCGTTGGTGTTCACGCTGCTGGGTTACCTGGTGTCGGCGGCCGTGTTGTTCTACGGCTTCGTGCTGTTCTACAAGCTGGCTCCGAGCAGGCGCGCTGGCACGACGTTCACCGGGGTGTGGATGCCGGCGTTGTGCGTGACGATCCTCCTGCAAATTGCCCAGCAGCTTTTCGTCGTGTACTCGACGCGCTTCACGGACTTCAACGCGGTTTACGGCGCATTCGGCGGCGTGATTGCGCTGATGCTCTGGACCTACTTGTCGGGCATGATCGTGGTGTTCGGCGGCTGCCTGTGCGCGGCGCGCTGCCGTCCGGCCGACGGCTCCGAGCAGGACGGCGGCAGCCTCTCCTCGCCTGCCTGACAGACGCTCGCCCCCCCCTTTTTTAGCCCCGGAAGCCGAAGACCCGCACGGTCTCGTGCTTGCCTTTGAGCGCCTTCTCGCCGAGGTCGGCAAACGCCGCGCGGTCCTCGGTGGAGAGATTGCCGACGAGATCGGCGCTGACGAGCAAGGTCTGGTTGAGTTCCTTCATGACGGCTTCGAGCCGGAAGGTGGTGTTAACGGCGTTGCCGATGATCGTCGCATCGCGTTGCGCGACCAGCCCGATGTTGCCAAACGCCACCCGGCCGTAGTGCATGGCAATGCCCACGGTGAACGCGCGGCCGGACTCGGGCCACTTGGTGCGCAGCGCGAGGTCGAGCAGTTGCCGCGCGCAGCGGTAGGCCCGGCCGCAGGCGTCCGCTGGCCCACCCATTTCCTGCCAGTACGCCAACACCGCGTCGCCGATAAACTTGTCGATCACCCCACCCTGCTTCTGGATGGCGTTGCCGGCCTCGCGGAACCACTGGCCGAGCACCTGCGCCACCGACGGGGCCGGCAGGATCTCCGACTGGCTCGTGAAACCGCGGATGTCGCAGACGAGGATCGCGGCGTTGTGCAGCGATTGCCCCGGCGGTTCGACGTGGCCCGCCAGCGTGGCGGCGGCTTCCTCGGTGGTGTCGGGGTCGAGCGTCTGCTCGAAGACGAGGTCGTTGTTGGCGATGCGGATGCGCGAGCCGCTCTGGAGGGTCACCGGCATGACCACGCGCTGGTCATTGACGTACGTGCCGTTGCGGCTGCCCAGGTCCATGATCTGGTACTCGTAGCCGTTGTGGCAGCGGATGATGGCGTGCTGGCGGCTGACCGTCGGGCTGAACTTCAGGCAGACGGTGTTCTCCGGCGTGCGGCCGATGGTCGCCGTGTAGAGGATCGGCACGTCGAACGCCTCCAACTGCGCGGGAATGACGCGAATGGTGGCAGCCATGGGAAAAGCGATTAAACAGCCTCGGGCTGTGCGGGGCAACGGCATAATTGCGCGGGCGCGTCTTCCAAACGCGCGTATCTTCGCGCTTGCCAGCCGTTTGCGCGGACGGTAACCTCGTCGGCCATGAACAGGAACATTCTCCGAGTGACGGCGTTATCTCTCTCGACCGCCGTGGTTTTCAG
>CAXTMD010000364.1:0-4873 GCA_964245035.1 uncultured Chthoniobacterales bacterium
GACAAGGAGAAGATCAGCTACGCCATCGGCACGGCGCTCGCCAAGCAGTTCAAGGGGCAGGGGATCGACGTCGACCCGGCGGTGCTCGCCGCGGGCCTGCGCGACACGCTGGCGGGCGGCCAGATGCTGATGACGCCGGAGCAGATCACGGCGGCGCTGACCCAGGAGCAGCAGGTGCGGATGGCCAAGATGCAGGAAGCCCGCAAGGCTGCCTCCGCCGGCAACGAAGCGGAGGGCGTGAAGTTTTTGGCCGAGAACAAGTCCAAGCCCGGGGTGGTGACGCTGCCCGACGGCCTTCAGTACAAGGTGCTGACCCAGGGCACCGGCCCGACGCCGAAGGAATCGGACACGGTGACGGTGAACTACCGCGGCACGCTGATCAACGGCACGGAGTTCGACAGCTCCTACAAGCGCAACGAACCGGCGACGTTCCCGGTCAACGGGGTGATCAAGGGGTGGACCGAGATTTTGCAAACGATGAAGACTGGCTCGAAGTACCAGGTGTTCATCCCGGCCAACCTGGCCTACGGCGACCGCGGGGCGGGGCAGGAAATCGGGCCGGGCTCGACGCTGATCTTCGAGGTGGAACTGCTGAGCATCAAGTGATGCTCTCTGAGCAGGCCGCGCAGTGGCCGGTCGTCCGTCATGGTAGGGATGGCTCTCCGCGCCACTCCCTATTTGGGATGGGGTGACTGCCGCGCGTACGACACATCTCGCTGGAAAATCTAGGGAGCGGCTCGGAGAGCCATCCCTACCTTGTTTGGAACGGCAGCCTCACAGCTGCCGGATCAAGGTGTCCTATTTATTGTAGGTTGGGTCGGGCTGCGCACTCACTGGCATTCCCGGGGCCAGCGCCAACTGCCCGCTGGTCACCACGACCTCGCCAGGCTGCAAACCTTCCGTGATCACCGTCAGATCACCCTGCCGCTGGCCGGGTTTGACGGCGCGCAGGTCCAGCGTGTTGTCAGGTTTGACCACGAACACGAACGGCCCGCGCTGGCTGATCTGCAAGGCCTGGTTCGGCACGAGCCGGGCATCTTTGAGCGTGTCGAGGATCAACCGCACGTGCACGAACGCGCCCGGCAGCAGCACGTGGTCAGGGTTCGGCGTGACCCCCCGTGCCTTCACCGTGCCCGCACCGGCCTGCACCTGCGTGTCGAGGAAATACAGATCGCCCTGTTTCGGCGGGACGTTCGGGTCGGGCAGATCCGTTTCCACCTTGAGCCCACCTTTGGGAGCGTACTGCCGGACCTGCGGCATGTCGCTCTCGGCAATGGTAAAATCCGTGTAGATCGGATCGAGCCGCTGGATGGTCAGCAGCACCGCCGTGCCCGTGCCGACCGTGACGATGTTGCCCACGTCCACCTGCCGCAGCCCGGCGCGGCCGTCGATGGGCGACCGGATTTGGGTGAAATCCAGGTTCACCTGCGCGGCGTCCACGGCGGCCTGGCCGGATTCGATCTTGGCCTGGTCGGTCTCGACGTTGGTGCGCGCCGTGTCGAGATCTTGCGGGGTGTTGACGTTTTTCGTCCGCAGGTCCTGGGCGCGGGTGAGGTTGATCTTGTCGAGTTCGAGCTGCGCGCGGTTCTGGGCGAGCGCGCCCTTGGCCTGGTCGAGCGCCGCCTGGTACGGGCGCGGATCAATCGTGAAAAGCGGGTCGCCCCGCTTCACGTCCGCGCCGTCGGCGAAGTCGCGCTTGATGATCTGGCCGCTGACCTGCGCCTGCACGGAGACGGTCTCCAGCGCGGTGCAGGTGCCGATTTCGTCGAGGTAGAGCGGTTCGTCGTGGGTGACGACCTTGGCGGTCGTCACCAACCGGGGCGGGGGTTTGGGTGCGGTCGTGGTTTTGGGACCGCCGCAGCCGGCGGCCACCAACCCGGCCGCCAGGAGACAGGTGCGCGCGGTCATCACCCACGCTTGAGGCGTTCGGTCGCTTGCGCCAGCGCCGCCCGGTTGCTGATCGAGCTGAACTCCGTGCCTGGACGGCTGCGGTTGCCCATGCCGGCGCGCTTGTCGTCGGGGCCGAGTTCAAAGAGCAGGTTGCAGCCGAGTGTGTCGACGAGGTGCTCGACCGAGCGCGTCCAGTTGACGGTGCTCGTCACCTGCTCGGTGAGCGTGCGGCGGATTTCGTCGAAGCCGTCGGCCGGCTGGCCGTCGATGTTGGCGACGACCGGAAAGCGTGGCGCTTGCAGGACGATGTGCATGAGCGCGTCGCCCAGCTTGACGTAGGCCGGGTCCATCAGACGCGAATGGTACGCGCCGGCGACCTGGAGCATGACGGCCTTGCGCACGCCGACCTGCTTGGCCATCGACACGGCCATCGTGATGCGCTCGGCCTCGCCGGAGATCACGATCTGGCCCGGGCAGTTGAGGTTGGCGATGTCCACGTCGAGTTCGGCGGCGAGTTCGCGCGCGACGCTTTCCTCCGCGCCGATGAGCGCGGCCATCGCTCCGGCGCTCTGCGCGCAGGCTTCCTCCATGAACTGCCCGCGCGCCTCGACGAGCTTGAGGCCGGTGGCGAAGTCGAACGTTCCGGCGGCGGTGTGCGCGGTGAATTCACCCAGCGACAGCCCAGCGGCGGCGTGGATGGGGAAGTCGCCCGCCGCCTCGCGCAGCGCGGCGAGACGCGCCAAGCCGTCCACGAAGAGCGCGGGCTGGCAGTTGCCGGTGCGGGTCAACTCGTCCAAGGGACCTTCGTCCATGAGCTTGGCAAGGGGGCGGCCGAGGACCTCGTCGCCGTGGGCGAAGACGGCTGCGGCGGCGGGTGAAGCGGCGCGGAGTTCGCGGCCCATGCCGACGGATTGGGAACCTTGCCCGGAGAAGAGGAGAGCGATTTGAGCAGCCATCCGGGACTAAAAAAGAATTTGCGGTTTTGTCAAAGGCGGCAATAGTTTGTGCCCCTATGCCGAAAGCCGTCGCCCGCCGCAAAACCAAGAAGTCCGCCGCCAAGCGTTTCAAGATCACCGGCACGGGCAAGATCCTGTTCTCCCACAGCAGCCGCCGCCACATCCTGCAAAGCAAGAGCGCCAAGCGCAAACGTCAGTTGGCCAAGCGCGGCGTCGTGCACCACACCGACGAGCAGCGCATCAAGGATTGTCTGCCGTTCGCGTGAGGGAATAAAACCCTCGGTACGATTCATTTTAGCTTCTGATTTCTTATGCCAAGAGCCACTAACGCCCCCGCCAGCCGCGAGCGCCGCAAGCGCGTGCTCGACCAAGCCAAAGGTTACCGCGGACGCCGCTCCAAGCTTTTCCGTTACGCCAAGGACGCGACGATGAAGGGCAAGTATTGGTCCTACCGCGACCGCAAGACGCGCAAGCGCAACTTCCGGATGCTCTGGATCGCCCGCGTCAACGCCGCCGCCCGCGCCAACGGCCTGACCTACAGCCGTTTCATCGAAGGCATCACGGCGGCGGGCATCACGCTCGACCGCAAGGTCCTCGCCGATCTGGCGGTCACCGAGGAAACGGTGTTCCAAGGCATCGTCGCCAAGGCGGTGGACGCCCTCAAGGGCAAGGCGAAAGCGGCCTGATTTCTGAAACCGGTCGCCGCCAGGCTGCCGCTCGTCCAAGATAGGGCTGCCTCTGCGAGGCAGCCCTAATTTTTTGAACATGCTCGACCAAATCGACACCCTCTTCTCCCAGGCGCAGGCGGAAATTGCCGCCGCCACCGACGCCGCCAGCCTCGAAGCGGCACGTGTCAAGTACTTCGGCCGCCAGGGCCAGCTTTCCCAGATTGGCGAGGGCATGAAGACGCTTTCCAAGGAGGAGCGTCCCGCCGTCGGCAAGCGGCTCAACGAGGTGCGCCAGACGCTCACCGCCGCGCTGGACGAAAAGGTGAAAACCTTCGCCGCCCAGCACGAGGCCGACGCCTTGGCGCAGGTGGACCTCAGCCTGCCCGGTACGCCGCTCGTGCCGATGGGCAGCCTGCATCCGTCCACCCAACTGCTCGACCGCGCCGTGCAGATTTTCCGCCGGATGGGTTTCGCGCTCGCCGACGGCCCGGACATCGAGGACGAGTGGCACTGTTTCGACGCCCTCAACACGCCCGTCGACCACCCGGCCCGCAACGAACAGGACACGTTCTATTTGCCCGACGGCCGGCTGCTGCGCACGCACACTTCCACCGTGCAAATCCGCACGATGGAGACCCAGCCGCCACCCGTGCGGATCATCGCGCCGGGAGCGGTTTACCGCCGGGACGAGGTGGATGCCACGCACTTGGCGCAGTTCAACCAGTTCGAGGGGCTGTACGTCGACGAGGGCGTGAGCCTGGCGGACTTCAAGGGCACGCTGGAGTTTTTCTTTCGCGAGTTGTTCGGGCCGGGCACGAGCGTGCGCTTCCGGCCGCATTTCTTCCCGTTCACGGAGCCGAGTTTTGAAATCGACGTGAAAAGCGCTGGCCTGCGCGGCGGCGAGTGGCTGGAGGTCGCCGGCTGCGGCATGGTGGACCCGGCGGTGTTCGAGGCGGTCAGCTCCGTGCGCAAGGATGACGCGTACGACCCCGAGGTGGTGTCGGGCTTTGCGTTCGGCTTCGGCCTGGACCGGCTGACGATGATCCTCACCGGGCTGCCGGACGTGCGGATGCTCGTGGAGAACGACGTGCGGACCCTCTCGCAGTTCCGTTAGCATTTCGTCACACAAACCGCAGAGCCGGGAGCCGTGCGGTTGCCGAATCGGCCTGTCACCGGCATGAAACGCGCGAAAATCCTCACCCTGATCCTTGCCGGCGGCGCGGGGGGCCGCCTGGACGTGCTCACCGCCCAACGCGCCAAGCCGGCGCTGCCTTTCGGCGGGACGCTGCGGCTGATCGACTTTGCCCTGAGCAACTGCCTGCACAGCGGCCTGACCGACGTGTGGGTCATCGAACAGTA
>CAXTMD010000365.1:0-4868 GCA_964245035.1 uncultured Chthoniobacterales bacterium
TCCCCTGCGCCGGTGGCTTCTGCCGTTGTTTGCCGTCCTCGCTTTACCCATCTCCGGGCAATCCGCCGCGCCCGACGCGGTCAGCAACTCCAACGACACGCAACCCACGGCCACCGTCGCCACGCCGACCGCTGCCCCGGACAAGGACAAGGTCCCACTCGACACCTTCGAGGAAGAATCGGCCTACGTCGGCAGCACGACGTTCCGTGAAAAGGAGTTTCGCCCCCCGAACGAACGCTCCTACGGGTCGTTCGACGAATCGCAGTTCTCGGTGGACTACGCGCACCGTTTCCAGGTCGTCGGCAAGGTGTACCTCAAGCTGGGTGTGGACTACGAGCGGTTCGACTTCGGCGCGACCAACGCCCCCCTGCCCACCAGCCTCCAGAGCCTGACGACCACCATCGCACTCGAATACATCGAGCAAGGCCAGGTGGGCGCGTTTTTGGAGAGCACGCCGGGCGTTTACTACTCCGACCTCAACAAGGTGGGCCTGGGCAACGTCGACGCGCCCACGTCCATCGGCGCCATCGTGCCCATCGGCAAGAAGTTCTACCTCCTGCTCGGCCTCCGGTACTCGGCGCTGTCGCACTACCCGATCTATCCGATCTTGGGGGCGATCTACGTGTTCAACAACCACCTGCGCATCGAGGCCCGGCCGCCCACGCCGCGCCTGATCTACTCGTACAGCAAGAAGCTCGACCTCTACGCGGGCGCGGAACTGCTCGGCTCCGCCTACAAGCGCGACGACATCTCCAATCCCCGCCCGCAGGACCGGCGCTTCAGCAACGGGGTCATCGACATGAGCGAAACGCGCGTGGGCGGCGGCATCACCTACTCGCCCACCGACCAGATCGACATCGACCTCGACGGCGGCTACAGCATCTCACGCGATTTCGAATATTACCGCGGCGACGCGAGCAAGACCTTCAAGGCTCACCCCGCGCCGTACATTCGCATCGCCGTGCAGGCGGAGTTTTAGCCGCATCTGCACGGCTGGGCCGCCCCTTGTACGAAAAACCTCTACCGAGACTTGCCAGCGCCGAGCATTTCGGGCATCCTGCGGTCCCTTTTTTAACCTCTGACTTCCCATGCTCGGTAAACTTCTTCAACCCGAGGTGCAGAGCCTCGTTGCCTCGCGTGATTTCACCCGTCTGCGTGAACTCTTTTCCGAATGGGTTCCTGCCGACGTGGCCGACGTGGTCGCCGACTTGCCCGACAACGACAAGGTCGTCGTCTTCCGTGTGATTCCCCAGTCGCTGGCCGCCAGCGTCTTCGAGTACCTCGACCCCGAGGAACAGGAGGAACTCCTCCACAGCATGGGCCGCGAACAGGCCGTGGGCATCCTCAACGAGATGTCGCCCGACGACCGTACGGCGCTGCTCGAAGAATTGCCGCCCGAGGCCGTCAAGGGCCTCGTCGCCTCGCTCTCGCCCTCCGAGCGCGCCGTCGCGCAGAGCCTGCTGGGCTACCCCGAAGGCAGCGTCGGGCGACTAATGACGCCGGATTTCATCGCCATCAAGTCCGACTGGACCGTCCACCAGGTGCTCGACGACGTGCGCACCCGGGGCCGCGACAGCGAGACGCTCAACGTGCTCTACGTCGTGGACGACCACGGCAAGCTCATCGACGATCTGCGCATCCGCGAGTTTTTGACCCGGCCGCTGGAGACCAAGGTGCGCGACCTGATGAACGACTCCTTCATCACCCTGGCCGCCGCCGACACGCAGGAGAGCGCCGTGGCGCTTTTCCGCAAGTACGACCGCACGGTGCTGCCCGTCTGCGACGGTGGCGGGCGGCTCTTGGGCGTCGTGACCGTCGACGACGTGCTCGACGTGGCCGAGGAGGAAGCCACGGCGGACGCGCACAAGTTCGGCGGTTTGGAGGCTCCGCTCGATTTGCCCTACATGAACAGCGGGCTGTGGGAAATGTTCCGCAAGCGCGGCTCGTGCCTGGTGATCCTCTTCATCAGCGAAATGCTCACCGCCACGGCAATGCAGAGCTACGAGGACGAAATCGAGAAGGCGGTGGCGCTCTCGCTGTTCGTGCCGCTGGTGATGAGCAGCGGCGGCAACTCGGGTTCGCAGGGCTCGACGCTGGTCATCCGCGCGATGGCGCTCGGCGAGGTGACGCTGCGCGACTGGTGGCGGGTGGCGTGGCGCGAGGTGCGCAGCGGCCTGTCGCTCGGCGTGCTGCTGGGCGTCGTCGGCTTCGCGCGCATCTCGCTGTGGACGATGCTGGGCTGGGACCACGGCCAGTACAGCGCGCATCCGTACGTGTTGGCGATGACGGTGGGCATCGCGCTGGTGGGCATCGTCGCGTGGGGCAGCCTGTCGGGAGCGATGCTGCCGTTCATCCTGAAGTTTTTCAAGTTTGACCCGGCGACGAGCAGCGCGCCCTTCGTGGCCACGCTGGTGGACGTGACCGGGCTGATCATCTACTTCACGGTGGCGGCGCTGATCTTCCTGCCGCACGTCACGCACTGACTTGGGGAGCGGTTTCCGCTCACTCTGTTCGGCTCAGAGTGAGCGATGAAGGTTTGTCGCTGGAAGGTTCTCCGAGGCGAGCTAACCCACATCAGGGAAACCTAGTTCTTCCGCCGCGGCTTAGTTCTGGCTGTAGTTGCCGCCGGCATCGATGCCACCCGTGAAAAGATTCGTGCACTGATAGCACAAATTGTCTTGGTAGATGCCGAGCCGCACTGCATCGCTGCCGTTGGAAAGCTGGTTTTGCCGGATGAAAACGCCGTTGTCGGCAAGGATGCACCAGTGGCCCAACCCCGGACCGGCGGTGATGTCACTCACCGTGTTTCCTTGGATGGTAACCTGCGGTCCAACGACGTAGATGCCCGCGTTGGATCCGGTCGAGTTGCTCAGTCCGATCTGCGAGATCTGGCAGTCGAGGATGCGCGCGGACGGTTGATGGTACAGCGCGACCCCGACGGCCGAGCAGTGGGCGATGCGCATGTTCTCCACGCGAGCGTCGACGGCGTTGGTCGTCGTGTTATCACCGTTGCTGTCAAGGTTCACGCCGTAGTTGAAGTGGGAGATCGTACCGTTCTTGATCACGATGTTCGCACGCTCCTTGGCGTAGATCCCGTAGACCGGCGTGTTGCCGCTGGAAGGTCCACTCATATAATGATCCTGGAAGTCAATGGTCACATTAGAGGCGTTGATTTGGATGCCTGTGCCGGTGGTCTGCGACATGACCAGGTTGCTGTTGAGAACGTACTGGCCTCCTTCGCTGATCACATAAGGCAAGGAGTTGATGACCGTCTGCGCGTGCGCGGCCGCGCTGACGCCGACGAGCAGCGCAAGTGCGGCTAAGGTGATGCGGAAGGGAGTGGATCGAATCTTCATGGTTGCTGTTTGTTGAGGTTGGAGGGCTGATCCGACGCACCGGCGTCGATGGAGCCTTCCAGAACAATCTCCGTAATTGCTTCCGCTTAGATTCAGCGATTCTTGTCGGGGAAGACGAAAACTCCGTCTGAATAAATCCCGATGTTAGTAAGTCGGTATTCTTGCCGCGCAACCTCGCGGCAACAAAAATAAAACACCCATGAAAAAACTGATCCTCAGTCTCACCGGCGTCCTGGCGTTGACCGCGTCTGCAGCGTTCGCGCAATCATCGCAGTCCACCACCACGACGACCACGAGCGCCGACGGCACCAGTCAGACGACGCAGACCACCACGACCGAGAGCACGGGCACGATCACCTAATGGACGCCCGGCACCAGCTTCGTGCTGCACGGCGAGGGGGCCGAACCTGTGCACTACAAATTCAGCAAGACCGTCTCCTACGTCACGCCCAATGGCCAGGTGATCGAAGCCTCCAAGGTGCGCAAAGACTCGCGCGTGCGCGTGCACTACGTCAAAGACGGCAACGACATGCTCGTCGACAAGGTCGTCGTGCTCCAGTAAGCCGAACGCCGCTTTTCCGGGGCGTCCGGTGCGCATGAAATCCCTGCCGCCGGGCGCCCCGTCAGCGTGGCAACCTCATTCCTCGTCGTCGGTCGTGTCGGCGATGCGGAAGTCCACCTGTCGCTTGAACGTGTCCACGTCGGCGACTTCCACCTCGATGTGATCGCCGATGCCGTACACCTTGCGGTGACGCTTGCCCACGAACCGCTGCCGGACCGCGTCGAACTGGTAGAAGTCGTCGTCCAACTCGGAGACGTGCACCAATCCACTCAACACAAAGTCGGGTAACTCCACCAAGAGCCCGTAGTTTCTAACATCGACGATGGTCGCTTGAAAGGTCGTCGGCGCGCCGTCGGCGTTATCCAGGCGTTCCTGCAAGAGGTTCTGGAAGTATTCGAGCTTCTTGAGTTTGACCGATTCGCGCTCGGCGTCGGCGGCCACGCGCTCGGTGGAAGAAATGTGCGCGGCCACGCGCGTCAGGTCGGCCGCCGCGAAGCGCGTGCGTTTTTCCTCGCCGGTCAGGACCGCCAGCGAGCGGTGCACCACGAGGTCCGCGTAGCGGCGGATCGGGCTCGTAAAATGCGTGTAGTTGACCTTTGCCAACCCGTAGTGGCCTAGCGGGGCAGTTTCGTAGGCCGCGCGCTTGAGGCTTTTCAACAGGCCCAGTTTCACCGCCTCTTCCTCGGGTTTGTCACGCACGGCGCGCAGCAGTTTCTGTAACTCCGTGCGCTGCGTCAGGTCGCCGACGTGGTAGTCGTAGCTGCGCACGAAGTCGCGGTACTCCAGCAACCGGTCCGCGTCCGGGTCCTCGTGCACGCGGTAGATCGACGGAACCTGCCGATTCTTCAACTCGCGTGCGACGACCTCGTTGGCCACGAGCATGAACTCCTCGATAAGTTGGTGGGAGATGTCGTTTTCGATGCGTTCCAGACGGAGCGGTTTGCCGTTCT
>CAXTMD010000366.1:0-616 GCA_964245035.1 uncultured Chthoniobacterales bacterium
CTTAATCCACCGGCGCAGCATGGCGGGCATCTTCTCACCCAGGATGACGCCTTGTGGCGTGCCAGTGAAGAGCAGGTCACCGGGTTTGATCGTCATAATGCCCGCGAGAAAGGTGATGAGCTTCTTGCAGTCGAAGATCATGTCGCCGGTGGTCCAGTCCTGGCGCATCTCGCCGTTGAACTGCGTTTGGAGTTGCAGCTTGTTCGGGTCGGGCACCCGGTCGCGGGTGACCAGCCAGGGGCCCACCGGCCCGAAACCGTCGGAGATCTTGCCGGCGGTGATCTGCGGGGTCTGCTGCTGGAGGGTGCGCGCGCTGATGTCGTTGCCCACCGCGTAGCCAGCCACGTAGTCGAGCGCGTCGTCTTCCTTCACGTCGCGGCACTCGCGTCCGAAGACGATGACCAACTCCGTCTCGTAGTCGAAGTGGCTGTCCACGTCCGTGGGCAGCTTAACCGTGCCCTGGTGGTGGTTGAGTGAGTTGTTGAACTTGGCGAAGAGCGGCGGTGCCTTGGGGATCTCCGTGCCGGTTTCCTCGGCATGTTTTTTGTAGTTGAAGCCGATGTTGATAATCTTCTCGGGGCGGGTGACTAGCGGGGCGAAGGCGGCTTCCAAGACG
>CAXTMD010000366.1:626-4867 GCA_964245035.1 uncultured Chthoniobacterales bacterium
TACTCGTCCCTTTGGAAACGGTTGGTCGCCGCGGCCTGCACCTGCGCGCCGGTCCCGCTCTGAAGCAAGTCATCCATGTCTCTCGGAGAGGGCAGGCCGAGCGCCTGCGCGGTGGCGGTGACGTTGAGGATGCCTTGGTCGGTTTCCACGCCGAGCGTGCAACCGTCGGCCGTGCGCAGGTTGGTCAGCCGGGCTCCGAGGTGGGCGATGTCGTCGTATTTGTTGGGTTCAGTTGGCATACAGTAGATTTTCTGAGTGGTGCTTTTGCGTGCCCGTCTGGAGGCACACATTGGTGGAAGTGCTGGATGTTTCTAGCCGTTCGCAGGGGCGAACTCCGTCAGCGCCGATCTTGCGGCAAACGAACTCGGAAGTCGTTGCCAACAGGAGAGCATTTCCATCATGAGATAATTCATTTGCACGGTGCGAAGGCGCGTGCAATAGGAAATTTCTACGATGCTTGAATTTGTCTACGATGAGAGACTCGCCGCTTCTGATGTGGAGAAGTTCATGAAGCGGCTGACCACCTGGGGAGTGAAAAGCGAGTTCTCTCCAGGCTTGTCCCTTGGATCAGACGGCAGGAGAGCCGCCCTTGGGCGCTTAGACGCAGCGCGAGATGAAGAGATAGTAGCCGCAGGGCCGGGCCGTCGGGTTGCGGAACGAGTGCTCCAGGTCGGCCTCGAAAAAGAATGTGTCGTTCTTGAACAGGTGAGTCTCCGTTCCCCGGACCTCAATGACCACCTCTCCCTGCGCGACGACCACGTGCTTTTCCGTGCCCGCTGGGTAGGGCGGCAGCGGACCGGTGCCTACCTTCGCTGGCAGATGGTGGTAGACTACCTCCGTGTTGTTGCCAGCCAGCACCGGGGAAAGCACGTGCCGCTCAAAGCCCGTCTTTGGATCGCGGAAGACCGGCCGCTCATCCCCACGGACCACGGCACTGGCGCGGTGTTCCTCGCGGCCCGCGGTCAGAAACGAGAGCGACTTGTCCAAGGCGTGCGCGATGCGCTTGGCCACGCCGATGGTCGGGCTCTGCTCGCCGCGTTCCACCTTGGAGAGCATCGCCCGGCTCACCCCCGACTTGTCCGAAAGCTGCGCGAGGGTCAGCCCGGCCCGTTCGCGCAGCCGGTGCACCCGCGCGCCGAACTCCCTGGCCTCGTCGCGGCGGTCGCTCGCAGGTTCGGCAAGTTCAGTGTCTTCCATACGGCAGGTCGCAATCCACCCTGATTATACCACGACTGTGCAAACCGCCAGGAAGCGGTTTGAAGCCAGCCTGACGCCGCTTGGCAGCCCTCCTCTTACTCGCTTTTACACACGCCACCTTTTCCGTTTCGCCGCTTATCCAATCACCACACCACCATGAGCTTGCTTTCTACTACCGTTCGCACTCAAACCCTCGACCTGCTGCGCCGCTTGGGCCTGACGACCATTTTCGGCAATCCCGGCTCGACGGAGGAGCCGTTCCTCAAGAACCTACCCGAGGATTTCACCTTTGTGCTCGGCCTCCAGGAAGCCAGCGTGCTGGGGATGGCTGACGGCTACGCGCAGGCCACCGGCAAACCCGCCCTGGTCAACCTGCACACGGTGGCCGGCACGGGCAACGCCATGGGCAACTTGGCCAACGCCCAGCTCAACAAGACGCCGCTGGTCGTCACGGCCGGCCAGCAAACGCGCGAGATGCTGCTCTTGGAGCCGCTGCTCACCAACGTAGATGCGACCAACCTGCCCCGGCCGCTGGTCAAGTGGAGCTACCAGCCCAGTCACGCCCAGGAAACTCCCGGCACCCTGCTGCGTGCCTACGCGACCGCGCTCCAGCCGCCGCAAGGGCCGGTGTACGTTTCTTTGCCGCTCGATGACTGGGACAAGGACGCCAGCGACCAGCCCGGCGTGGACATCGGACCCAGGCGCTCCTTCAGCCACCGTTTCGCGCCGGACCCGGAGCGCTTGCGCCTTTTTGCCGAGGTTCTTGCCGCGAGCAAGCACCCGGCACTGGTGTTCGGCGCGGGGGTAGACCGCACCGGCGGCTGGCACGACGCCGTGCGCCTGGCCGAAACCCTGCGCGCCGCCGTGTACGCGCCGCCGGAGAACGACCGTGTCGGCTTCCCGGAAGATCATCCGCTCTACCAGGGCGAACTGCCCCCCGCCATCAAGCCTCTCGGGGCCAAGCTCAAGGGCCACGATGTCGTGCTCGTGGTGGGCGCGCCGGTGTTTCGCTACTATCCCTACGTGGCGGGAGAGTACCTGCCCGCAGGCACGCGCCTGCTGCACATCACCGACGATCCCGACGAGGCGGCCCGCGCCGCCGTCGGCGAGAGCCTGCTGGGCGACCCAGCTCTGAGCTTGACCGCCTTAGTCGTTGCTGTGCTGCCGGGAGCGGAGTCGTCTGAACGCAAGGCACCCGCGCCCAAGGAGGCTCCCGAGCCACCGGCGATCAGCACGCCGCCCACGCCCGCCTTCCTCTTCCACGCGCTGGCGCAAACCCGACCCGCCGAGGCCGTGCTCGTGCAAGAAAGCCTCTCGAATGTGCGCGCCCTCAAAGAGTGGTGGCGCACGAACCGGCCCGGCGGCTACTTGGCTTTCGCAGCCGGCGGCCTCGGCTTCGGGCTGCCCGCCGCCGTGGGGGTGGCGCTGGCGGAACGCGCCACCGGCCGCAACCGCCCGGTGGTGGCCGTCATCGGCGACGGGGCTTTCCAGTACTCGGTGCAGGCGCTCTGGACGGCGGTGCAGCACCGGTTGCCGCTGCTCGTCGTCGTGCCGGCCAACGCCGAGTACGCCATCCTCAAGGCTTTCGCCAAGCAGGAAAGAACGCCCGGAGTGCCCGGCTTGGACCTGCCCGGCCTCGATTGCGTGAAGTTGGCAGAAGGCTACGGCTGCACCGCCCGGCGGATTGAGGACCCTTCGCAACTCACGGAAGCTTTGGCGCAGGCGTGGCGGACGGAAGTCCCGCTCGTACTGGAGGTGCCGATCTCTGCCGCCGTCCCGCCACTGCTCGCCTGAAGAGGACAAGCAGGAAGATCGCCACGGGCAGCGGAGGACAGCCGAACTTAGAGCGGTGAATGATGATACTGGTTCAAACAGCTCCGAGCAGAGGTCGTGGGGCACCATCTACAGGTCTTACACAACCGTGTCGCCAAGAGGTGCAAGTCATGCCGCTATGAACAAGCACGCCATTACTTCCGAACCCGCCCCGCCGATCCATCCTGATAATTGCAACGTCACCTCTCGGTCGCTCGGCCTGACAAGGACGAAAACCTGCTTCCGGATCTGCCACAAGCCGAGGTAAACACTGCGCTCGGCATAGCTGGATGTGAAAGCTTCGGTTAGAAACCCTCCGTTGGTGAGACGCTGGTCTCGCCGGCACTCCCAAGACGGCAAGCGACCGCTTCGTGAGCCGCGCTAGCTGGGATGGTGTGAGGAGAAGCTGGCCAACTTTGCGGCTCGACTTCCTCTGGTGCAGGCCAGACGGTGGCTGACAAGATGTTCGTCTTCTCTCCAAAACGGCAGGCCCGGCTGGCTGGGGCGCTCTATCTGGTCGTGATCCTCGCGGGGATGTTTGCCGAAGCCTTCATCCGCCCGAAGATCCTGGTGGCAGGCGACGCCGCCGCCACCGCGCGCAATCTGGTCGCCCACGCGTTGCTTTACCGCGTGGGATTGCTCACGGACCTGCTGACCGTCGTCGCAGCCGTGGCCGAGGGGGTTCTTGTTTACTACCTCTTCCGGCCGGTCAGCCGCATCCTTGCCCTCACGAGCCTGCTCATCGCGCTGGTCTCCAATGCGGGCGAGGTGGTCGCGGGCCTCATCCATTTGCTGCCCTTGGTCATCCTCCACGGCGTCCACGCCTCGCAGGCTCTTTGGCAGGGCCAACTGGAGGAACTCGCCTTGTTGGCGATGAGGACGCACAACGCGTTTTTGGGCATCACTCTGGCCATCTTCAGCTTCGCGCTCTTCATCGATGGTTACCTGGTCTACGTCTCGACGTTCGTGCCCAAAGTGATCGGCGTCCTCTTGATCATTGCCAGCGCGTGCTACCTGATCAACAGCGTGGCGCTCCTGTTGGATGTGCCGCTGGGTCCGCTGGATGGGTTGATCCTGATCCCCTCGTTCCTGGGCGAATTGTCGTTCTGCCTCTGGCTGCTGGTGCGAGGCGTCGATGAGGGACGCTGGCAGACGGTGTACGCGGCGTCTGCCGCTAAGAGCATCTAACAAAACCGTTGGAGATGGTTGTGGCAGATGAGCACACAGCCCAG
>CAXTMD010000367.1:0-555 GCA_964245035.1 uncultured Chthoniobacterales bacterium
GCTCGGCACCTCGCCGGCAGTCGTCCGCACGGGCGGATCACGCTCTACACCGACGGTGCGTGGACCGAACCTCCCGACCCCGCCGCGCTGACCGCCCCGGACATCGACGTGACATGGCTGGGCAGCGACAAACCCGTCAACACCGCCCTCACCGCGTTTTCCGCGCGCCGCTCCCTCGCCGCGCCGGGCGATTACCTCCTGGCCGCAGAGGCCGAGCACTTCGGCGAGGCCGCCGTCGATGGGGAGCTGGAAGTCACGCGCAACGGCCACGTGCTCGACGTGCAATCCCTCCACCTGGAACCCGGTCAGCCGTGGCGGAAAACTTGGACGGGTCACGCGGAGGACGCGGTGCAGTTCGAGGCGCGTCTGCGTACGCCGGGCCCCGACCAGTTCGCCGCGGACGACCGCGCGCAGACGGCGCTCGCCGCCGTCCAACCCGTCCGCGTGGAACTCGTCGCGCCACCCAACGGTTTTCTCGACGCCGCGCTCGACGCGCTGCCGACCGTCGAGTGGCACCGCCGCGGCCCGAACGAACCGGCCGCCAACCCACCGGCC
>CAXTMD010000367.1:565-4846 GCA_964245035.1 uncultured Chthoniobacterales bacterium
GGCCGCGTTGACGATTTTCTACCGCACGGCCCCGCCGACAAATTTTTCCCCGACCACGGCGGCATTGTTGATCGACCCACCCGGCGGCGGGTTTTGGGGAGAACCCGAAACCGGCGACGCGGCGAAACTGGAGCGCCCGCTGGTGAGCGACTACGAACGCGACAGCGCACCGTTGCGCTTCGTGGGACTCGACAGCGTGAGCCTGGAGGCGGCGGGCGGGTTCCGGCCAGCGGCGGGCGCGGAGGTGTTTGCGCAGAGTTTCGGCAAGCCGCTGATCTTCGGCCGGTGGCCGGAGGGCACGGCACCGGGGCGGCGGTGGTTGGTGCTGCCATTCGATTTGGAGAACACCGACCTCGTGCTGCGCACAGCGTTTCCGGTGCTGCTGGGCAACCTCGTGCAATCGTTGCGTGTGGACGATGCGCCGGTGGCGGCCGGGGAAGCGTTGCCGGGGACCGTCAAGAGCCGGCTGACGCGCACGGTGGCGTTGCCGAAGCCATCGACGGAGACCGCTGAGGTTCCGGCGGCCGGCGCGTGGTGGGCGTGGGCACCGCTGTGGTGGTGGGCCGCGCTTCTCGGCGCAGGGTGGTTGTTGCTGGAATGGTGGACGTTCTCACGGAGGATCACCGAATGAGGAACCACGCCGCAAGCATTCATCCCAAGGTAGAGACCAGATGAACTCCCCGCTCGAACTCCTCCGTCCCTGGGCGCTCCTCGCACTCCTCGGTATTTTGCCGCTCTGGTGGTGGCACCGGCGCACGCTTTCCTCCCTGCCCCGCGCCCGGAAGCGCGCCAGCCTCGCGCTACGCCTCGCATTGCTGGGGCTCGTCGCCCTCGCCCTCGCCGAACCGCGCTGGCTGCACCAACGCCGCGACGCCCACGTTTTCTGGCTCGTGGACCGCAGCCGGAGCGTCGGCGACGCCGCGCTCGCCGCCGCGGGCAAGTTCGCGGCGGCTGATGCCGGCGCGCCCGGCCGGAAGTTTGCCTCGCAGGGCTGGATCGCGTTCGGCGGCAAACCCGCGGCCATCCCCGACTTCAAGGCGCTCGCCGAACTCCCCGCCCGCGACACCGACGAGAACAACACCGACCTCGCCGGCGCGCTCGCCGTCGCGGACGCCACGTTCCCGGCCGGATTCACCAAAACCGCCGTGCTCTTCACCGACGGCCAGGAAACGACCGGCGATGCCGCCGCGCAGATCGAGCGCCTGCGCGCGGGGGGCGTGCGCGTGCACGTCGTGCCCGTCGCGCCGCCGGACCAGCCGGAGGTCCTCGTGCGCAACGTCACCGCCCCGCGCGACGCCAAGGACGACGAACCTTTCAAGGTCTCCGCCGAGATCGTCGCCAACCGCGAGACGCCCGCCGACCTCGACCTGTACCGCAACGGCGTGCGCGTCGCCACGCAGGCAACGACCTTGCACCCGGGCGTCAACCGCTTCGAGTCCACGCAGAGCGTCAGCGGGGAGAAGGTGTTCGAGTTCGCGGTGGAGGTCCGGCCGAAGAACCCGGCCGACGACACTTTGGCGGACAACAATTCGGCGTCGGCCTACGTGCAGGCGGCCGGCAAGTCGAAGGTGCTGCTGCTCGCCGACAAACCCGACCAGGCTCGCTATCTCGCGCTGGCGCTGCGGCAGGAAGGCATTCTCCTGGACATCCGCCCGGCCTCCGGCGCGCCGTCGGACCTGAGCGACCTGCAAAACTATGACCTCTTGCTGCTCGACAACATCCCGGCCACCGACCTTTCGCGCGAGCAGATGCGACTCATGGCCGGGTACGTGCGCGAGTTCGGCGGCGGGTTGCTGATGATGGGCGGCGACCAGGCGTTTGGCCTCGGCGGGTATTACCAGACCCCGGTGGAGGAAGTTCTGCCGGTGCGCTGCGATTTCCAGAAGCAGCAGGAAAACCCGGCGTTGGGCTTGCTCATCATCATCGACCGCAGCGGCAGCATGACGGGCGAGAAGATCGAGATGTGCAAGGACGCCGCCAAAGCCGCCGTCGAGTTGTTGTCGCCGCGCGACTTCGTGGGCGTGGTGGCGTTCGACGACCGGGCGTTCTGGGTCGCGGAGATGACGAGCGCCGCCGACAAGGACAGCGTCGCACAGCGCATCGCCTCCCTCCAGGCAGGTGGCGGCACGAACATCGCCGCCGGCCTCGAACTCGGCTCCCCGCAAATCTCCTCCAGCCCGGCCAAGATCAAGCACGTCATCCTCCTGACCGACGGCGTGTCCACACCCGGGCCGTTCTACGAACTGACCTCCCGGCTGGCCGAGGAACGCATCACCGTGAGCACCGTGGCCGTCGGCGCGGACGCCGACCGCAAGCTCTGCGAGCAGATCGCCCAGTGGGGCGGCGGGCGCACGTACTTCACGGATCAGCCGGGCAACATCCCGCAGATCTTCGCGCGCGAGACGATGACCGCCTCCAAGTCCGCCATCCAGGAAGCGCCGTTTTTGCCGACGGTTGCCCGGCCGGCGGATTTTCTGAGCGGCATCGACTTCGCCAACGCGCCGTTTTTGCTCGGCTACGTCACGACCCGCCCGAAACCAACCTCCGAGCAGTGGCTCGTCACCGAACGCGGCGAACCGCTACTGTCCACGTGGCGGTACGGGCTGGGGCAGACGGGAGCGTTCACGAGCGATGCCCGCAACCGCTGGGCGGTGGAATGGCTCCAATGGGATGGTTACGGAAAGTTCTGGGCGCAGGTTGTTCGCAAGCTTTCGCGCGCCCCGGCCCTGACGAAGTTCCCCGTGGAACTGCGCCGGGAAAACGGCGGCTTCCGTGCGGTGATCGAGGCAGCCGACGGCCAGGGAAATTTCCTGACGGACGTGGGCGGCGAGATCGCGCTCATCGACCCGCGCGGACGCGCCTCGCGCCTGCCGCTGACCAACCCCGCGCCCGGCCGTCTGGAAGCGTGGTGGCCTGCGCCGGAACGCGGGGCGTACAACGCGGAACTGATCGTCCGCCACCCGGGAACCGAAGAGCCGTTGGCACGGCAGTTCCTCAGCGCGACGGTCGGTTATCCCGACGAATTGCTGCTGCGTCCCCTCAACGAACCCCTGTTGCGCCGCTTGGCGGAGGGCACCGGCGGCCGGTACGCCCCCGCACCGGGCAGCCTGCTCGGCGGCGACGAACGCACCGCCGCCGTGGAACGCGAACTGTGGCCGTGGCTGCTAGGGTTGGCGGTGTTCGTCTTTGTGTGCGACGTAGCCGCGAAGCGGTGGCCGGAGAGTGTGGTGAAAATCCGGGCCGCGCAGCGGCCAGTCGTTTCGAGATCCTGATGGCTCTCCGAGCCGTCCCAAATGTTTCCGGCGGGGCGCGTCGTGCGCACAACGGTCATCCAAGCCAATGCTGGGACGGCTCGGAGAGCCATCCCTACCCACTGGACGAGCGCCTGCGGCGTGAGCTACGTCCTACCCGATCCGGTACACGATGCGCGCCTTGGTCATGTCGTAGGGCGACATCTGCATCTTCACGCGGTCACCGGCCGTCAGACGAATGAAACGCTTGCGCATCTTACCCGAAATGTGGGCAAGCACCAACTGCTGGTTGGGAAGTTCGACGCGGAACATCGTGCCCGGAAGCACGTCCACGATCTTCCCCTCAATCTCGATGTTTTTTTCGGAAGTTCTGTTCTGAATAGCCATGAAATGAAAAAGCCCCGCCGCAGGTCCTCGCGGCGGGGCGTTGCTAAGGGAACCGGGGTTCCATCAGCGAATGCAGCATCGTTTCACATCGGGGTGAACACAAGTGTCAATTTTGACACGTACCGTCTGATTTTCACCTTGCAAGGCGGCGGCAACCTTGGTAAACAACGTTTGATCCCGTGCCAGCGCGCGGGCTCGGACGATGGGTTTGTCACCGGATGGCTCCGGCTGGCGGCCCGCTCGTCGGCAGCACAACCACTCACCCAAATGCAGCATTAAGCCATTCCTCGCAAAGACAGGTTTCGCAGGGATGGCGAAACCCGAATGGCCTTTCAACCGCAGAACCGGATCAACGTCAACGGACGGATTCGCGCCCGCGAGGTGCGCGTGATCCTCGCCTCGACCAAGGAGCAGCTTGGCGTCATGCGCACCTCCGACGCGTTGCGCCGTGCCAACCAGATGGGTCTCGACCTCGTCGAGATCGCCCCGACCGCCCAACCGCCCGTTTGCCAGATCGTCGATTTCGGCAAGTACCGCTACGAGTTGGCCAAGCAGGAAAAGGAGCGCAAACACAGCGTCGCCCGACTCAAAGAGGTCAAGTTCCGCGTGAACATCGACGCGCACGACTACCTCACAAAGGTAC
>CAXTMD010000368.1:0-230 GCA_964245035.1 uncultured Chthoniobacterales bacterium
CGGCGGCGCGACGTGGTTCCATTCGCAGGAAGTCGAGAGTCCCGAGCGGGGCTACTGGGGCTTCAGCAACCCCGACGTGGTGGAACTCAGCCGCGGCCGGTTGCTGCTCGTCACCGCCGCGCGCGGCCGGGCGGACCCGGACAGCACCGATGGGTTCCTCGACGAGTGCCGGCGCAGCGGCCTGCGGCTGCGTTTCAGCGACGATTTCGGCACGACCTGGGGGCCACCGC